>JBEAUK010000066.1:0-14525 GCA_041161465.1 Planctomycetota bacterium | reverse complement strand
GGCCGGGACTCGGGCCGGGGCTCGCCGACCTAGGCATGCGGGTTGCCTGTCGAGCGGTTGGACAGGAGGTCCACCCGTATGACACGCGTCTCAGGCATGAACGCTGCAACCTTTGCCGAATCCGAGCACCTGCAGGCCGTGGAGCGGCCGGCCGGTCGCGCGGATTCTGCGCGATCGAACCCCACCGCACGCCCGGTTCTCATCGGCGTGCTCTTCGCGGTTCTCTTTGCCCTCGTGGCGCTGCTCGCCGCTCCCAAGGCCCATGCCGGGGAACTGCAGGAGTATGTGCGCCTGCGTGGTCTCGAAGGCGACCGCTTCGTCGGCATCGGCCTCGTCTACGGCCTCAACAAGACGGGCGACGCCCTCAAGGACTCTCCGGTCACCGGCCAGCCCTTCGCCCAGTTGCTCTCGAACCTTGGCAACATCCGCTCGGACTTCAAGAGCCTTGCCAAGATGAAGTCGATCGCGCTCGTGATCGTCACGGTCGAGATCCCGCGCAGCGGGGCCCGGCTCGACGACCGCCTCGATGTGACCGTCGGCTGCATCGGCACCGCCAGCAGCCTCAAGGGCGGCATCCTCCTGACAAGCTTCCTCAAGAGCCCCGTTGTTCCGGCGGACCGCACCCAGTGGGTGCCGTTCGCCGTCGCAGAGGGCGCCGTCGAGATCGATCCAGACACCGCCACCACCGGCATCGTCCGTGGTGGCGCGCGCATGGTGCGCGATGTGGTGATGAGCCCGTTCGAGGGCAACAGCATCGCGCTCGTGCTTCACCCGCAGTACGCGGGCTATCCGACCGCCGCCAGCATCGCCGACCTCATCAACGAGGAGCTGGCGCTCTCCGGCTACTCCGACGCCGCCAAGGTCGAGGATGCCCAGACCATCCGCGTTCGGATTCCCTCCGACACCACGCAGGAGGCGAACGACTTCGTGGCGCGCCTGCTCACCTTCTCGGTGCCGGGCGACCTCATCCGCACGCCAGCACGCATCGTGATCGACACGATGAACAAGGTCATCACCGTCGATGAGCGCGTCGAGTTCAGGCCTGCCGCGGTGACGAGTTCCAACCTGCGCATCACCACCATCACGCCGCCGATCACGCCGACGCCCGATCAGCCCATCTCGGACACGGTCGCTTGGACGGGAATCTCCACCGGCGACTCGAGAACCCAGAGCATGCGGCTCAAGACGCTCATCGACGCCTTCAACGAGCTCGATGTGCCGTTCGAGACGCAGGTGTCGATCATCGAGAGCCTGTCGAAGCAGGGAGCCCTCAAGGCGGAGATCATCAAGTCATGAGCGCGCTCTCGGCCATCACCCCGACGATGACCGCCAATCGGCCGCTTCTCGCGCCCGACGCGCGCCTCGCCGCCGATGCACGGCGCGGAGATCCACGCGGACTCGCGCTCGAAGCCGCCCGCACGCTCGTCTCCGAAGGCCTCGTGAAGCCGATCTTCGCCGAGCTGCGCGAAGGAAACATGGCTGCCGACATGTTCAAGCCCGGCGTCGCGGAGAAGCGCTTCCGCCCGCTCCTCGACGGCATGTTGGCCGACCGTGTCGTCGCATCGAACGACTTCCCCGTGGTCGGCGTCATCGCCGATCGATTTGAGCGCGCGCTGAGCAGGCGCTCCGCCTCAGACCCAGTCCCGCCGTACACCGCGAGAGGAACGAAGCCGTGAAGCAGCCGTCGCCCAAGCCTCAGCCAACCATCCAGGTCCGCCCAGGACAGGTTTCTGGCGGCACGACCGCGGCGCCACAGGTCAAGCCGCAGCATCCGCCGCAGAAGCAGCATCCGGCGCTGGTCTCCGCCACGCGGCCCGAGACGGTTGCGCCCGCACGCCCGCAGGCGGCACGCAGCACGGCCGTCGAGTTCCGCGGCAGCCCCGAGCGGCTCATTCTCGTGCTTGAGAAGAGCAGGCAGCTCTACCAGCAGCTGCTCGGCCACTCCAAGGAACGCCGTGCTGCACTGCGCGCCGGCGACTATGCAGGCTTCTCCAAGATCGACGAGCCTGAACGCCGCATCGTCGCGCAGATCGAGGAACTCGATCAGCTGCGTCTCGGCGAGGCCAAGGCGCTCGCCACCCGGCTCGGACTCCCGCCCGATGCCTCGCTCGTCGAGATCGGCGAGAAGTTGCCGCGTGAGTCCGGCACGCGCGTGATCGCGCTGCGCGAGGAACTCCGCACGCTCGTCCTCGAGGTGCGTCGTGAGAGTTCGGTTGTCCGTCAGGCAGCCGAGCGCCTCTCCGCCCACATCGCGGGCATCGTCCAGTCCGTCCACTCCGTGCTCGCCCACGCCAACATCTACTCGAGCGGCGGCCAGATCGCCACCGTCGGCGGGGGCGTGATCTCCAGTCTTGACATCCGCAGCTGACCGCATGCGCGGCGGCGCCTCCATCGAAAGCATCCACCCATGAGCCTCAACGGTGCACTTCAGGTCGGACGGTCCGCCATCATGGCGAGCCAGACTGCGATGCAGGTCGCGGGCAACAACATGGCCAACGCGTCGACGCCCGGCTTCAGCCGCCAGGGCGTGCGTCTCGCGACCACCATCCCGCAGTCGTGGGGCAACAACCAGACGATCGGAACCGGCCTGCAGGTCACGCGCATCTCGCGCACCGTCGATACGGCGCTGCAGGGGCGCGTGCGCTCCGCGCTGAGCGACGAGAACGGCGCCGCGATCGACCAGCGCTTCCTCCTGGCGGTCGAAAGCGTCCGCAACGAGCTTGGCGACGCGAACCTTTCATCGCGGCTCAACGCGTTCTTCTCCAGCTTCAGCGAGCTTGCCAACAATCCGAACGACGAGGCGCTTCGCTCCGTCGTCGTCCAGCAGGCGAGCGGACTCGCGGGCTCGATCCGCGACATGCGCAAGGATCATGTCGAGATTCGCACCGAGATCGACCGCACCCTTGAGACCGCGGTACGCGCGGCGGACGAACTGCTCACCCAGATCGCAGACCTCAATGTCCAGATCTCGCGCAACGAGCTCGGTGGAAGCGTCGGACCTGCGAATGAGCTCCGTGATCGCCGCGATGCGCTCATCAACGAAGTCGCCAAGTATCTGCCCATCAGCACCCTCGAGCAGCCCAACGGCATGATCGATGTCGTGGTCGATTCGCAGCCGCTTGTTCAGGGCGGCCTCTCGCGCGGCGTCAAGGTCACCGCGGATGTGGTGGGCGGCGAGCTGACCACGCGCTTCCGCATCAAGAACGACGGCGCGTTGATGTCGCCGAATGAAGGTCAGATCGGTGCGCTGCTGCGCCAGCGCGCGGAGACCGTCGAGCCGGCGATCGAGAGCCTCGACACCCTGGCGCGCGAGCTGATGTTCCAGGTCAACAAGGTGCATTCGCAGAGCCAAGGTCAGATCGGCATCACCTCCGTCACTGGCCTCAATCGAATCACCGACGCCACCGAGCCGCTCAACAACACGGAACTGCCGTTCGCCATGCGCAACGGCGCGTTCGAGCTGCATGTGAAGAGCCTGGCGACCGGGCTGCGAACCACCGTCGTGGTGACGGTCGATCCGGCCACCGCGACGCTCACCGATCTCCGCAATGCGATCAACGCCGCGATTCCGCCCGGCACGGCGGCCGCCTCGATCACCGCCGACAACACGCTGCGTCTCGACGCCAATTCGGGTTACGAGCTGAGCTTCGCGAACGACACCTCGGGCGTGCTCGCCGCCATCGGCATCAACAGCATCTTCGGCGGCTACGACGCCAAGACGATCGAGATCAACTCGCAGATCCTCAATGATCCGCGGCTCCTTGCGGTTGCCAGAGACCATGTGCCGGGCTCGAACGGCGGCGCGCTTGCGATTGCCGCCCTCGCCACCAGCCCGATCGAGGCGCTCGGCGGCCGCAGCATCCGCGGCTTCTGGACCGCTTCGACCACGGAGCTCGGCGTCCGCGCCGAGGCGGCCAACAACCGCGCGGAAAGCACCTCGCTCGTGCGGGAGAGCCTTGACTCGCAGATTCAGGCGTTGAGCGGCGTGTCGATCGACGAGGAGTCGATCAACATGCTTGCCTATCAGCGCCAGTTCCAGGCCGCCGCGCGATTCATCTCCGCGATCGACGAGACGATCCAGCAGCTGTTGAGGCTCTGATCCAGGTCCGGTGTCTTCAGCGCAGCGTGACGCCCCGCGCGTCCGTGGTGACCGTCGTCACATCAACCAGGGTCCACAGGAAGAGCGCCACCCACATCGGGATGCCTACGCCGCAGCACGGCGGGGCGAGCACAAGCCCGACCACGCCGCCAAAGGTCGTGAGCGCGAGCACAAGCTGGACGATGCCGCGTGTGTATCCCGCCACGATGTTGTGGAGACCAAAGATCCCGATGAACGACGGAAGCAGCCCGAGCACGATGTAGGTCGACCGCGAGCAGGCGGCTTCGGCGGGAATCGGGGCGTGGAGGGGCGCCACGGGAGGCGCTGTCGGCGGCGTCGGTCGCGGTGGGAGCGGGGGCGCCTGTCCTGTGGACGGCGGCTCAGGCGGGGCCCCGGAAGCGGGTTCCGATGCGGGTTCTGCTCTTGCAGCGGGCGGTGGCGTCGGAGCCGCGTCCGTTGGATCCAATGGAATCGCCGTTCCATCGATCACGATTCGCTGGCGCTGCCGCGCTCGCATCATTGCGTCGGCGAGCCACCCGACCTCCGAGACCCTCCACGACCGCCCGAGACCCTCGAGCTCGATCGAGCCGGTCCAGTCAAGGCTCCCAACTTCAGCCAGACGCTCGAGTTCCGACTCTGAAAACGGTCCGGTTCGAGCGCCGCGGGCGTCGGTATAGAGGTAGCGAGGTTCCATGCGCTGCGTTCATGGGGATCGGGGGTTCCCGGATTTCTCAGGGCCTCCGGGTGGGGTCGGGGAACATTTTCCGCAATCTTCGGAACTCGGTGACAGGCCCGGGGCCTCGTTTGCGTGTGTGTGCCTAGGGGTCGCTCTGTCCCGAGCGATCGCCATGGTCTTCGACGGGCTTCACCCGACCGAAGATCGCCCGAGGTCGCGGCCAACCATGATTCCATGGGCCAGCCACGACGCCGAGTTTCCCTTCCGCACTTCGCGGCTTGTCTGTTCCCTATTTGGAGAGAGCTTCTTATGTCGATCCGTACTGTTTTTTCGGCTGGAATCGTTGCAGCCGCCCTGACGACCGCGACCCAGGCGGCCCTCGTCGTCGGTTGGACCATGCCGACCGCGTTCCCGACCGGAACGGGAAATGTGCCGACCGGAACCACCTACCTGCCGCCGAGCCCGAACGGTGCTGGCGTGGCAGACATGGGGGCACTCACCGCCGGAACCCAGCTCCGCGCAGTGAAGGCGCTTGCGGCGTCGACCTACACCTCGCCCGCCGGCAACGGAAGCCAGTACTCGTTCTCGAGCAACAACTGGTCGGTGGGCGACTACTACGAGGCGCGCTTCTCGACGACGGGGTTCACCGAACTCACGCTGACTTGGGATCAGGCTCGTAGCAGCACCGGACCCGCCGCGTTCAAGGTTCTCATGAGCGTCGATGGTGGCATGAACTTCAACCAGCTGTTCACCTACACCGTGCTGCAGTCAGGTGGCGGTGGCTCTCCTGGCACTTGGTCGAGCACGGTCTTCAACCCGCTCTACAGCTACGGCCTGGGCCTCGGGGTTGCCGCCGAGAATCAGGCGGATGTCATCGTGCGTTTCGAGAGCACGGTCGCGGGCGCGTCGACGGGCTCGAACCGCATCGACAACATCATGGTCTACTCGGGTGCGATCCCTGCGCCGGGCGCCTTCGCGCTCCTCGGCCTTGCCGGCCTCGCCGCGCGCCGTCGTCGCTGATTCGACGCGCACGACACCTTTCAAAGCACAGGACCAGCCGCAAGGCTGGTCCTGTTCATTTGATTCAAGTTGACGAAACGCGTCCTCAGCAGGGGCCCCACGCCGCGAGCACGACGGCGAGGTCGGAGGCGTCGACGAGGCCAGAACCGTCGATGTCCGCGGTGGCATTCGCCGTGCCCCACGCCGCGAGCACGACGGCGAGATCGGAGGCGTCGACGGTGCCGCTGCCGTTCACATCGGCGGCGCAAGGCGCCGGCGGCGTGTAGACATCGATGAACCGGAAGCTGTGGCTCGAGTTCCCGTTGTAGAGAATGACCGAGTTGCCCGATGCGATGTCGATCTTGCGGATCTGGGTGCCGCCCGTGAACAGGATGTCCCCGTTCGGAAGCGGGTGGCATCCGCGCGGCGAGGTCGCCGGGGCGTAGTAGCCGTTCGAGAGGCCGGTATCGGAGTAGAGGTAGAGCCCCGACGGATCGGTGAATCCCGAGACCAGCCACGAACTGCCGATGAACTGTCCTTCCTCGAGCTTCTTGATCTGCTGCGGGAAATCGATGCCGAGCGCGCCGTCGGAGTTGTGGAAGGGAACCGCTGCGACCACACCGTCTGCGCCCACGATCTCAAGGTCGTCATCGAGTGAGTTCCCGACGAGGAAGCCCTTGCCGAACGGCTGGATGCCGCGAGGCGCGCCCACGGTCGTCCAGTCGCTGAAGACCGTGACCGGTCCGCCCGAGAGGGCGACCTTGTAGACATACCCGGCGCTCGTGCTGACGCCGCTCCCGCTGGTGAAGTAGACGAACCCGTCCCGCACGCAGAGCGAGTAGGCGCCCGCAACGCCCTGCTTGGGGCTCGCGAGGGTGCGGATGTACGCGCCGTTGGCGCCGAACTCAAAGACCGACTTCCGAAGCTCATCGGTCACGAGGATCGTGCCGGTGCCGCTCGGGATCGCCTGAATCGGCTGCTGGAGCATGCCCTCGGTGTTGGGGATGAAGTTCTCGCTGATGATCGCGCCGTCGATCGCGCTGACCGCCCAGACCTTGTCGGTCCCGCTGTTCGGGATCAGGAGGATCTCGCCACCGGCGAGGGCCGCGCCCGAGGATGCCGCGAGAGCGCAAATGGAGAGGGGAAGAGCCAGACGGGCCCGCGAGGGGGCGAGGGGGATGGGCATCCTTTGATTGTGACCGCATTTGGGGCCGAAGCAAGCGCCCTCGATCCCCGAAGGGCGGGTCTTCGGAGTCCGTCGGGGGCGCTTCGGGGTGCTGGAGCCCGTCCCGGAGGGTGTGGCGAGGGGTCTCGGGGGTGGCTCCGCGCGCAAGGGCGGCGCTGGCACGGGGGTTGCCATCTGGTCATCGGAGCGATCTCCATGACGGCCATTCCTGCCACTCTCAACCGCGTGCCGAACGTCCTGGCGTCAAGAATTGCGCTTTCGGGCATTAATGGCACAAGTCGACAGCTGCTCATGATCCAGAGCCAGATGTCGTCTGCGTTGCAGTTCCAGCGGCCAAGCGAGAACTCGATCGGCGCCTCCGCGGTCCTCTCGCTCAACGAGATCCTCGAGCGCCGCGAGCAGCGGGTGCGCAATCTCGGCGAGGCGGGCTCGATGCTCGACTCGATCGACGCCACCCTCGGCGATGTCACCGAGCTGCTGCAGGAGGCCAAGGTCATCGGTCTCGCGCAGGTCGGGACCGGCAGCGACGAGGCGACCCGCCGTACCCAGGCCGGTGTCATCGATTCCATGCTGAACTCGCTCGTGTCGATGGCCAATCGCGAGCGCAACGGCGTCTACTTCTTCGGCGGTGATCGCACTGCGAGCCAGCCGATGCTGCAGCTTCTCGGCGGGCTCCGCTACGCGGGCGATGGCAAGGGCCACCGCGTGGAAACGGGGTTCGGCGACGATCTTCGGGCCACGATCGGCGGCGATCGCGCGTTTGGCGCACTTTCGAGCCGAGTGGCAGGCGACCGCGACCTTGATCCCTCGCTCACGCTCGCCACGCGCCTCTCGTCGCTCGAGGGCGCCAACGGCCTCGGCGTGCGGCCGGGCTCTGTCGAGATCGATGTCAACGGCGTCATCACCCAGGTCGATCTCTCGGATGCCGACTCGATCGGCGATGTCGTCTCGCGGATCTCGAATGTGATCCAGGCTTCCGATCCGGGTGCTGTGGTCGGCATCGATCCAGTGACCGGCGACCGCGTCGCGGTGACGCCGAGCGCTGGATTCACCGTGATCATGCGCGACTCGAACTCGACCGTGACCGCCGGCGACCTCGGCCTGCGAGGCACCTATCCGGGCGGCGTGACGACGACGGGTCTCGACCTGCATCCGCGAATCACGCAGTTGACGCGCCTCGACTCGCTGACGGGCGTCACGCTGCCGCTCGGGCAGATTCAGATCCGCAACGGCAACCACTCGCGCATCGTCGACATGAGCCAGCTGGTCACGGTGCAGGACTTCCAGAACGCGATCGAGATCGAGAACATCGGCGTGCGAGTCGAGATCTCGGACGACGGCACGCGGCTCAATGTGCTGAATGAGCTGTCGGGCGCGTCGATGGCGATCGAGGAGTACTCGGGCAACCCGACGGCGACCCAGCTGGGAATCCGCTCGTTCGCGTCGAGCACCCGGCTCGTCGACTTCAACGATGGCCGCGGTATCCGCCAGATCTCTGGCGTCGTCGATCCATTCACCGGACTCCCAGACCCGCAGGGGAACATGGATTTCCGCGTGAACCTGAAGGACGGCCGCAACTTCTCCGTCGACATCAACGGCGCCTTCACCGTGCAGGACATCCTCACGAAGATCAACGCGGCCGCGATCGCCGCTGGCCTGCTCGTGACCGAGTTCGAGGCGCGGCTGGTCAGCTCCGGCAACGGATTCGAGCTCTTCGACGGCACCACGGGCGCGGCTCCCACCAGCGTGGTCGGGCTCAACGGCAGCGGTGCCGCCGACGACCTGGGCATCCTCGGCCAGACGAATGGCACCACCCTCGTCGGCGTCGACAAGGCGAAGGTGGCCGTCGACAGCGTGTTCTCGCACATGATCGCGCTGCGCAACGCGCTGATCTCCAACGACACCCGCGGCATCGAGATCGCCGCCGCGAAGCTCGACGAGGACCTCGTGCGCGCCGCAGAGGCGCGGTCGGAGGTCGGCGTCCGCACCCAGCGCGTCGAGGACGCGGCGATCCGCGAGGAAGACCTCATCATTCAGGACAAGTCACTGCGTTCCGAAATCCAGGATCTCGACTACGCATCGGCGGCGGCCCGCTTCGCGTCGCTCCAGCAGCAGCTGGAGGCGGGGCTGTCGGTCGCTGCACGATCGACGAGCCTGAGCATTCTGGATTTCCTCAGATAGACCAACTTCGCGTGGTTCGCGCGACAGCGAACCCCGGCGAGGAGCTCGGCTCTCCTCGACGGAACAGGGATGGAGCCCGACCGGCATGGATGCCGGACTCCAAGGAATGGAAGCCGAACGGAGCACACGACATGCTGATCGAGACCACCCGTTTCGGACCCGTCGAAGTCGACGAGTCGCGCCTCATCGAGATCCCCGCGGGACTGCTGGGCTTCTCGAGCTACAAGACCTTCTCGCTCCTCCAGCCCGACGAGAACGGCGTGTTCTTCTGGCTGCAGTCGGTCGAGACGCCCGACCTCGCGTTCGTGGTCACCGACCCGGCGCTGTGGGTGCCTGACTACCAGGCCACCATCCGCAAGGAGCAGATGGAGGAGCTCGGGCTCAACGAGACCGGCGACGCGCAGGTGCTCGTGATCGTGAACAAGCGCGACAAGTCGCTCACCGCGAACCTCCAGGGTCCCATCATCATCAACACCGCGAACCGCCGCGCCATGCAGCTGGTGCTTGCGGAGAAGAAGTGGTCGACTCGCCACGAGCTCGTGCAGCTCACCGAGCAGACCGCACAGAAGATCGCCTGACCGTCGGCTGCCCGTGTAGCGCAAGCGAACCGTGCAGCGCAAGTGAATCGTGCCGGACGGCCGGCGAACCGGGACCTCGGTCCCTCAAGGATGAACCCAACTGGGCACGGATGCCCATACAGGAAGGAGCCCACGACATGCTGGTGCTCTCCCGACAGCGTGATGAAACGATCATGATCGGCGATGACGTCGAGCTCACGATCGTCGACATTCGAGGTGACAAGGTGCGGATCGGCATCAAGGCCCCCGCGACCGTCGCGGTACACCGCAAGGAGGTGTACGACGCGATCAAGGAAGAGAACCGACAGGCCGCCGCATTCCGGGGCGAGCTCGGTTCGTATCGGCCACCCGCAGGGCAGCGTGGTGGCAAGCAGAAGCCGGGCAGGGCGGTCCTGCCGGCAGCCGCGAAGCTCGCGGCAGGTCAGTCAGACAGGCGCGAAACCGCCTAAACGGGCATTCCAGTCAAGGAGGATTCCATGTCCCGCATCAATACCAACGTCTCGTCGCTGATCGCGCAGCACAAGCTCGCGCGATCGAATGAAAGCATGGCCGTACGCCTGCAACGCCTCTCGACCGGTCTCCGCATCAATCGCGGCGCCGACGATCCGGCAGGCCTCATCGTGAGCGAGCGTCTGCGTTCGGAGCTCAAGGGCCTGACGCAGGCGATCGACAACTCCGAGCGCGCCAGCTCCGTCATCTCGACGACGGAAGGCTACCTCGCAGAGGTCGCCGATCTGCTCAACTCGATCTCCGCGCTCATCGTCAACAGCGCCAACACAGGCGGCGTGAGCGAAGAGGAAATCGCGGCAAATCAGCTCCAGATCGACTCGGCGATCGAATCGATCACGCGTATCTCGAACACCGCGAGCTTCGCAGGCCTGCAGCTCCTCAACGGATCGCTCGCCTATGTGACCTCGGGCATCGCGAACTCGGCCCTCACCGGCGTCACCGTGCACGGCGTCCAGTTCGGCACCAACACAACGGTGCCGGTCGCGGTCGAGGTCATCCAGTCCGCCCAGACGGGTCGCCTGTTCCTCTCGGCGATCGGCGGCCAGCTGGTCTCGAGCGTCACGCTCGAGATCGCGGGCAACACGGGCGTCCAGACCATGAGCTTCGTGTCGGGTACGCCGCTCTCGGCGGTCGTCGCAGCCGTCAACACGGTCCGCGACACCACGGGCGTGAGCGCGTACCTCGATGTGCCGAGCAACCAGACCTCGGGCATGTGGTTCAACTCGACCACCTTCGGCAGCGACTCCTTCGTGAGCGTCCGCCGCATCGGTGACTCGTTCCCGGGCTTCCAGACCTATGTGGCGCCCAGTGGCGTCGCCACGCAGCGCGATGTCGGCCGAGATGTCGGCGCCATCATCAACGGCGCGCTTGCGACGGGCGACGGCACGCGAGTGTCGCTCAACTCGCCCTCGCTCGCCCTGGATCTCGACCTCTCCGTGGCCTTCGCGACCACGGTGAACGGAACGGCGACCAACTTCAACATCACGGCGGGCGGCGCGACCTTCCAGCTTGGTCCGGCGCTGACCACCACCCAGCAGGTCGGCATCGGCATCCAGTCGGTGGCGGCAAGCCGCGTCGGCGGAACCACGACGAGCAGCGGACGGTTCTTCCTCGAGAGCATCAAGAGCGGTCAGCCGAACTCGCTGCTTGCGGGCCGTACCCGCGAGGCGAACGCGATCCTGAACAGCGCGATCACCGAGGTCAGCTCGATGCGCGGTCGTCTGGGTGCGTTCGAGCGAAACACGCTGCAGACCAACGCCCGCAGCCTCCAGATCGGCCTTGAGAACATCATGGCCAGCGAGTCGAAGATCCGAGACGCGGACTTCGCGGTCGAAACCGCGGCACTCAGCCGCGCCCAGATCCTGCAGCAGGCGGGCACCGCCGTGCTCGCAACCGCAAACGCCAGCGCCCAGGGCGTGCTGCGGCTCCTCCAGCAGTGATCTGACCGCTGACACTGTGAATCCCGACGCGCGAAACCCGCGTCCATCCTCCTGACTGACGCGAACCGCCCGGACCTTGCCGGGCGGTTCGTGCTTTTCTTCGCACGCTCGTTGCCCCGCCTTCGGTGACATCACGCCCGTACTGCCGGCATCCCGGTTCGAGTCATTCCGCCTGTTGCATGTGCGACGCGGACGTGCGAGGGATTGATGGCGTACGACGGATGTGCGATTGGTGCGCGAGGAAGTGGATCGCGCGTCTGACCCGCGTATGCGGCGAGCGACTCGACGGGATCATTCAGGAGTCACGAGAGAGTGTGAAGCCCCGGGTCATTGACTCCGATGCTTCCAATGCCGGGCCGGAGTGTCCGACGCCCCGAGTCCAAGTTCGGGGCAGCACAACGCATGGGGTGGCACGAACCACGACCCGGAACCGCGCCAGCGGAACCAATGGGAGTGGGTCGGTAGGCTCGGTCGAAGTCCCGGAGGATCCAGGAATGAGCCAGCTCAACTTCTTCGTATCTTCAATGGTCGCACAGCGATTGGCCACCACGAACACGCGGTTGCTTGCCGCGTCGCTTGAGCGGCTTTCCACCGGCTACCGAATCAACCGCGGCGGCGACGATCCGGCCGGCCTCATCGTCAGCGAGAACATGCGCGGAGACCTGCGAGGCATCAGCGCAGCGCTCTCGAACGCAGAGCGCGCGGAGCAGGTGGTCAATGTCGCCGAGGGCGGACTGCAGGAAATCTCGAGCATGCTGACCGAGATGCAGGGGCTCGTCGCGGCCACCGCGAACGATGCAGGCATGAGCTCGGAAGAGCGCGAGGCGAACCAGATGCAGATCGACTCGATCCTCTCGACGATCGATCGCCTTTCTGGATCGGTGAACTTCCAGGGCACGAAGCTGCTGAACGGCAACTTCGACTATGTCCTGTCGGGAGGAGGCACCAACTCGGGCTTCGCCGATGTCGCGGTGAACGGCGCGAAGCTGTCGGATACGGGGGCCGCGCGCACCGTGACCGTCCAGGTGACGCAGTCGGCGCAGCGAGCCATCGTCTACATGTCCGCCGGCGCGACCTTCAACAACAACAGCCAGGGCGCCGTCACCTTCGAAATCACGGGAAACCGCGGGTCGCAGCAGTTCACCTTCGCGTCGGGCACCACGCTCGCGAATGTCGCGGCCTCCATCAACAGTTTCGGCGAGGCGCTGGGGGTCTCTGCGACGACCTCGGGTTCGCTCGTCATGATCCGATCGACTGGATACGGTGCGGACAGCTTCGTGCGCATGCGCGAGGTGTCGGGCGGCGCGACGGGGCGCGACTGGCTGCGAACCGCGCCGACCGGAACGAACAGCGATGTCGTGCAGGACGCTGGCCGGAATGTCGGCATGCTCATCAACGGCATGAACGCGATCTCCAACGGCCTCGTCGGCCGCATCTCCACGGACGGTCTCGACATCGCGGTGACCATCAACGGCACCAACGGCATCAACGTCAACAACCAGACCCGAACCATCGGCATCAAGAGCGGCGGGGCGGATTTCAACCTCTCGCCGGATGTCAACCTCGCGGGCAAGGTCTCGATCGGATTCGACACCATCACCACCGGAAACCTCGGGAACGCCGTGACCGGCTTCCTCTCCGAGTTGCGCTCCGGCGGTGCCGCGAATGTGCAGAGCGGAAACCTCACCAAGGCGCAGGAAATCCTGGATGTGGCGACGAAGCAGGTCTCCTCGCTGCGCGGTCGTCTTGGCGCATTCTCGAAGAATGTGATCGGATCGACGGTCAACAGCCTCAATGTCGCGTACGAGAACATCGCATCCGCGGAGAGCGCGGTCCGCGACACCGATTTCGCGCGTGAGATCGCCACGATGACCCGCAACCGCATCCTTCAGGAGGCGTCGGTGCAGGCGTTGCGCTGGTCGAACGACTCGCAGGGAATGATCTTGAAGCTGCTCGGCTGACGCCGGAGACGGTGATGAGCGAGAAACCCGCGGAACACGCGGGTTTTCGCCGTTTTCGGCTGCGTCGAGCGGCCGTTGGGCCGCCGCGTGCGGCCGAGTTATTGATTCCCGCGCTACAGACTGAGGACAGGTCGTGAGGGTTGGCAGGGCGGTAGCAGCCAGTGGGGTGGCGAACTCAGACTGCTTGAGTGCAGTGGTGAAGAAACGCGACGGTTGCTCCGATCACGAAGGCGTCGGGCTCACAAGTCCGACGCGTCCCCGGGTGCAGGAGGCACCCTTCGAATCACAAGGTCCTCGACTGCGGAGTCTGAGAGGGCTGGAGAAAGATGGTGCGCGGGATTCCCCAGCGCAGGCGCTGTCGCCTCGCCCACCATCGGCCGTCGCATGAAGCGGCGGTTCATGGAGGTATTGCGTCATGAGTCGTATCAATTCGAACGTCCCGTCGATGATTGCGCAGCGCGTGAACACGCTGAACAATCGTGCTCTCTCGGGAACCCTTGAAAGGCTGTCGACCGGCTTTCGCATCAACCGCGGATCCGACGACCCCGCAGGCCTCATCACGAGCGAGAACCTGCGCGGCGACATCAAGGGCATCAACGCCGCGATCGGCAACGCCCAGCGCGCCGAGCAGGTGATGAACATCGCCGAAGGCGGCCTGCAGGAGATCTCGAACATGCTCGTCGAGGTCCAGTCGCTCGTCGGCCAGACCGCGAACGAAGCAGGCATGTCGGCCGAAGAGAAGGAGGCCAACCAGCTTCAGATCGACGGCATCCTGTCGACCATCGACCGCATCGCGAACTCGGTCTCCTTCCAGGGCACCAAGCTCCTGAACGGCAACTTCGACTACACCCTCAGCGGCCAGTACACGGCGGCGAGCGGCATCAGCGATGTGTCGA
>JBEAUK010000052.1:0-22620 GCA_041161465.1 Planctomycetota bacterium | reverse complement strand
CTTCGCTCGACGCGCTCCGCCGTCAGATGCTCGCTGCGGAGGCGCTGATCCCCACGATCGACCCGAAGGCCGAGTACGCGGTCTCTGAAACGCTTGCCAAGGTGCTCGGCGCGCCGACGCTCCTCGGTCGTGGTCAGGTTGCATCGGGCCGCGAACTCGTGGGCGACCTCACCACGCTGGTGCTTGACCTCTCCGAGCGCCTCGCGCTCGCGCCGAGCGAGCGTCCGGGCGGCGCTGGAACGCTCGAGGAGCTCGCGCAGGAGCTTGGTGTCGCGTCGAAGACGCTGCAACGCTGGCGGCGCGTCGGCCTCTGCGCCCACTGGGTCGTCGAGGCGGGTCGGCCGCGCGTGGCGATCTACCGCGAGGCGCTCGCGCAGTTCGCATCGCGCCACCGCGCCGAGTTTGACCGGGCACGAAACTTCCGGCGATTCGACGCGGACGAGCGGCGATCGCTCATCGAGGAAGGCCGCGAGCTCGTGGCGCAGGGGCTGTCGCTCAACCTCGCTGCCAAGCAGGTCGCGGCCGCGCACGGTCGATCGCACGAAGGCGTCCGGCTGCTCTTCCTGCGCGAGATCGGGAGCCCGGTCGTGCGTCGCCGCAGCGCGACCGAGCGGTGCGCGGCCTTCGCGGAGCGCGCGTGGCGGCTCTGCATCGAGCCATCTCGAATCGCTTCGCGGCTCGGGAAGAGCGAGTCCTTCGTGCGCGCGGTCGTCGACCGTCGGCGTGCGGATGTGCTGCGGACCGTGCAGCCGTCGTGGGTCGAGCTTGCGACCTTCGACCTGCCTGGCGCGGACGAGACGATTCCAAGTGCGCCGGCGGCACGCAAGCTGCAGCCGATTGGCCTTCGCGATGGAAACCTGATCGAGGCGATCGAGTCGGCTCGCGAGATTCGCCGGCTGCATGTGCGCGAATCGCGCGCACATGTCGATCGCGACGAGACCCGCGCCGCCGCGATGCACTATCTGTTGCGCCGGGCTTCCCGCGCGATCGACTCGCTGCAGCGTTGGCCTGAGCGCGCGGTGCTTGACCAGATCGAGACGGATCTGCGCACCGCGTTGCGCCTTCGCACGCTGCTGGTCGAGCGTGGGCTCGTGGTCGCCCTCGGCCGCGCCGATCACTTCTACGACTGTGGCCCGGAGCGGCTGCCCTCCGAGGAGATGCGACAGATTGGCCGCGCGCTGTCGACCGCTGTTCGCGAGGTCGTGGCCCAGTTCGACCCGTCGAGGCAGCGCTTTGAGCGCGCGATCTCGCTCGCGGCCGACTACGCACTTGCGAAGCGCATGCCGCTCAAGCGGCAGAACCGCGCGGGCGTGCGCCACTCGTCGGGCGTCGTCCAGAAGTTGCTCGCGGAAGTCGCGCAGTGGCAGGTGCTCGTCGATCCCATCGCGCACCGCGCCGCGTGTGTGGCTGCGATCCTCGACGGCTCGGCGCAGGGCAATCGCGCGGATGCGCGACTGGTCGCGCGACGCTACGGCTTCTGTGGCGAAGTGCCGCGGACGGTCGAGCAGTTGGCGCAGGAAGACCGCACGACCGTGGCGCTGATGACGAAGCGCCTGCGCGATGCGGAAGCCGCGATCCGGCGGGTCTGAGTCGGCTGCTGCGGCAGGCGGGTCTGCTGTCGCCAATCATGTGCAAAACAAACGAAGGCGGCTGCAGGAGCAGCCGCCTTCGGAACATTCGTAGCACCGGAGCGCGCAGGTTGCGAGCGCTCGAACTCAGCGCTTGCTGAACTGGTAGCGGCGACGGGCGCCGGACTGGCCGTACTTCTTGCGCTCGACCTTACGCGAATCGCGGCTGAGGAAGCCGTTCTCGCGGAGGATCGGCTCGAGCGTCGAGTCGAAGCTCATCACAGCGCGGCCGAGGCCGAGCAGCGTCGCGCCGCACTGGCCGGTCGTGCCGCCGCCGGTCGCGTTCACCTTGATGTCGACCTTGCCCTTGAGGCCGGTCTTGTCGAGGACATTCATGATCGCGCCACGGTCGCGCTCTTCGACGAAGAACTCGGCGAACTCCTTGCCGTTCACCTCGATCGCGCCGCTGCCGCCCTTGATGCGCACGCGCGCAACGGCCGTCTTGCGACGACCCGTGCCCCAGTACCAGCCCTTCTGGTCGGGGCCGCGGAGGATGCGCGTGGCGGTCGGGGCAGTGGTCGTCGTGGTCGCGTCGGTCATGGCGTCTTTCGTTGGTTCCGCGAGGGGTTCATCTCGCGCAATGTGCTTCGGTCGTCTGGTGGTTTGAAGATCGTTGGTTGGAATCACTTCGCGGCGCGCGTGCTGGCGCGGCGCGGTGCGGACTTCGCGCGCGCGGCCTTGATGGTCGCGGCGGGCTTCTCGGCCGGCATCTCGTGACGAGCGATGGGGCTGTCGAAGGCAACCGGCTCCTGCGAAGCATGCGTGTGGGTCGCGCCAGCGAACACGCGGAGGCGTGCGTGGAGCGAGCGGCCGTAGCGGCCCTTCGGGATCATGCGGAGGATCGCCTCCGACACGAGACGGGTCGGGTTCGACTCCATCTCCGAGCGGTACGAGCGGATCTTGAGACCGCCCGGGTAGCCCGACCAACGGCGACGCGTCTTCTGATCGAGCTTGCGGCCCGAGAGGACGACCTTCGATGCGTTGGTGACGATCACGGCGTCGCCCGAGAGCACGCCAGGGGTGTACTCAGGGCGGTGCTTGCCCATGAGAACGGTGGCAACTTCGGTCGCGAGACGACCAAGGGTCTTGCCTTCGGCGTCGACATGACGCCAAACGGTCTTGATCTCGCCGGGCTTCGCAATGTAGGTCTGACGGGGCATGGTCTATCCAGAGTTGTTCCGCTCACCCGCGAGTGGCTCGAGGGAGAGGCAGCAAAGGTGGGCACGGATCGCCGTGCGGAGAATCGCCGAGGATACCAATCCACCGTTTGGTGTCAAGATCGACCGCGGTCCGGCAGCGATCCGAGCAGCGCCAATTCCTAGCATGGAGCCTGAGTCTTGGTCGATGAAGAGGCGCGCATCGCGCGTCTGAAACGCCTCCGCGTCCAATAACAGGTACCCAATGCAGCCACCCTCGTTGCCGAACACCGCGCCATCGTCGGGTTTCTCGACCCGCCTCGGGCTCACATGGATTGCGATTGTCTGCACCGTGATCGGCGCGATGTGGTTGCAGCGCGAGCGTCAGGAGCCGGCGCCCGATGACGGCACGCAACCGGCGCTGACGGAGGTCGCGCCGGTCGGACTCGAGTCGGAGATGAGCGCGAAGATGGTCGTGGCGATGAATGGCCTTCGCGCCATGTCGCCGATGCTTCGGCCCGCGGACATCCTCCGCAACGCCGAGCCGCTGCGTGAGTCGAACGAGTTCGCGGAGCGTCTCGGCTACGCGGTGCTTGTCGGAAAGATCGAGAGCTGGGAGGCGGGCGTCGAGAGTGCGAAGGCGCTTGAGCCGGCGACCGATTCCGAACGCGCGCTTCGCGACGCGGCCGTCTCGGTGCTTGAGGAACGCGCGTTCGGACACATGTCGGGCGCGGAGACCGGGCATGATCGTTTCGTGGCCGACGACGAGGAGATCGCCGTCGTGCGCGAGAAGCTTGGATTTTTCGGGCGAGTCGCATGCGACGACGCCGCCGTCGGCGACGAGGCGATGCGGGCGGGAGCGGTGCTGATGGTCGCGGTCGCGTGGTACGGGATCGTCTTCTGCGCTGGACTCGTCGTGCTCATCTTCGCGCTGATCAAGTTGATGAAGCCGGCGCCTGCGGCGGGTGTTTCGCCGGACGAGCCTTCGCGTCAACGCGTCGCGCTGATTCTCGGCGAGACCTTCGCGGTCTGGATGGTTGCCTTCTTCGGGACGAACATGATCGGCGCGTGGATCGGCTCCAATCTGGTCAGCACGCTCGGGCTTGCAGACACGCCTCGTGGCGTGCACCTCTCGCTCCTCGTCGGAGCGTTGGCGTTCTTCAGCTCGCTGGCCGCGCTCGCGTATCCAGTGCTGCGCGGGATCAGCCCCGCGCAACTCCGCGAGGCGCTTGGTCTCCACTGCGGACGCGGCATCGCACGCGAGGCGCTCCAGGGCGTGGCGTGCTACCTCTCGGCCGTGCCGCTTCTCGTGGCGGGTCTGATTGTCTTCTTCCTTCTCACGCTGGCGGCCCGCGCGATCTTCGGCGAAGCGGCGGAACCAGGGCACCCCGTCACGGAGCTCTACGCGGATGCCGATGCGATGCGCATCGCGCTCGTCTTCCTGCTTGCGTCGGTGATCGCGCCGATCGTCGAGGAAATCATGTTCCGCGGGGCGCTGTTCGGGCATCTCCGCGCGACGGTCGCGCCGCGCACGCGCATCCTGTCGTTTGCGATCGCTGCGATCGTCTCGAGCGCCATCTTCGCGCTCATCCACCCGCAAGGCGTTCTCTTCGCTCCCGCCCTCGGCGGACTTGCGGTTGGATTCTGCCTCTATCGCGAGACGCGGGGCAGCCTGGTCGCGCCCATGGTGGCGCACGGCATCAACAACGCGGTGACGCTTGCGCTCGGCATGTCGCTGATGTCGTGAGTTCGAGCGGCGGCTGCTGGCGGCAGCCGCCTTCGGCGCGAAGTGCGCTCTAAAACGCAGCCTTCATGAACTGCTCGCGCACGATGCGCCCGTCCTCGACGGTGTAGACGCCGCACTCATGGGCGTTGGCCTCGGTGCCGTCAGGCAGACGCACGCGGCCGGTATAGATCACCGTGAAGCCGGTCGAGCAGACATAGGGGCCTGCGGCCTTCATCGAGAGCACGGTGAAGTTCTCCTTCCACCACTTGCCCTTCTCCTGCACGCCCTTCCAGCCTTCGAAGACGGAGCCGTCGTCCTCGATCGAGTCGATCTTGCGGTGGTACCAGGTGGACTCGGCCTCGTCGGACTTCCCGGCGTTGAAGAGCGCGACGAGCGACTCGCCGATCTCCTGCGGAGTCGGGCCCTTGCCGCTCGAGAGCTTCTTCTTTCGGACATGCTTGAAGCGGGGCGCGCCCTCCGACTTCTTGGTGTTGGCCTTCTTCCCGTCGGCCTTCTTCTGAGGCTTCGGTTCCGAAGCCTCGTCGGCCTTCGCGGCCTCCTTGGCGGCGCGCTTCGCTTCCTTCGCAGCAGCCTTCTCCGCCTTGCGGGCTTCCTTCGCCGCGAGTTCCTCGGGCGTCAGGTCACTCTTCGACTTCTTGTCTTTCTTCGACATGGCAACGATGCTAACGGTCGCCGATGGAAATGCGCCCACGGGAACAGTGCGGGCTGACAATCTTCACATGCGATTCGGACGCTCCCGCGATCAGTCGTCGCTGAGCTCGACCGTCCAGTAGGCCTCGTCGAGGAAAGCCTTCCACGACTCGTACTTAGGACTGCCAAGACGCAGGGAGATCGCTGGGTTTCGCCGCGGCTTCGCGGGTACCCGGATCAGGCGCATACCTGCCTGCTCGGGCGTGCGGCCGCCCTTGCGGGCGTTGCACTTCACGCAGGCGCACACGAGGTTCGTCCAGGAGTTGCCGCCGCCTTGGACGCGGGGCTTGATGTGGTCGAGCGTGAGTTCCTTGGTGGGGAACGAGCGGCCGCAGTACTGGCAGCGGTTCGAGTCGCGCGCGTAGATGTTGCGGCGGTTGAGCTTGACCGCCTCGCGGGGGAGGCGGTCGTAGCCGAGCACGCGCACGATCTTCGGCACGGCGATCGTGATGCGCGAGGTGCGCACCCAGTCGTGGTCGTTCGCCTCGAACTCGCGGCGGAAGTCGCTCAGCTCGGTCCAGGTCGTGAACGGATACGACACATACGAGCCGTCCTCGACGGCGACGACTTCGGCGATCTCCTTGGCGAGGAGGACAAAGGCACGACGCGCGTCGATGACGCGGATCGCGCTGAAGTAGCGGTTGAGGACCAGAACCTTCGCGTCCAGTCCACTGGCAGGGTTCGGGGCTCCGCCCGACATCCCAAGAGGCAGGGCTGACATCGTCACTCCGTGTCGCGGCATCCGTTCCGCAGACTTAAGGAAGTTTACCTTCCAGTCGAGCGGGGGCAATGGTTTGCGGGGGATTCACGCCCTCTTCACAGCCCGAGCGCCGCCCGCTGCCCGTCGTGTGCCCCAGGAAGGAGGATGATGGGGGTTTCGGGGCGCAGGTGATCGGCGATGAGCTGTCGCAGTAGGGCGGTCGGGAGGACTCCTTGTCCGAGCGGGCACTGCTCGAGGAGGCCTGTTTCCTCGGTGTCCGCGGCTGGCCGGACATCGGCGAGGAGGACGCCTGCGGCGACGGGGCCAAGGTGCGCGAACATGCGCACGAGGTGGTCTTCGATCGTGCCGAGCATCGACGGCGCGAGCATGTCGGCGGGGGAGAGCAGCACCTCGAACGGGTCGGCCGCGCGCTCGCGGAGGAGTCGCACCGAGGCGTGCACATCACCGATGACATGGCGGTGGTGCGGTCGGAAGCAGAGCGTGCGGCCGTGGGTGCGCAGCGCAGGCGCGACTTCGTCGAGGAAGCGCGCGAAGCGGTCGTGGCCGGCGCGCATCCAGGTGCGGGGTTCGTCTTCGAAGAGGTCGGTCGCGAGCGTGCCGCTCCACGAGACGATGCGCGACGAGGGAGCGTCGACATCGACGAGCCAGCCCTCCGAGAGGGGGTTGCCGTCGACGAACGAGGCGAAGGCCTCCATCGCGCCTTCGGTGGGCATGGCGACCTGCGAGCAGCAGGGGGCCTCGACGCCGATCATGCGGGCGAGCACCTTCGAGTCGTGGAGGAGATGGATCGGGCGGCGCATCAGCGGCCCTCGTAGACGCAGCGGCTGGTGCAGGTCTCGCAGACGATGACTTGCGAGAGGAGCGGCAGCGTCGGCTTCAGTCGGTCCCAGACCCACTTCGCGAGAAGTTCGGCGGTCGGGTTCTCGAGGCCGGGGATCTCGTTGAGGCAGCGGTGGTCGAGCGCGTCGTGGACGGGGGAGATCGCCTTCTTGATGTCGCCGTAGTCGACGAGGTAGCCCTTGGCGGGGTCCATGTCGCCCTCGACCACGACCTCGACGCGGAAGGAGTGCCCGTGCATGCGGCGGCACTTGTGCCCGTCGGGGAAGCAGGGGAGGTAGTGGGCGGCTTCGAAGGTGAAGCTCTTGGCGAGGGTGACGCGCATGGGAGCGCGCAGTGTAGTCCTCGGAATGGTGCACGGCACGTGCCAGCGAGCTCGCCGCTTCCGCTTCGGCGGCGAGCGCTGGCGTGCATGGAGTCGAGGTTGTCCGGCTGCTACTGCGGCTCGTTTTGGCGCGGATAAGGCGGAATCGCTGCTGCTGGCGCGCTTCGGCGTGGATTGCGCGAAACCGCCCTCGGCTTTGCACAGGTGCCTCTCCAGGCGGTGCACGGCACGTGCCAGTCAGTGCCAGGCACTGCACGGCACGTGCCGTGCACCTGTTTGAGCTTTGGCTTGCACCGCGCAAAAACACAACCGGCCGCTTGCGCGGCCGGTTGTGGAATCTGTTGCGTGGATCAGGCCGACGCGGTCTCGCCGCCCTCGACATGCTTCAGGCCGCGGCGCTGGTCGCGCAGACGGCGGCTCTTGCCGAAGCGGTCGCGGAGGTAGAAGAGCTTCGCGCGGCGGGCGTCGCCACGGCGCACGACCTCGAGCTTGGCGAGGCGCGGCGAGTGGACGGGGAACGAACGCTCGACGCCCTCGTTCGCCACGATGCGGCGGACGGTGATCATGCGGTGGATGCCGCGACCCGTGTCGGCGAGGAGAACGCCCTGGAAGACCTGGATGCGCTCCTTGTCGCCTTCGATGATCTTGTAGTGGACATCGATCGTGTCGCCGACGGAGAACTTCGGGAGTTCGCCCGCGGGCTTGAGCTGCGAAGCGGTGACGCTGTTGATGATCTCGGTGCGGTTGCGTGCCATAGTTGGGACCTCATGCGCCTTCCGGCGCGGTTTGCCCGTGCAGTCCGGCGTCGCCTTCGGGCGACCCGTTCGACCGCGTGGGTCGTGCAACATGCGCGGCGCTCTTGTGATCGTTGCGCGCCGGCAGGGGTTGCGAATCAGCGAGTGGAGCGTTGTCGAGCAGGTCGGGCCGGCGCGCACGCGTGCGCGCAAGCCGCTGCCCATCCCGCCAGCGCGCGACCTCTGCATGGTCGCCCGACAGCAGGACTTCCGGCACCTCACGCCCGTTCCACTCGCGGGGACGGGTGTAGTGCGGACAATCAAGGAGATGCGCGCCCTCGGGCGAGCGCACGCTGAACGAGTCCTCCGCCGCGGAATCCTCGTGTCCGAGGACCCCGGGCTGCAGGCGCGCCACGGCGTCGATGAGAACCATCGCGCCGAGCTCGCCTCCCGAGAGGACATAGTCGCCGAGCGAGATCTCGAGGGGCTTCAGCTCCTCGATCACGCGCTCGTCGATGCCTTCGTAGTGGCCGCAGAGAAGGAGGAGGCGCGGCTGCTTGGCCAGCCACTCGACGCGCGGCTGCGTCAGCCGCTCGCCCTGCGGCGAGAGCATGACGCGGACCGCGGGCGCCGGGTCCTGCGACTCGGCTGCCTTCACGGCGTCGAAGATGGGCTGGCACATCATGACCATGCCTGGACCTCCGCCGAACGGACGGTCGTCGACCTTGCGATGCTTGTTCGCCGCGTACGCCCGGATGTCGTGCACATGGCACGAGAGGGCGCCTTCCTCGATCGCGTTCGCCGGGATGCTCGTTGCGAGGAATCCCGTGAAGAGGTCGGGGAAGATGGTGAGCACATCAATGCGCATGGATCCCACGCGAGTCGAGTCTCACCCACGCGGCGCTGGCGCAAGGGCGACAGCGGCCGCTCGATGCGGGTTTACTTCTTGCCCGGCGTCGGGTCGACGCCGACCTTCTTGAGCAGGTTCGCCGCGGTCTCGGAGGGCTGCGCGCCCACGGAGAGCCAGTGCTTCACGCGCTCGACGTTGAACTGGTACTGCGCGCCCGGCTTCGCGGTCGGGTTGTACCAACCGAGGTTCTCGATGACGGCGCCGTCGCGGGGGTTGCGCTTGTCCATGGCGGACAGGCGGTAGAACGGAGAATGGGCGCGGCCCATTCGCTTCATGCGGAGGACGACCATGTCGTCACCCTTTCGGAAAGGCAAGCCTCGGTCCCGTCCGTCGCATGACGGACTCTGGAGGACTCTGACACCGTGTGGGACGGGAGTGACCGTCGTGCGCGGCGCCTTCGGCTCGCGGTTGCGAGTCGCGTAGGGTAGTGGAACGCCCGAGGCGATGCAATCTCCGTGGCGAAACGCCGCAGCGGGCGATAACCGCAGGCGGACGCCGTCAGCCTGCGGTGCCGCGGAAGACGGCCTCGACCGCACCCGCGATCGTGGTGCCGCAGATCGCCGAGGCCTGGCCGCAGAGACCGGCGATGCCGGAGAACATCGCGACGAGCACGATGAAGAAGCCTGCGGTCTGCACGCGCGGGTCGTGCATCAAGCGGTAGTAGGTGCGCGAGAAGCCGGCCACGATGCTCGCGCCGTCGAACGGCGGCAACGGCAGCAGGTTGAAGAGCGCGAGCATGCCGTTGAGGAGCCCGCCGATCACCGCGAACGACACGACGCGCGACCATGCGTCGCCGGACTCCTTCACGAGACCGAGGCCATCGACGGCACCGACCACGATCCAGCAGAGCGCGAACAGCACGATGTTCATCGCGGGACCCGCGCCCGCGACCACGATGCGTCCTTGCCGGCCCCATCGATACTTGCTCGGATCGCTCGGCATGGCGCCCCACGCGATGCCGACGAGCGCGAGGCACACGAGCGACCAGATGCCCATGTGCACGACCGGGTTCCAAGTCATGCGGCCCATCGTGCGCGGCGTGTCGTCGCCCTGCCACAGCGCGGCCCAGCCGTGCGCAAGCTCGTGCAGGGTGATCGACGCGATGCACCAGAAGAGGTACGCCGCGGCCCCGGCGATGCCGAGCTTGAGATAGATGCCGTAGATGCCGATTTCCATGTGTGGGTTCCGTCAGCCGCGAAGGGCGTGGCGCAGGATAGGCGCGCGCTCGAACACCGTGCGGCCTCCGACGACCGTCGCATCAACGGCGGGGAGTTCGCTCGTCCAGTCGACCTCGAACGGCGAGCGGTCGAGGACGACGAGGTCGGCGGCCCGGCCTTCGCGCAGCATTCCGCCCGAGAATCCCAGCATTTCCGCCGCCGTGCGCGTGTAGGCGACGAGCGCGTCGGCGACGCCGATCGAGTGAGCGGTCGCAAACGGACGGCCGTCGAGATCAAGACCCGTCACGGCGGCCTTGATGCCGAGCAGCGGATCGGGCGAAACGATCGGCCAGTCGCTGCCGAACGCAAGCCGCGCGCCGTGCTCCAACAGCGCCTTGAACGCGAAGAAGCGCTCGATGCGCGCGGGCCCGAGCCGCGCGAGCGCGAGGCGCGCGTCGTCGGCCTTGTGCAATGGCTGCATGCTCGCGAAGCGCCCCGCCATGCGCGGGATGTCGCGCGGGTGGAGCGTCTGCGCGTGCTCGAAGCGCGGTGCGGGCGAATCGGCGCACGCGTCGAACGCATCGATGAGTTCGCGCCCCGCGCGATCGCCGATCGCATGCACCGCGGGCGAAAGGCCGGCGCGCTGCACCGCGCGCATCCACGCCACGAGCTCGCCGCGCAGCGTGTGCTCCATCGCGAGGCCGCTCGTGTGCGGCGCGTCGGAGTAGGGCTCGAGCATCCACGCGGTGCGCGACCCGAGCGTGCCGTCCGCGAAGCTCTTGAAGCCGACGATGCGGAAAAACTCGCTCGATTCCCGCGGCAACTCGGGCGGTTCGCCGAGCGGCCAGTCGCGGTCGAGCACCGTTGCGTGCACGCGGAAGGTCATCGTGCCGAGCGACGGGAGATAGACATCGCAGATGTCGCAGAGGTACTCCATCGACCCGCCACCCGCGAGGCCGAGCGTGTGGAGATACTCGGCCGCGCGCGCGAGATTCGTGCGCTTGGCGGCCGCGCTCGGCGCAGGGATCGCCGGAATCACGCGCTTCCACGCAGCCTGCTCGCGGAAGATGCCATGGTCGGGCTCGATCTCGCCGCCGTCGATCGGCGTGGTGTCGAGAAGCGCGAGCGCCGCGCCGTTCACCACGCAGCTGTGCTGGTCCATGCGCCACGCCACGGCGGGGCGCTCGGTGCAGGCGAGCCATTCGCGCGTGGGCGCGTCGCCGCGCCAGTCGGCTTCGTTCCAGCCGAACCCAACGAGCCACGCATCGCGCTCGCCTGCGTCGTCGAGCTTGGCGCGATGCGCGCGCAGCCGCTCCTCGAACTCCGAGCGTGAGGTGCAGCCAGCGAGGTTGCACTGCGCGAGCGTGGCCGCGCCAAGCGTCACATGGAGGTGCGCGTCGATGAACGCCGGACCGAGCCAGCGGCCGCCGAGATCGATCACGGGCAGCGCGTGCGACGCGGGTGCATCAAGCGACTCGATGACGCCGTCGCGCACGGCGACCGAGCGCGCGTGCGGTCGCGCGGGATCCGCGGTCCAGATTCGCGCGTTCTCGATGATGAAGCTCCGTCCGTCACCCTGCATCGGTGGGCTATGCTACGGACCTCATGCGAACGCTGCGCACCCAATCATTGCTCGTTTCCGCCTCGGTTTCCGCGCTCCTTGCCGCGTGCGGCGAGGCACCCGCTCCGAAGCCGCCGACGGCGATCGCTCCATCCGCGTCGGCTCGCCCGGCAGACTCTGCCGCGCCCGCGGCTCCCGCGACCGCGTCAACCGCTGCGGCCGTGATCGACAGCAAGGTCGACCCGTCGGGATGGAAGGTCTCGACGAGCGCAGACGACCCGCAGTGGCTCGAGGTCGCCGGATTCCGCGCGCCGAAGCCAGCGTCGTGGGTGTGGACGAAGCCGTCGATGCAGTTCCGCACGCTTCAGTACACGGTGGCGGGCGAAGGCGACTCGACCAAGGCTGCCGAACTCATCGTGAGCGTCTTCGTCGCCGGCGACGGAGGTCCGCTCGATGCGAACATCGAGCGCTGGCGCGGGCAGTTCCGCAAGAACAACGAGCCGGTCGAGGCGAAGCGCTCGTCGCGCGAGGTCGGCCCGCTCAAGGTCGAGTTCGTCGAGCTCGAGGGCGAGTTCATGGCGATGGGCGCACCCGCGCCGAAGAAGGACACGCTGCAGCTCGCCGCGATCGTGCAGGCCGAGGGGCGCAATGTGTTCTTTCGCCTTGTCGGCCCGAAGGAAACGGTCGAGGCGAACCGCGAGGCATTCAACAAGCTGATCGACGGGCTCATGCCTGCGGACTGAGCGCGGTTTCTTTGGGCGGTCGCGGCGTCATCGAGCGGTCGCGGCTGCGGCCGCTCCCTTTGGTGCTGGGTACGGGACCGGCCCTTTGGGCCGCGCTGTCGACGACAGTGCGCCGTGAAGCGGCGGTCCCGTGGTTCGAAGCCCCAACGACAAAGGCGGCCGCAAACGCAGCCGCCTTCGTCGTATTCAAGTATCAACGCGAGCAAGTCGCGGGCGCTCAGTGCGCCCCAGGCTCGATCACGCGTACATCTTGTTCACTTCGTTCCAGTTCACGACATCCCACCAAGCCTTCAGGTAGTCGGGGCGGCGGTTCTGGTAGTGGAGGTAGTACGCGTGCTCCCAGACATCGCAGCCGAGGATCGGCGTGCCGCCGCAGTCGGCGATGCCCTTCATCAGCGGGTTGTCCTGGTTCGGCGTCGAGCAGATCGCAAGCGATCCGTCGGCGTTCTTGCAGAGCCACGCCCAGCCAGAGCCGAAGCGGCCGGCGCCGGCGGCGGCGAACTTCTCCTTGAAGCCGTCGAACGAGCCGAAGGCCTTGTCGATCGCGGCCGCGAGCGCCGGGCTCGGCGAGCCGCCCGTGCCCTTCGGAGCCATCCACTTCCAGAACATCGAGTGGTTCCAGTGGCCGCCGCCGTTGTTGCGCACCGCGGTGCGGATCGACTCGGGCAGCGTCGCGATGTTGCGGCAGAGGTCCTCGATGGACATCGACTGCAGGTCCGCGTGCCCCTCGAGCGCCTTGTTGAGGTTCGTCACATAGGCGTTGTGGTGCTTGGTGCGGTGGATGTTCATCGTGAGCGCGTCGATCGACGGCTCGAGCGCGTTCTCGGCGTAGGGAAGTTCGGGAAGCGTGAAGGCCATGGTCTTTGTCTCCTGCGTGGAAGTCGCGTGAAGGATGCCGGTGCCTGCGAACGCGCTCGCGGCCGCGGCGCCGACCGCGCCAAGCGCGAGGGTGCCAAGGAATTCACGGCGGGAAGAATCGTTCGAGGTGGGTTGGTTCGAGGACATGCGTGTCTCCGTGGGCGGGGAGGATAGCCGCACCACGCTACGCTGTCCCGCATGACGGGTGCCTTCCGCATGATCGACGCCAACCTGAACCGAGCGCGCGAGGCGTTGCGCACGCTCGAGGATGTGGCGCGTTTCGGCTGGAACGATGCTGCGGTCGCGGGCGAGGCGAAGGATCTGCGGCACGCGCTGCAGACGGCGGTTTCCGCACTTCCGGCCGACAAGCTGGTCGCCGCGCGCGATGTGGCGGGCGATGTCGGCACCAGCCTTGAGGCCGCGAACGAATACGCGCGTGGGGATCTCTCCTCGGTCGCGATCGCCGCGGGCAAACGGCTCACGGAGGCGCTGCGCGCGGTCGAGGAGGCTGCGAAGACGATCGACCCCACGGTCGCGCGCGCGGTCGAGGCCGCGCGCTACCGCGCCTATGCGCTCGATGCGCGCGCGGCGGCCCGCGCGTCGCTCGGCGCGCTGCGTCAGTGGCGGCTGTGCGTGCTGGTCACGCGCGCCCAGTGCAGGCTTCCGTGGGACGAAGTCGTCGCGCGCGCGATTCAAGGCGGCGCCGACGCGATCCAGGTGCGCGAGAAGGATCTCGACGCGCGCGAGCTCGTGGCGCATGCGCGCGCGGTGCGCGCGATCTGCGCGCCGAAGGGCGTCGCCACCATCGTGAACGACCGCCTCGATGTCGCGCTCGCGGCCGACGCCGACGGCGTGCATCTCGGCACCGGCGACCTGCCTGTCCGCGAGGCGCGCCGCATCGCGGGCAACGCCCTGCGCATCGGCGCGAGCACGCATTCGCTCGCAGAGGCGCGCGCAGCCATCGACGCTGGCGCCGATCACTGCGGCGTCGGCGCGATGTACGAGTCGACGCTCAAGCCGGGCCTCGCGCCTTCGGGCGAGGCGTATCTGCGCGCGTTCGTCGCGGAATTCCCGCAGGTTCCGCACCTCGCGATCGGCGGCATCGCCCCGGGCCGCGTGGCGGCGCTCGCGCGCGCGGGCTGCCGCGGCGTCGCCGTCTCGAGCGCGATCTGCGGCGCCGCAGACCCGGCGGCGGTCGCACGCGCGATCGTCGCCGAACTCGCGCAAGCAGCGGGGGACACCCCATGAGCGACTCCGTCGTCCGCGATGTGCGGCTCGTGCTCTGCGGCACGGGCACTTCCGCCGGCGTACCCGTCATTGGCTGCGACTGCGCCGTCTGCACCTCGAGCGACCCGCACGACGCGCGCACGCGCTCGGGCGCCGCGCTCTTCTTCAAGGATGACGAGGACCAAGACCGCGTGATCCTCCTCGACTGCGGGCCCGACCACCGCACGCACAGCCTTCGGCTCGGGCTCAAGCGCGTCGACGCGATCTTCTTCACGCACGACCATGTCGATCACACCTTCGGTCTCGACGATGTGCGCCGCTACAACGCGCTGATGAAGTCGCCGATCGAGGTCTTCGCAGATGCGCGCACGCGCGCATTCCTCGAGCGCGTCTACCAGCACATCTTCCGCCGCCACGAGAATGTGAACGATTCGTTCGTCGCCGACCTCGTGGTGCGCACCATGGCGGCCGGCACCCCGATCGACTTCCGCGGGCTGCGCGTCACGCCGTTCGAGGTGCTGCATGGCCGCCTGCCCGTGCTCGCCTTCCGCATCGAGGCGCTCGACGAGACCGGCGCGGTGGCGCGCGATCAGCCCGGTCCGCTGCCCCTTGCGTACTGCACAGACCTCTCGGCGATGCCACCGACCGCATGGCCGAGGCTCCGTGGGCTCGAGACGCTGGTCCTCGACATGCTGCGCTATCGGGCGCATCCGACCCACCTCACCGTCTCGCAGGCGCTTGGGATCGCACACGAGGCGCAGGCGCGGCAAACGGTGTTCGTGCACATGACCCATGACATCCGCCACGCCGAACTCGCGGCGGAACTCCCGCCCGGGATGGCACTTGGGTACGACGGCATGGTGATCGACGGCGCCTGAGGCTGTGCGGATGCGGTTTCCGCCAGCGCTCGCAAAGTGCTATCATCGTCGCCCCTATGGCCCAGATCCGTGAGCTCAAGAAGCGCATGGTGGCGGTGCGCACGATCCAGCGCATCACCAAGACCATGCAGATGATCGCGACGGCGAAGTTCACCGCCGCGCTCGCCCGTGCAAAGGCGACCCGTCCGTACACCGACCGCATCCGCGGCCTGGTGGGCGAGGTTGCGGCCGCCGCCGGTGACGACTTCTCGCATCCGCTGATGAAGTCGCCCGCGACCCCGAGCGGTCGCGAGCTCGTCCTCGTCATCACCTCCGACCGCGGTCTCTGCGGCGCCTACAACGGCAATGTCCTTCGCAAGGCGAATGTCGCGATCAAGGGGCTGAAGCAGGCCAACACCACCGCGATCGTCGAGACCGTCGGCAAGAAGGCCGTCGCGTACTTCCGCTTCGCGAAGATCGACATCGCCGAGCGCCACACCTTCGGCGACAAGCCGCAGTTCGCGCAGGTCGAGGCGCTCGCCAAGCGCCTGATGGCCGACTTCTCCGCGGGCAAGTTCGACAAGGTGCATGTCGTCTACATGCGCTTCATCTCGAATGCGAAGCAGGTTCCCGAGGTCATGCAGCTCCTTCCGCTCGCGGCTCCCGCCGCTGCGAAGGGTGGCGCCAGCTCGAACTACGAGTTCAGCCCGTCGGGCGCCGAACTCCTCGCCGACCTCCTCCCGAAGTCGGTCGTCGTGTCGCTCTTCCAGGCGTTCAACGACGCCGCGGTGAGCGAGCATGTCATGCGCATGGTGTCGATGAAGGCCGCGACCGACAACGCAGGCGCCCTTGGCCGCACCATCCGCCGCAACTACAACCGCGCGCGTCAGGCCCGCATCACCACCGAGCTCACAGAGATCGTGTCGGGTGCCGCGGCGCTCGAGTAACGCACGGTTCTCCCTGAAAGCACGAACGCCCGCCGGATCCGGCGGGCGTTCTCTTTGCGGGGTGCACGCGTGCGCGGCGCTGTGGAGCGCGCGGCGCGGCCGCTACTCCTTCTTCGCCTCGCGCTTGATCGGGAATCCGTCGACCTCCCACGCCTTCAGTCCGCCGAGCATGTTGTAGACCGGCTTGTAGCCGAGCTCCATCAGCCGCTTCGCGGCAGCCTTCGCCATGACATCGTCGTAGTCGGTGTCGTAGACGAAGTACATGTCGTAGCCGCGGCAGGTCGCCTCGTGCGTGCGCTCGATGTCGGGGAAGGGGATGCTCGTCGCCTGCGGGATATGTCCCGCCTCGAACTCTTTCGTGGTCCGCGGGTCGAGCCAGAGCACCTTGGGCAGCCCCTTCGATCCGAATGCGCCGCCTGAGGTGTTGGCCAGCTCCACGAGCTCGTTCGGGCGCTTGTAGACGAGGTCGCGGTCGCTCGTGGACTTCGTGCAGCCCACGGTGGGGAGAAGCGCGATCGCTGCGAGGAGCAGCAAGGTGATGGTGCGGAGGGGGCTGTTTCTCATGTTTGCGTACCGAAGGAGGGAATAGGATGCCGACTCGTGCGTCCGAGGCGGATGCGCAAGGATGCGCGCGGAGTTTCGCGCATTCCCGACCATCGTGGGTGGGATCGAGCGCGCCGACGCTCGATCGCGAGCCACGGACCGTCTTCTATCTCGGCTCTCAGGCGAACACCGATGCAATTCCAGCGCCGCACCCGTCCACTTCGCTCCGTCTTCCTCTCCGCCTTCCTCAGCGTCGCCACGCTGGCGGCCACCGCCGTCGCGGCTGCGAGCCAAGGTATTCCCTCCGCGCCGGGGGCAGCGGGCGCGCGCGGTCAGGCTGCGCGCGAGCCGAAGACGGGCGAGGAGCTCGTCCGCGTCGCGGTCGGCGTGGTCGGCGAAGCAAAGCCCGGCGCGACCGTGCGCATCGCCGCCACCTTCACGATCCACCCGGGCTGGCACATCTACTGGGCGAACCCGGGCGAGTCGGGCATGCCCACCCAGATCTCGCTCGAGCTGCCGAAGGGTTGCACCGCCGCGACCGACGCGTCGGGCGAGACGCTCGTCGAGTTTCCGATTCCGCAGGTGTTCGCGAAGGGCGAGACGACCTTCGGCTACGAGCGCTCGGTGACGCTGTCTGTGCCGGTCACGCTCTCGAGCGAGATCCCGGCCGCCGGGCTGCCCGTCACGGTGCGCTCGCGCTGGCTCGTGTGCAAGGACACTTGCCTCCTCGGCCAGAACGAGGCGAAGGTCGACCTTGCCAGGCCGGTCGACGCCGCCGATCCGCTGGCGAAGGCGCTCGCGGAGTCCCTTGCGCGGACGCCCAAGCCAATGCCGACCGAGTGGAAGTGTGCGCTCGCAGGAGTCTCCGCGGAGTCGGCCACCCTCACGATCGACGCGCCTGGCGCCGAGGAAATGCGCTTCCTGCCTTTTGAAACGCCCGGGTCGCGGCTTGCATCGGGATTCGTCGCCGAGGCGAAGGGCAGCGCTCTGCGAGCCGATATCGAGCTCTCCCGAGAGAGCACGCTCGGAAAGCCGCTTGAAGTCGCGGGAATCGTAGTCGTCGGCAAGAACGGCCCCGCCTATTCGTTCCGTCTTCCCGTCCCCGCCGCGCAATAGCCGATGGTGGTGGTGCGTCGGGCTTGTGTGTTGAATCAAGGTCCTCTCTGAACCATCAAGAAATCGAAGGAGTCCTCATGACCAAGTTGATCAGCGTCGTCCTCGCCGCCTCGCTCGCGGCTGGCTTCACCACCCTCGTCCTCGCGCAGGACGGCACCGCGCCGGCCGCCCCCGCCCAGAAGGAGAAGGGTGAGAAGGGCAAGAAGGAAGGCAAGAAGGACGGCAAGAAGGCGGAGTCGAGCAACGCCAAGGCGAAGGTCGGCGAGGCCGCCCCGAACTTCACCCTCAAGACGACCGATGGCAAGGAGTGGAGCCTCTCCGACGCGAAGGGCAAGGTCGTGGTCCTCGAGTGGATCAACCCCGAGTGCCCCGTCTGCGTGCGCGTCATGAAGGACGGCACCGTCGCCAACACCATCAAGGGCGTCACCGAGCAGTACTCGGATGTCGTCTATGTCGCGATCAACTCGAGCGCCGCGCGTCAGTCGAGCCTCGACGGAACCGCTGCGTACATGAAGGAGCACAAGGTCGAGATCCCGGCGCTCCTCGACAGCGATGGCGCGGTCGGCCTGATGTACGGCGCGAAGACCACGCCGCACTGCTATGTGATCGACGCGAACGGCAAGCTCGTCTACCAGGGCGCGATCGACAACAACGACGGCCGCGGCGACGGCAAGATGAACTATGTCGTCAACGCCGTGACCCAGCTCAAGAAGGGCGAGTCGGTTTCGCCGAGCGAGACCAAGCCCTATGGCTGCTCGGTGAAGTACAAGCGCTGAGCGCTCTCCGAGACGGTGCGACAATGACCATGCGACAGGACCCGCGGTACGCCGCGGGTCCTGTTCATTTTTGGAATCGGCTCGGCCCGAGCCCCTGCGCGAGCAGCTGCATCCGTATCGCCAAAGGCGGCTGCCGCAAGCAGCCGCCGCTCACGAACCCACCAAAGCGAGCAAGTTGCGAAGCAGGTTGCGAGCGCTCGTTACTGCAGGCTGACGGGCATCACCACATAGGTGAAGTCGTTTCCGACCTTGATGACGCCGGGCTTGTTCGGGGCCTTCATCTCGATGATGACCTGCTCGGAATCAATCACCTTCAGCACATCGACGATGAAGGTCGGGTTGAAGGCGATGTCGATCGGCTCGCCCTGATAGGCGATGCCGTCGATGCGGACTTCCGACTCGCCCATCTCGGGCGCGCGGCTCGTCAGCGTGAGCTGCTTCTGGCCGAAGCTCATGCGAACGCCCTTCGACTCTTCGTTGGTGAGCAGGCTCGCGCGGCGGATCGCGCCGCCGAGTTCGCCGGCGTCGCAGGTCGCGCGGCGGTCGTGCTCCTTCGGGATGACATCCTCGAACGGCGGGAACGCGCGCTCATCGACGCTCGAGACGAGCGTGGCGCCCGAGGAGGCGTCGCCGACCTGGAAGATCACCTGGTTTCCCTCGCGCGCCACGCGGACGGCGGCGTCCGGGTCGGACATCAGGCGAAGGAGCGCATTGAGCGCCTTGGTCGGCACGATGAAGGTGATGTCGCTGTCGCCGCCCTTGCAGGTGCCGCGGGCGACCGCGAGGCGGCGGCCATCGGTGGCGACGAGGCGGAGCTGGGTCTTCTTTCGGTCGACGAGCACGCCGCTGATCGCGTAACGCGAGTCGTCGCGCGCGGTGGCGAAGCTGGTGCGGTTGATGAGACGACGCAGCGTGCCGGCATCGACCTCGAAATCGGTGCGGTCGCTTGGCTTGCGCACGCCTGGGAACTCGCGCGGCTCGTAGCCGAAGACCTTGAAGGTCGAGCTCTCGGTCGAGATCGTGGCGAGGGTGCGGTCGACCGAGATCGAGACGGTCGCGTCATCGCAGGCGCGCACGATCTGGTTGAGCTTGTCGGCGGGGATCAGCGCCTCGCCCTCTTCCTTGATGTCGACATTGGGAACAGTCAGGACCAACCCGATCTCGGAGTCGGTGGCGCTGATCTGCAGCGTGCCGCCTGAACTTGACTTCTTGGCGGTGAGCTTGAGGCAGAGCAGCACCGGCGAGGGCGTGCGCGAGGCGACAACGCCGCTTGCCATGGTGAGCGCGTCGGACAGAGAGAGACGGTCGCAGATCAACTTCATCGTGTGCCCCTTCGTCATTCGACCCCCGTCCATCGCGCGGTCGTTGGAACTCGACATCGCGACTGGAGGGCGTCCGACCGACTTCCTGGCGGAATCCGCCATGTTGTGGTCGATGGGAGCACAGTGTACCGCCCGTTGGGGCGGATGCAGCCGAATAGACAGGCTCCGCCGCCGCGATTTCTGTCCGTTTCGGGGGGGCGCCGCCTCTGCCGGCGCAGTCGCCCGAATACCCTCCCGACCATGCTTTACCGCTTCCTTCGCGGCCTGAACGAGATCTACGGCGTCACGGTGCTGTTCTGCTTCATCGCGGCGTTCTTCGTGGCCTTCGCGTTCACGCTGATCTACCCGATCGTGCCGCTGGTGATGCTGATCTCGTCGATCTTCCTCGTCGTGATCGCGCGCGGGGTGTTCCTCACGCTGCGCTGGCTCGAGCGTCGTGTCGCGACGGCGGGCATCCGCAAGGGCGAGTGCCCGGCCTGCTCGGCCAAGTTCGATGCGATTCTCGTCGGCGAGCGCCGTGTGCACGAGTGCCCGGGTTGTCGCCGCATCTTCGACGAAGTGGGCGACCCGTATGTCCCGCAGGAGAACCCTGAGGACGAGACAAAGCCCGCGACCTTCGAGCGCTCCGCAGTGGGAGCGGCCTGACCGTGTCGCGCGCCGAGGATCTTGTCGTCCTCACCAGGGTTCCCGACGAGCTGTCCGCGTTGTTGATCGTGGGCGACCTTGAGTCGCAGGGGGTCCCCGCGGTTGTGATCGGCGGGCTCACCGCGCAGCTGCGCGTCGAGGCGCCTGGCCTCGTCTCGGTCATGGTGCGGCGCATGGATCTCCCTCGCGCGCAGGCCTTGCTCGAGCAGAACCAGCCCCCGGAGGGCTGGGAAGACGAGGCTGAGAACGCGCCGCGCGAGGGCGAAGAGGGCGATCTTCTCGACGGCTCGGGTGACGACGCAGACGGCCGCGAGGCGCGTGGTGGCCGCGATCTGTAGGATCACCGACATGCGCACCGTCCTCTTCGTCTGCTCCGGCAACACCTGCCGCTCGCCCATGGCGGAGGGCATCGCGCAGAAACTCTTCGACGACGGGAAGTTCCCTGCATCGGTCGGGCAACTCTTCTTCGCGTCCGCCGGTGTCGCTGCGTTCGAAGGCGCACCGACGAGCGAGGAGACCGTCGCGGTGCTCGAGGAGATGCACGCGCCGCTGCCGGGTCACGCAAAGCGGCTCACGCCCGACATGATTCGCCGCGCGGACCTTGTTCTCGGAATGACGGGCTCCCATGTGTCGAGGGCTCGGGCGATGGTCGCCGGCGACGCCGCTGCGGAGGCCAGAATCCACCCGATCGACCCCGAGGGCGATGTCGACGACCCGATCGGGCTCGGACAGCGCGCCTACGACGATCTGGCCGCGTATTTCGCCGAGTTGATTCCGAAGCGCGTCGCGGGGATGCTAAGGGCATGAAGATCGCGCTCGGATGTGACCACCGCGGAGCCGCTGCCACGCAGGCGCTCGTCTCTCACCTGAAGGCCGATGGCCACGAGGTCGAGGTCGTGTGCGATCTCAATGGCGCGTCGAGCGACTACCCCGACAGCGCGTTCGCCGCGTGCAGCAAGGTTGGTCGCGGCGAGGCCGATCGCGCGATCCTCATCTGTGGCACCGGCATCGGCATGTGCATCGCGGCCAACAAGCTGCGTGGCATCCGTGCCGCGCTCGCGCAGGACGAGCTGTCCGCGCAGCTCAGCCGAACCCACAACGACGCCAATGTGCTCTGCCTCTCGGCGGACCTCATCGGTCACACGCTCGTCAAGCGCATCGTCGACACCTGGGTGCGCACGCCCTTCGACGGTGGCCGCCATCTGCGTCGCCTCCACAAGATCGAGGCGATCGAGCGCGGCGAGGATCCATCGACCCTGCGCGCCTGACGCGACACGACACCCGGAGCTTTCATGTACGACCGAATCACGATCGCGCGTGCGCCGAAGGCGCCTGCCATTCTCGCCGTCTTTTCCGACGACAAGTCGCTCGCGAAGGGCGAGCGCAACGCCTCGCGCGATGCCGCGGTTTCAGCCGCGAGCTTCCGCGCCGAACTCGGCGAGACGACGGCGGCGTCCGACGGCACCGTGATCCTCGGCCTCGGCAAGAAGTCGGACTTCAATGCGAAGTCGGCGCGATCGGCTGGCGCGCGGCTCGTGCGCGGGCTCGAGCGCATGAAGGTCGGCAAGGCGCGCGTGGCGTTCGGCGGATCGTTCGCCGCGCGCGACGCGCGCGAGTTCGGCCAGGCGATGGGCGAAGGCATCGCGCTTGCGAACTGGCGCGTCGACATGTTCGACGGCAAGGCGACGCAGCGCGCGCCGCGCGCGGGCAACCTGGCGGTTGACGCGGGAAGCGGCGCGTTCGCCGATGGTTTTGCGCGCGGCCTCGAGGTCGGCGCCAGCGTGAACGAGGCGCGCCGCATCGCTGCCACGCCGCCCAACATCTGCACGCCCAACTGGTTCGCGGGCGAGGCGAAGAAGCTCGCGCGCGCGGCGGGGCTCTCGTTCAAGCTGATCTCGTTCAAGGACGCCGAGAAGCTCGGGATGGGCGGCATCGTCGCGGTCGGGCAGGGGAGCGACGAGAAGAGCCTCATCGCGATCCTCGAGTACAAGCCGAAGCGTGTCAGCTCGAAGGCGCGCGGCAAGACGCTCGCCCTCGTCGGCAAGACGCTCACCTACGACACCGGCGGCTACTCGCTCAAGGTGAACAACGGCATGAAGGGAATGAAGTACGACAAGTGCGGCGGCGCCGCCGTGTTCGG
>JBEAUK010000018.1:0-4191 GCA_041161465.1 Planctomycetota bacterium | reverse complement strand
GTAGAGCGGCATCCAGGGGCTTCTCTTCACGGGCCATCCTCCCCTCTGCGAGCAGCATCCAGCCGTATCGATCCCGCCAATGCTGCTGCTGCCATCGGGTCAGGTGATTGGAGATCGTGTTGTGGCACGTGCCGATGACGGCCGCCATCTCAGGAAGGCTCGGCCTGATCTTCGGCATGTCGTACATGCACCCGACGATGATCATCTCCCGGTGGGTGCGCATCGCTCGGCCAGCCGACGGGTCGTCGGGGACAACCGCATCGACGGCCTCTGCAATGCGCAGCAGCGCGGAGTTAATCGGTGCATGTGCAAGGGATGATTTCATCATCTCCTCCTGTGAAAAGTTCAGGCTGAACCCGAACCTGAACGAGCATCTGCTGGTAGTTCGGTCCGTCCTTGCGGAAGCGGTGACCCTGCTTGGTTTCCTGTTCGATCCACCAGTCAGCGAGAGCAGGATCATGCCGAATCACGCGCTCGAGGATGCCTCTGCCCTTGAGGAAGCACATATCGCAATTCCCGAATGCGCGGTCGTTGTTTGGAAGCTGGAGATCAAATGGCTGGGATTTCCAAAAGGATAGAACATCGTCAATGGTGTGTCCGGCGCGATGCATCGGGCAGTCGTATTCAAATCCATTGCGAACATCGCCCTGAACCCGATGTACTCTTCGCGGCTCATCGGCGCGAAGCCCGACGACCATCGTCCCATCATGGATTCCATGCGATTGCATGTAGAGAGCGATCGCCTTCACCTTGAGTTCCTCCGTGCAGAACCGCATGATTGCGTTCGGGAGGAATTTCTTGCGCGCGATCAGGTCGGCGAAAGGCTCGCCATTCCTAGAAGCGGTTGAGTAGTCAACAACCTTGAATCCTGGATCTTGACGATACAATCGTTCCACCCAGACGATCGGGATACCCCAGCGAATTGAGCACTCGTTCACGAAGTCAAGCGTCGCAGGATGCTCCTTTCCCGTATTCGCGAACACGACGTGGCATCCGGTCGGTATTCCATTCGATGCATCCAGCACCTTGCGAAGCAGGAACGCGGATGTCCTTCCTCCGCTGAACGAGATAACCCAAGGCGCGTCGATCAGGTATGGGTTCATTCGGGATTCCCCCCGAACTCGTCTGGGTGCGCGCGGTGCGCGTCCTGCCAAGCCCTGAGTTCCTTCCGCAGCCGCTCGATCTCGTCGGCGGCTTCGCAGCCGACGCAATCACATCCAACGCGGTGGGTTTGGCGCAGACGCGCCACGATGTCATCGGTCATGCCGCTATCTCCCGGTCAGTATCTGCTCGACGAACGCCGCCGAGTATCCGCTCCTCAATGCGCCGACCGCCTTCGCGATCCTCGCCTCCAGCTCGGCCCGCGTCGGCGGCGGAGCGCCGACCACAGGCTGCTCCGACGCGTACCACACGATGCACTTGCGGCCGGCGCGGGTCATCGACCTCGTACCGTCATCGAACACGAACCCGAGCCGCATCAGTTTGTTCACCGCGCTGCTGCACGTGCTGTGCGAGAGCGCGAGGTCAACCATCAGTTCATCGACCGACCTCGGCCGCTCGCGGATGGCCTCGAGGACCCTCGCCGCCACGCCTTTCGGCATGGCGGCGAAGGCCTCGTCGGAGGTTTCCTGGCGCGTGGACTGGTTCGCGGTCTGCCTCATTGGGTGACCTCCGTGACGGAGGTGATCACGGTTCGGTTGCCGCGCCGCTCGCACTCGCACCTGGCGATCGTTCCGTTCTCACGGATATCGCTCAGGTCGCTGACGAGCACCGGGTCGAAGCACGCGAAGATGCCGCCCGACTTGGTCGTGATCTTCCAGACGGGACCCGACTTGCCCTTGGCCTCCTCGATGCCCGTGACCTCGAGGTTGAGGTAGCCGTCCGACGGAACATCGGGCGACGCGGCAACCGGGGCGACGGGTTCGGGCGAGAGCAGCGCCTCGCGTTCCGCAGGGGTCGGCGGGGGCGGGGCAGGAGGCTGCGCGAGCAGCCGGTCAGCCGCCCGCTGGGGCTGCACGACGCCCTCCACGCGGGCGTTCGGAATCGAATCGACCTCCGACTCATCCAGCATGCCGAGGCCGCAGACGGCGAGCGTGACGCGCCGGCGCGCCTTTGTCTCCGCCTTCATCAAGGCGTTCGCCTTCGCCTCGCCGCGAAGCCCGGCGATGCTGACCGCGCCGATGCTTGAGTCGGTTCGGCCCGCCTTGTCGGTCGCCTCTGCGGTCACGACCATGAGATCGTCCATGACCTCGCGCCCGACGATGCGGATGCTCACGCCGTGGACCTTCCGCAGCTGGTCGGTGCAGTCCTTCCGCGCGTACAGGGTGAGTTTGCCATTCAGCACGATGAACTCAAACGGCCTGGTCAGCGGGTTCAGGCCGAGCGAGTCGCAGACGGCCTTGTAGTACTGATTCCGCTGCTCGGGATTGAGGCGCGCCAGGTCGCCCATGACGAGGACCTGCTCGATGATGGCTTGGGATTCAGCCTTGGTGAGGTTGCTCAAAGCAGACCTCCCTGGGCATTCAGCCACCAGGCCGGGGGCGCAAGTTCCGCGATGCCGCCGGCATACCCGGTGCGGTCGCCGCCCTGCACCGCCCACCATCGGGCAGCGAGTTCCTCGAGCCGCACGTCGGCGGCGACCATCGCGACGGTCGGAATGCGGTAGACGGCGCAGAGGTAGGGCGCGGCCTTCTCGACCGCGATGATCACGAAGTCGTCGACGGGTGCGGCGACCTGATTGAGCAGACGCGCGTACCAAGCGGCTTGATGATAGTAGCCGAAGGTTGCGGCGCTCTTCGCGAACTCGCGCGGGTCGGCGGACTGGGTTGTCTTGATGTCCACGATGATCGAAGCGCCGGCGAGGGCGATCACCCCGTCCAACTTGGCCTTCGCCGGCTTGCCGCCGATCTCACCGATCACGGTGATCTCGCGCATCGTGAGCGTGTTGAGCAGCCGGGCTGCGTCCGTGTTCTCGCGCACGGCGGTCACCATGCGCTCGGCCTCTGCGACCTGGTCGGAGGTGATGATGCGCGCCCCGGTGAGCGAGGCGCGCTTGGTGATGGCGGCGTGCTCCGCCTTGCCTTCGGTCGTTCTGCGGTCGATCTTCCCGGTGACGATGAAGGCGTCCTCGACTGTGGCGGGGGCGAGAAGTCGGGCGTGGACCCATGCGCCGATCGCGAAGGCGTCGGATTCCTCGCGCGGGTTCTCGCGTTCGTGCGCCAGGTGCGCGTTGGTCCCGTCGATCAGCGTCTTGGTCTGGCTCGAGGACGGAAGGTCGATCGCGAAGTACGCGCGATCGGGGATGCTGTGGATGCCGGTCGGTGGTATCATGGCGTTGTCATTTCCTTTCAGTAGGCCGCCGCAGGGGAGTCATCTCCTGCGGCGGTTTCGTTGGCGGATGCATCGGCGGGGGCTACGTCGCCGCGCCGGCGCTTCCATTGGATCGGGTGCGGGTCGTTCGCGATCTCGTCCATCGCGCTCTTCAACTGAGGCTTCCCTCTGAGGTAGTCCTCGAGAAGGATCTCGATGGTCGCGGTTCGGCTGCGCCGCCCTAGGGCGCAGAGCGCATCCAGCTTCCACTTGGTGCGGCCGCCGATGGAGATCGTTTCGTGTACGCGGGGCTTGGTTCTGAACTGCTTCATGGGTGATCGAAAGCAGGGGGAGGCAGGAGCAGGGTGCAGCCCCCGCCTCCCCCCGCAGGGTTAGGCGATGATGATGATGGCGATGATCAAGGCGGCGATCGACGCGAGGGTCGCGCAGATTTCAAACGCCGAAGGGGAGTCATTTCGCATGGGAGTCATTCCGTAGGGTGCGGATCGTACCATAGACCTAGTGAGTTTGTCAAGCGTCTTCGGCGCCGAGGCGACCGACGGCCTCGAGGATGAGCGCGCCGTCGTCGCCGCCCAACCGGGCGGCGAGCGCCTCGAGGCTGGCGATGAACGAAGTCGGCTCGTCATCGTCATCGTCCAGCTCATCGGCATCATCGGCCGAGTCGGCGTAGTCGAAGCCGTCCTGCATCGGGTCGAACTCGAGGACCAACACCGTATCGTCGTTCGCCGTGACGGAAATGATCGGCGTCGATGATGACGGAACTGCGAGAGTCTTCGCGTCCAGGCCGAGGTCACGGAGCGCACGGGCTGCGAAATGGACGCGACTCGCCGCCGATCGTTCGGCCGAAGTCGTGACGTCGCC
>JBEAUK010000015.1:0-4130 GCA_041161465.1 Planctomycetota bacterium | reverse complement strand
CGGACGACCGGGAATGTGAGGGGGCCGAGCGCGGTGCGCAGGCCGTCGGCGATGGTGACCGGCTTCATCGGGGGCTCGATCCTGCCCGTGCGCTTCGACGCGGCGGCGTCGCCTGCGAGGTCCGGCTCTGCGCCGACGATGCGGATCGAGGGCTTGAGCGCCTTCGCGGCGAGGGCGATGCCCGAGATGAGGCCGCCGCCGCCGAGGGGGACGACGATCGCGTCGAGCTGGGGGCACTCGTCGAGGAGCTCCAGCGCGATCGTGCCCTGACCTGCGATGACATCCGGGTGGTTGAACGGCGGAACCATCGCGCCGCCGGTTTCGGCGATGACGCGCGCGGCGGTCGACTCGCGTGCCTCGAGGGTCGGCTCGCACTCGACGATGTGCCCGCCGTAGCCGCGCACGGCCGCCTTCTTGATCTCGGCGGAGTTCGAGGGCATCACGACATGCGCGGGGATGCCGCGCATACGGGCCGCGAGCGCGAGGGCCTGGGCGTGATTGCCGGACGAGTGGGTGACGACGCCACGGGTGGCCTGCTCGCCGGAGAGCATCTGGACGGCGTTTGTCGCGCCGCGGAACTTGAAGGAGCCCGTGCGCTGGAACAGTTCGCACTTGAACCAGAGCTGGCGGCCGGACATCGCGTCGAGCGTGGCGCTGGTGAGCACGGGCGTGCGGCGGATGAATGGGTCGATTCGGCGCTGGGCGGCGCGGATCGCGGCGAGATCCGTGGCGTAAGCGGGTGTTGCCGTCGAGGTCATGCGGGTAGCCTACCCGCGTGGCGACCGAGCGATCACCCGTGGTTCTGGTCTACCGACGCGCGTCGACGCGGCTCGAGCCGTTGCGCGAACTGCTCGAGCGGCATGACTTTCATGCGGTGTCGCCGCCCGATGCGCTTGGCGAGTGGGAGTACCACCATGACGACGGCGTACGCGTGCGCGGGGCGGCGGGTTTGGTGCTTGTCGAGGCGGAGGACGAGCGGCTGGCGGACGACTTCGATGCGCGGCATCGCGTGGCGTTTCCGTCGGATCGCGCGATTCCGGACGGCGGCGATGCGCCGGAGCGCGTGGGGGTGATCGCTGGCAGCGACGAATCTGGGAAGGGCGAGCGTGAACGCGCGCTGGTCGTCGCGGCGGTGGCAGTGCCGGTGGTGGGCGAGCACGAGTTGCTGGCGCGCGGCGTGCGCGACTCGAAGATGTGCACGCAGGCGGAGATCGCGTCGATCGCGCGGTGGATCGCGGCGCACTGCGCGCACGCGGTGGAAGTGGTGGAGCGTGACGACCGCAGCGAGGCGCTCAAGGCGCAGGGCGGGAACGAGACGCGGCTACTCGCGACGATGCACGCAAGGGCGCTGGCGAAGTTGCACGGATCGGCTGCGTTCACGCTGGCGCGGGTCGACCGGTTCGCACCGAACCGGCCGGTTGCGGCGATTCTCGCGGGCTCACACGCGGGGGTGACCGTGGACGAATGCTCGCGCGGCGAGCGGCATGTGGCGTGCGCAGCGGCGTCAATCATGGCGCGCGCGACAGTCCTGGCCAGCCGCCCCTGACCCGACTGGTGCACGGCACGTGCCATGCAGTGCCAGGCACTGCTTGGCACGTGCCGTGCACTGGACTCGGACGTTTCCGCGATCAGGCGCGCACTTCGGACTGCCCGAGGGCATTCTGCCTTACCTGGCACAAAACAAGCGGGGCAGCGTCAAGCAACACCCCGAGCGATAACCGCGGTGCCTGGCACGTGCCAGTCAGTGCCAGGCACTGCACGGCACGTGCCGTGCACCGGTCGTATCGTGGACGCATGAGCACCGCCGACACCATCCGCCGTCTCCACGAGCACCGCATCTGGACCCGCAACAAGATCCTCGCCGCCGCCCGCACCTGTTCGGATGCCGAGCTCCGCCGCCCCTTCGAGATGGGCGTTGGCTCGCTCTTCGGCACCATCGTCCACCTCTGGGGCGCCGAGCTCGTCTGGGCGAATGTGCTCGAGGAGGCGGATCCCGCGACCCTGATCCCATCGGCCGACAAGTTCCCATCGGTTGCAGCGCTCGAGGAAGCCTGGCAGCCGCTCGACGCGCGCTGGGCGAAGCTCCTCGCGCGCGCCGACGATGCGGCCTTCCTTGCGAAGCCCTTCGGCCGCGTCCGCGATGGCAAGTCCTACATCACGAACGGACACGACATCTTCCTGCATGTCTGCACGCACCAGCACTACCACGCCGCGCAGATTTCGAACATGCTCCGGCAGATGGGCAAGTCCCTCGGCTCCAACGACTTGATCGTCATGGCCCGTGAGCAGTGGAAGGGCTGACGCTTCGGCTACACTGACGGTTCGCTCGGGGCGCGTCCGTCACCCACAGGACGCTGAGAAGCACCCGTTGAACCTGATCCGGCTCGCACCGGCGGAGGGAAGCGAATGCGCGGATCCGCGCCTTCCTTCTGCGACGCCCCGTCCGCGCCACACCCGGCGAACGAAGGAAAAACGATGATCACGACCGCGACCACCCTCGGCACCTCCTACGCGCTCCCTATGCACGGCGCGCACAACCCGTCGACCGCCGCGCAAGGCACGACCCCGGGTTCGTTCGCGAAGCGTGCCGACATCGGCGGCCCGTACGCGTTCGCGTCGCCCGACACCCCGGGCATGCCCGAGCCGAGCGTGAAGACCGCATGGGACTTCCTCCCCGCTGGCTGGTCGACCGTGGAACTGGCCGAGCCATCGCACGCCAAGTGCACCAACTGCTGCGGCGACGCTTACGACTCCGTCGAGTTCGCCAACGCCCGCGGCCAGTGGCGTCGCGTCATCTACCCGAAGTCGTTCGCGCCGATCACGCAGCTCGAGAGCGCGCGCCTCGGCATCGTCACCGCCGAGATGAAGCGCGTCGCCGAGCGCGAGCCGCACCTCACCGCGACGCAAGTGCGCGACGAGATCGCGGCCGGCCGCATGGTGATCCCGGCGAACCGCGCGCACCTCGGCTTCAAGCTCGACCCGATGGCCATCGGCCGCGCGTCGAAGACGAAGATCAACGCCAACATGGGCGCCTCGCCCGTCTCGTCGGGCACCGATGAAGAGGTCGAGAAGCTCAAGTGGGCGGAGAAGTGGGGCGCCGACACGGTCATGGACCTCTCGACCGGCGGCAACCTCGACGAATGCCGCGCCGCGATCTGCCGCAACTCCACCGTCCCGATCGGCACCGTCCCGATCTACTCGATGATCATCGGCCGCAAGATCGAGGACCTCAACGAGGAGATGGTGCTCGAAACCCTCGAGCACCAGGCGCGGCAAGGCGTCGACTACTTCACGATCCACGCGGGTGTGCTCAAGGAGCACCTCCCGTTCATCAAGAAGCGCCTCATCGGCATCGTCTCGCGCGGCGGGTCGCTCCTCGCCAAGTGGATGCTCGTCCACAACAAGCAGAACCTCATGTACACGGGCTGGGAGAAGATCTGCGAGGTCATGCGCCGCCACGATGTGACCTTCTCGATCGGCGACGGCCTGCGCCCCGGCGGCCTCGCCGACGCGACCGACCGCGCGCAGCTCGCGGAGCTCGAGACCCTCGGCGAACTCACCGAGCGCGCGTGGCGCATGGGCGTCCAGGTCATGATCGAGGGCCCCGGCCATGTGCCGTTCGACCAGATCGAGTTCAACATGAAGCTCCAGCGCCGCCTCTGCCACGGCGCGCCGTTCTATGTGCTCGGGCCCCTCGTCACCGACATCTTCCCGGGCTACGACCACATCACGAGCTGTATCGGCGCCACCGCCGCCGGCTACCACGGCGCAAGCATGCTCTGCTATGTCACGCCGAAGGAGCACCTCGGCCTCCCGAAGAAAGACGATGTGAAGCAGGGCTGCATCGCCTACAAGATCGCCGCGCACGCGGCCGATGTCGCGCTCGGCATCCCCGGCGCGCGCGACCGCGACGACGAGCTCACGAAGGCCCGCGCCGCGCTCAACTGGGAGAAGCACTTCGAGCTCTCGTTCGACCCCGACACCGCGCGCGCCTACCACGACGAGGATCTCGATGTCGACACCGACTTCTGCGCGATGTGCGGCCACGACTGGTGCAGCGTGCGCATCTCGAAGGAGATCCAGGAGTTCGCGTCGGGCAAGGACGAGGAGTACCAGCGCGGCAAGCCCGT
>JBEAUK010000151.1:0-5479 GCA_041161465.1 Planctomycetota bacterium | reverse complement strand
GAGCGTGCCGTGCGCGTCGAGCACCGCGCACGAGAAGTCGAGCCGATCGCGGATGTTCGGGCTGAGCGCGGTGCGCTCGAGGACATGGCCCATCGCGAGCGCGATCGACTCGAGGCGAGCCGCGAAGAGCTCCTGCTCGGCAGCGTGCGCGCGGGGGCGTGGCGCGTAGGCGCGCGTGGCGATCAGATCGCCTGAGGCGTCGACGCGCGCGCGCCAGCCGCGGTCAAGGACAACGGTTTCGCCGGCGTCGGTGACGATCGCGGGGCCATCGAGCGCGTCTCCTGCCGCGAGGGCGCTGCGGGCGAGTACGCGGGCGTCGAGCCACTCGCCGTCGCTCTGGATGCGGGCGTGGCGCGTTGGCGCGCCCGTCGCGGAGGGGCTCGATGTGGGCGATCTGCTGGTGGGCGGCGGCACCGACACGCGCGCCTCGATCGAGACGACCTCGATCGCGCGTGCGGGAGGCGCGTAGCCGAACAGTGCGTGGAAACGCTCGACGAAGCGCCCACGCAGTTGGTCGGTCGAGCCGAACGGGACGCGGATCGACGCCTCCTGTCCGGCGAGGCGCAGCGCGACTTCGACCGACGACTCTGCGGGCGACGCGAAGCCGTCGGCTGCGAGCGCGGCGGTTGCCTCGGCGACGGCGGCGGTGCGTTGCAACTCGAGCGTTGCACCGATCGTGTCGAGCGGAGCGAGCACCGCGACGGTGGCGAAGCGTGCAGGCGTCGCGTCGAGCACGCCCGCCGCGCAGAGGAAGCCCGCGTGACGCGGGAACACGATGTGGTCGAGGCCGAGGCGGGTCGCGATCGCACACGCATGCTGGCCGCCCGCGCCGCCGAAGGCGACGAGGGTATGGCCGCGGGGGTCGACTGCATCGCGCACGCAGAGTGCTTCGATCGCGAGCGCCATGCGCGCATCGGCGATCTCGAGGAACGCCAGCAACGCTGTCTCCGGCGTGACCCCGCGTTCAGCCGCGACCGCGGCGAGCGCCGCTTCGGCGGCTGCGCGGTCGACGGCGATCGCGGCCTCGCCCGGCGCGAGCCGCCCCGCGAGCAAGTTGATGTCGGTGATCGTCAGCGGTCCGCCGCGGCCGTAGCACGCGGGTCCGGGGTTCGCGCCCGCGCTTGCAGGCCCGACCTCGAAGACCCCGTGGCGCACGCGACAGATGGAGCCGCCGCCCGCCGCCACGCTGTCGATCGCGACGCTCGGCGCGGCGATCGTCATGCCGTTCAGGCGCGATTCACCCCGAAGCGCGGCCTCGCCATGCGCGACGCGCGAGACATCGGAGCTCGTGCCGCCCATGTCGAAGCCGACGGCGCGGTCGATCCCGTGGCGTGCGGCGATGGCGCAGACCGCGCGCGCGCCGCCCGCAGGACCAGAGTAGAGCGTATCCCGCGCAAGCAGGCGATCGGCACGCTGCAGGACGCCCGCGCTCGTGAAGACGAACGCGCGGGCGTCGTGCGCCGAGCGCGTGGCGTCGTCGACGAACGCCTCGAGGATCGGTGCGATCTGCGCGTGGATGCACGCGGTCTCTGTACGGGTGAGGAGCCGCGGATGCGGTGCGATCTCGCGCGCGGCGACCGCGCTGATGCCGCGTTCCCGCAGCATCGCCGCGACCTCGCGCTCGCGGTCGTTCGCAAGCGCATGGGCGAGCGACACGACGATCGAGTCGCATTCCGCGCGGGCGAGACTCTCGGCTGCGCGGGCGCACTCGGCCGCATCCGCCGCGCGCTCGACCGATCCGTCCGCAAGCGAGCGCTCAGGGAGCGCGGCGACCGCATGTGCGACGCGGCGCGTGCGCTGAGGCACGCGTGCGAAGAGATCCTCGCGGGTCTGGTCGCCGATCTCGACGACGCCGGTGAGTCCGTCAGACACCAGCACGCCGACGCGCGCGCCGCGCCCTTCGAGCAGCGCGTTGGTGCCTCGCGTGGTCGAGAGTCGAAGCTCCATGGGCGGCAGACGCTCGTCGAGGGGCGTCTCGGTGAGGATGTGAAGCCCGAGTCGTGGAGCGTCGATCGTGCGGGGATCCTGGACGAAGCGAAGCGTGTCACCGACGCGGAGCTCGCCCTCGGTCGAGAGCTCGATCGCGTCGAGGTCGTGGCGTACAACGCGCGCGGCGGAGTCGGATGCGAGTCGCCAACCGGTCAAGAGGCCGCGAGGGAGCCGCAGCCCGCCGGTGGATGTGAGTCGAATGCGAGTCTGGTCGCACGCCGTGACGGTCGCGAGGAGCGATCCGTCCGACGGCACTTTCGCTCGCCGAATCGAGCCATCGGGTGCGCGTGCCACGAGGTCGGTAAAGGTGCCGCCTGTGTCGAGGGCGACGAGCCAGTGCGACGCGTGCGCGTCTTCGGCGCCGGATGGCGAGGTCGGTTTTGCGGTCGGTTTCGCGGTCGGGGGCACGGTCGGCTATTCTGACCGCATGAAGCGTGCGTGTGTCGAACTCTTCCGCGCGGATCGCGTGGTCTCCCTTGGACTTGCGTGGCTTGGGCTCGTCGCCTGCGGTTCGGGCGGATCGTCCGCCCCGGCGGCACCCGCGACCCCCGTGCCTGCACCGCCGGCAGTGGCGGCGGCCGAGGCTCCTCCCGCGACGCCGGCACAGGCTCCAGCCGCGGAGCCCGTGAAGTTGGGTCCGATCCATCGGCTCACGGTTGCGGATCTCGATGGCAACTCCGTGCCGCTCTCCAAGTTCGCGGGGCGTCCGATGATCATCGAGATCTGGGCGACCTGGTGCGGCCCGTGCCGCGTGAACCGCAGCACGATTCACAAGCTGAAGCCGGAGTTCCCGGAGCGGCTGTTGGTGATCGGCGTGAGCTACGACGGCTCGGGTGGCAGACCGGACGCCGGTGTCGGCGCGCTCGTGCGTCGATTCCTGGAGTCGAATCCAGCGAACGAGCACGAGTTCCTCGCGACGGAGGAGTTCCGCGATTTCATCAACCAGCGTTCGCTGTCGAACTCGATCCCGAAGACGCTCTATGTGAACGGCAAGGGGCAGGTCGTCGATCTCTCCGAAGGCGTGCAGGGTGGGCAGTGGGTGCGCGGTATGGCGAAGAACCTGAAATGACCGCGATTGCGTCCTCGATCGCCTCGCGCGCGACCGATGTCGGGTACTTCCTCGGCGCGGTGATCGCGTCGCCGCTGTGGCTGACGCGCATGATCGTCACGGGGAAGATCAAGACGGACTGGCGAGCGCGGCTTGGCTTCGGCGAGCCGCTTGCGAAGACCGCGCGGCCGCGCATCCTCGTTCACGCGGTGTCGGTTGGTGAAGTAAACGCGATCCGTGGACTTGTCGAGCGGCTTGCGGGTGATCATCTCGCGCCCGAGATCGTCGTGAGCGCCACCACCGACACGGGGTTTGCGCGCGCGAAGGCGCTGTTTGCCGAGCGACACGCGGTGATCCGCACGCCGTTCGACTTCTCCGGCGCCGTCCGCAGATGGTTCGGTCGCGTGAAGCCTGATCTGCTGGTGCTTGTCGAGCTCGAACTCTGGCCGAACATGACGCGCCATGCGGACGCGGCGGGCGTGCCGGTCGTCGTCGTGAACGGCCGCCTCAGCGACCGCAGCATCGTGCGCTACCGCCGCGTAAAGCCGCTTGTGCGCGGGATGTTCGCGCGCGCGACCGCGGTGCTTGCGCAGAACGACATCTACGCGGCGCGCTTCGCGGAACTCGGGTCGCGCGAGGCGCTGGTCTCAGGCAACATGAAGTGGGACTCGATCGCGATCCGCGACGAGGTGCCCGGCGCCGCGAGCCTGCGCGACGAGCTTGGCCTTCCGGCGGACGCGCCCGTCGTCGTCGCGGGAAGCACCGAACCCGGCGAGGAAGCGCTGCTGCGCGACGCGCTGCCCGAAGGCGTGCGGCTTGTGATCGCGCCGCGCAAGCCAGAGTGGTGGGACGGCGTCGCCGCGAACCTGCCCGGCTGCGTGCGGCGATCTCGCAAGGAGCGGGGCGGGGCGGACACGCGGTTCTATCTCCTCGACACGATCGGCGAACTCGGCATGGCGTACTCGTTCGCCGATGTTGTCGTCATGGGACGGTCGTTCGGCAGGCTCTACGGCAGCGATCCGATCGAGCCGGCGAGCCTCGGCAAGCCCGTCGTCATCGGCCCGCGCGTCCACGATTTCCGCGATGTCGTCGCCGCGTTCAAGGCGCGCGACGGCATCGTTCAGTGCGAGGCTGGCGAGCTGAAGGCTGTGCTCGCGCGGCTCTTTGCAAGCGAATCCGAGCGCGCCGCGATCGCCGCGCGCGCCCGCGACACGATCCGCGAGGAGCAGGGCGGCAGCGCGCGGACGGCGGAGGTGCTCCTCTCGATGCTGCCCGCTCGGCCCGCGCGCGGTTGATACGCTGCGCGCATGGCAACCAACGCAGAGGTCGCGGCGGCATTCGAGGAGCTGGCTGTCCTGTCGGAGATCCTCGGGGCGAATGTCTTCAAGGTGAACGCGTTCCGCAAGGCGGCGCGCGCGGTGGAGGGATTGCCCGGCGAGGCGACCGCGATGTCGGTCGTCGAGCTGAAGGAGATCGACGGGCTCGGCGCGTCGACCGCCGCCAAGGTGCATGAGTTCGCCGAGAAGAAGACGATGTCCGAGCTCGAGGAACTGCGCGCGCAGGTGCCGCCCGGGCTCAAGGAAGTGCTCGCGATCCAGGGAATCGGGCCGAAGACGGCGCGCGCGCTGTGGATCGATGCGGGCGTGGTCGACCTCGCGTCCTTGAAGAAGGCGATCGAGTCGGGCGCCGTCGCGAAGCTGCCGCGCATGGGCGCGAAGACGATCGCGAACATGACCGAGGCGATCGCGTTTGCGGAGAGTTCGCGCGGCCGCGTGCGCATCGCCGAGGCGATGCCGCTTGCCGAGCGGATGGTCGCCGAGCTCGGGCGCCTGCCGTTCGTCGAGCGCGTGGCGTATGCAGGCAGCCTGCGCCGCGGCAAGGAGACGATCGGCGACATCGACATCCTCGCGTCGTCGAGGGAGCCAGCCAAGCTGATGGAGGCGTTCCGCACGCGCGACGAGGTCGCGAAGGTGCTCGCGAGCGGCGAGACCAAGACGAGCGTCCAGACGACGACGGGCGTGCAGGTCGACCTGCGCGTGGTGCCGCTTGATCGCTTCGGCGCGGCGCTCCAGTACTTCACGGGCAGCAAGGAGCACAATGTCGCGCTGCGCGAGCGCGCGATCGCGCGCGGGTTCAAGCTGAACGAGTACGGGTTGTTCAAGGTCGGCGCGGATGGCACCGTGGCCGACGACGCGCAGCCCGCGGCTGCGCGCGAGGAGAAGGACATCTACGCGGCGCTCGGCCTCGACTGGATGGAGCCGACGATGCGCGAGGATCGCGGCGAGATCGATGCGTTCGAGATCGGCGCGAAGCATGTCGCCGTCGTGACGCTCGCCGACATCAAGGCAGAACTCCACTCGCACACGACCGCGTCGGACGGCGCGATGTCGATCGACGAACTCGTCGAGGCGGCGGCCGCGCGCGGGTTCCACACGATCGCGA
>JBEAUK010000148.1:0-17311 GCA_041161465.1 Planctomycetota bacterium | reverse complement strand
GGCGCCCGCCGACATCTGCTCGGTCGCGTCGGGGGTGTCGATGCACGGTGCGCGCGATGTCATGCGCCCGGCGCAGCAGGGCGCATGGCACTGCGGCAGCGAGAGCGAATACGCGGCGTTCCGCGGTGCGGCGCTGCCGACGCTCCCGTCGGTCGCAGACATCGAGTTGAACGGCCACACGCTGGTGGTCGCGGGCGAGGGTGGCGTTGTGCGCGCGAGCGCTGTCGTCTCACCCCGCCGCGACGCGCGCGAGCGACGCGTGATGCCGTTCGCGATCGGATCGGCGGTGTTGTCGACGGCGGTGCTGGCGGTGGCGGTGGTGATGCATGGGAGACGGGAGGTCGTGGCGCCGATTGTGCTTGGTGGGACGAAGGAACCGAAGGCTCCGACTGATGACGGGGTGGAAAGACCGGATCCTCTGCGTGCTGTGATTGAGCAGTCCGTCGTTGCGACGACGCCAAACACGCCAATTACGCTACCCGCGACCACGCCAAGCACGCCACCCACGACCGCGCCGAGCACGCCACCCGCGACCACGCCAAGCACGCCACCTGCGACTGCGCCGAGCACGCCACCCGCGACCGCGCCGAGCACGCCACCCGCGACCGCGCCAAGCACGCCACCTGCGACTGCGCCGAGCACCCCTCCGCCAGTCGACCCTCCCGAGACCGCGATTCAAGCATTTCTTGATCTCCTTGAGCAGCCTGGGCGTGAACCGCTGCGTTGGCCCATCGGCAATTCGGACCTCGGGCGGCCCATCGACCGTCAGATTGCGGAGAAGGATCGCGCTTTCCAACTCGCCAAAGAGTGCGCGACGCAATTGCGCTTCATCGTTGCTAGCGACATGGAGCGAAAGGAGAAGGCGAAGAATCTGCATGCTTCGAAGCAAGACAAATCGAGCGTAGTTGCGGCGAATGGCTTCATCGTTCAAAGGAACGAGAACGGCCCTGGCGAAAATCGGCGAGACTTTCTGAATCCCACCTTGGTCGCTCGGTGGAGGGCGGCACTTGAGGCGCTGAGTCAACGCATGCCGCTCGACGCCGCTGATGAGCAACTCCGAGCGCCGTGGAACAATGGGCTCGCCGATGAACTCGGCCCAGATCCCAAAGGGTCCGACAAGGTTGTCGAATGGCTGTTGAAGTTTGACCCGCCAGACAAAAACCCCGGATTCTGGGCGGAGCTGTTGGCTACGCAGCAGGTCCTTGCTGATCGCAAAGCGAGAAGTGCAGGCGGTAAAGCCCGTGCAACTGACGATGGGGGAGGGAAAGCACCATGACCTCCCACTGCCACAACTGCGGCCGTGAATACCTGACTGCGCGCGCGATGGCTGGCAAGGCGATCGCATGCCGGAGTTGTGGCGCGCTCAACGACGGCGCGGGCGGACCGCCGCCAGCGCAGCCGAACGGTGCGGCGCAAGGCGCGAAGCCAGCGCCCTCGAAGCCGATCTCGGGCCCCGCGTTCACGATCGGCGAGAAGCCGCGTGCGCTCGACCCGCGTGTGCTCGACGAGGCGTATCGCACCGCGGTCGACGCGAAGGCCGCTGCCGAAGTCGCGCGGCAGCGGGAGAGCGACGGCGGTTCGGCGCGGTTGATCCGTGCGCTCGGAATCGTGGCGTTCGCGCTGTCGCTCCTGATCGTCGGCGGGCTCTTCCTCGTGCGTTACCTCGGTTCGAAGCCTCCGGCGATCAACTGGGCTTCCTATCAGATGGCAGTACCACAGATCGCGACAGAGCTCGGGACTGGCACGGGCTTCATCATCGAGGACAAGCGCCAGCTCTGGCTCGTCACGAACTTCCATGTGGTGGAGGGCGCGCGTCAGGTCGATGCGATCTTCCGCAGTCCGAACGACGGAAGCGTGCTCTTCCGATTGCCTGCGATTCCGACGCGCGAGTTCCGCGTGCATCCGCGGTTTCTCGAGGTGAAGGAAGGCTCGCTCGACGGGCGCAACTTCGACCTCGCTGCGGTGAGCGTCGAGGCGTTCCGCCCGCAGCTCGAGCGGATCGGCGTCGAGCCGCTCACGATCGCGCCCGCGGCGGAGATCGCGGTGGGTGCGCGCGTGGTCGCGCTTGGTCATGTGGCGTCGGCCGCATTCGATCTTGCGGCCGAGGGCGACGCCGACGCCTCGGGAGTTGCGACGCACAGCCTGTTCGACGGCCTCGTGTCGAGCGTGCGCCGCGCCGAGGGCAAGCCGACCCTCGTCCAGACAAGCGCGAACTACAGCTTCGGCTGCAGCGGCGGGCCGCTGATCCTCGAGGACTCGCTCGAGGTCGCGGGCGTGAACACCTGGGGCGATGTCAACAGCGACGGCACCTCGAAGGCCGGGCTCAAATTTGCGCTCGCGGCCGACCAGGTCTTCGAGATCGTGCGCGAGGGCACACCGCTCGCCTCGGTGCGAAGCGAGATCAAGAAGGCGGCTGCAGAGCCGCTGCCCGAGCCGGGCGTCGTCGAGGAGGCGCGTGCGTGGAGCACCTTCCCGGGCTTCCTCGACATCCTTGAGTTGCTCGAGAAGGATGGATGGAAGCTGACGGGCCGCGGTATCGCCGTCACCGATGCTGGCGGCGTTGGTGCGCACGACCATCGCGTCTCGGGGATTGGCGGCGTCGAGGTCGCGGTGCTCGCGCTGCCGCGCGATCGCTCGATCGATCTCGATATCGTCGAGATCACGGGGCAGCAGTTCCGCGGGCTCGGGCAGGACCTCAATCCTGCGCACGGCACGGCGGCTGCGATTCAGGTGAATGTGCCCGGAACCGATGTGCCCGCGGTGCTGCAGCAAGGTTTCGAGATCTCGATCGCGGTGCAGACCTTCTTCCTCGGGGAAGCGATTTCGGCGCGCTATCTCATCGTGGTGCTCGAGCGGCCTGCGACCGCGAGCAGTTCGGTCGGTGGGGCGAGTCCGACGGCGGGGGTTGGTGCAGCGGTGCCGCCGGGAAGCACGCCACCCGCGACCGCACCCAGCACGCCACCCGCGACCGCACCCAGCACGCCGCCCGCGACCGCGCCAAGCACGCCGCCTGCGCCGCCTTCTACTCCACCGTCCACCTCGCCGTCCACTCCCTGATCCACGCTCATGCCGACGCGCACGCTCGTTTCCTCGGTCACCTGCCCGCATTGCTGGCATGAGTTCCCGCCTGCGCAGGTGCGCTTCATCTCCGAGCACGAAGGCCTGCGCGGCGACGCTGTGCTCGGCGAGTCTGCGCAGCTGCGCTTCCTGCCGAGCCGCTTCGATGCGCAAGCGCGTGCGATCGATCCGCTCGGTGCCGTGTGCACCCGCCTCGCCTGCAAGCGCTGTCACCTCGAGCTCCCGCAGCCCGTCCTCGAGCTCCCGCAGACGGTCCTTTCGATCGTCGGCGCGCCCGCGTGCGGCAAGTCGGTCATGCTCGCGGCGGCCAGCTTCTCGCTGCGCTCGGGCCTTGTGGTCGACGGCCTCGACTTCCTCGACGCCGATCCGACGCTCAATGACCTCACCGTCGAGCTCGAGTCGTCGCTCTTCCGGTCATCGACGCCCGATCAGCCGACGATGATCGCGAAGACCGATCTCTCGGGCCGACTCTACCGATCGTTCCGCGTCGACGAGGCGTCGTGGACGGCGCCGAAGCCGCAGCTCTTCGTCATCGGTCGCCGGGGCGAGCGGCAGCTGCTCGCGCTCTACGACAACGCGGGCGAGCACTTCCTGCCTGGGCGCGATCTTCCGCATGAACCTGTGACGCGTCACCTCGCCGTGTCGCGTGCGCTCATCTTCGTGGTGGACCCGACGCAGGACCAGCGGGTGATCGAGCGACTCGGCGGCCGCGAGACGGTGCAGGCGCTCGGTGGTGCGGGCAGCACCGAGCAGCGGCAGGACCTCGTGCTCATCGAGGCCGCGAACCGCGTGCGGCGGCTGCGTCAGCTTGGCGCCACGGAGCGACTCCCGTTCCGCATCGTGCTTGCGCTTGCAAAGGCCGACATCTGGGGTCACCTCGCGTCGCCGCAGATCAAGGCCGACTTCGACGATGTGCCCGTGCGCAACAGCGTCGCGGTGCCGTCGCCCGCGGTGCTCGCGCGCGTCCACGCTGCGAGCGCCGACTTCCTCACCGCGCACATGCCCGAGCTCCTCGCGACGGCGCGCACGCTCGACCCTGACCTTCGCATCGTGCCGTTCAGCGGCCTCGGACAGCCGCCGTCGCGCACGGCCACGGACTCAGGCCTCACGATCCGTCCGCGCGATGTGCGGCCCGTATGGCCCGCTGCGCCGCTCATCGTGGCGCTGGGCGCGGCGCGTCCGGAGCTCTTCCCGGAGTTCGCGCAGCAATGAGCTTCGAGTTCGTCCATACATCGGTCGAGAAAGGCATCCGCGGCGACAGCGGCTTTGCGATCGCGGTGGTAACGCGCGGAATCCCGGCCTCGCTCGAACCGATGCTGGCCGAACTCAGCGCCTACGACTTCGACCGCACTCGCGCGGTCGGCGCGGACCGCATCGACTGGGCGCATCGCATCCTCTCGGTGCATGGAAAGAGCTACACCGTGCTCTCGCGGACGGCGCCGTGCGGCAGTGACTGGAGCGGACGACCAAATCGTATTGCCCATCACCTGGTGGTCGAGCCGCACGAGCGCGCGTCCGCGGGGCCAGCGTGGCTGCTCACACGATTCGCGCGCTTCTGCGAATCGGTGCCGACGGCCGAGGAGCGCGGCGTTGGCCCTTCGCTTCCACAGGGTGATGAAGCGCCGCGGCCTGCGCATGGTTGGGAGTCCGCAGGCTTCGACCGCGGTTGGGCTGGCGTCGTCGCGCAGGCGTTGCTCGATGCGCCAAGCAGCGCCGTCTGCGTCGTGTTGCCTGATGAAGTCGATGCGCTGCCGCTTGCGTCCGATGTGCTGGCGGTTGTTCCAGCGGACAAGCGCTGGCTCATCACCTTCTCGACTCGCTTTCAGCGGCTTCCTGCGGGTGGGCGCTGCCAGCTGCGGTTCCTGCGCGCGGGCGCGAGTGGTGTGCGTGCGATGCTCGCAGAGCCAGGCGTGCGCGCGATCGAGGTGGGGCGTGGCGTATCGGCTGGTGACGGCGACGCCGCGAACGCCGCGCGTGAGGGGCGCCTCGTCGAGCCGACCGTGCGCGCCGCACCGAGCCTCCGCGTGAACCCGGTGCTGCAAGCAGCGCCCGTGCTCGACGACGCGCCGTTTGAGGTGCGCATGGCGGCACCACGGCGCACGGATGACGCGCCCATTCAATCTCACTCCGCGATCGATGGCGACATCGATGCCGCCACGCCCGTGCCTGCGCCGCGCATCGAGGCCGTCCTGCGCGCCGACGACCGCGCGGGCGATCCGCACCGAACCCGACTGATCGCGTTTCTTCTCTTCGCATACTCGGCGGTCGCGCTTGCGATCGCGACCGTGCTCTTCCTTGCCTGACTGGTTGACCGCACCATGAGCCAGATTCCCAGCGTCCGATCGATCCGTGAAGGTCTGCTTGAGCAAGCGCGGCAGACCGCGCCTGATGCCGTCGCGCTGGCGACGGTTCGGCAGGATCTCGACGCATGCGTGCGCGGCGTGCGAAAGGCGATCGACCGCGCGCTCGACTTCGCGTCGCGGGGACTTGTATGCGAGGCTGCATCTGTGATCGAGGACTTCCCCGATCTCGCGCGCCAGGCCGAGGCGCTGCGCACGCTGCCGAGCAGCGATCAGACGATCGGTCGGATCTGGTACGAGCAGGTCGGCGAGGCCGCCGCGCGGCTACCGATGCCGACGCAGGCCGAGGTCGACGAACTTGCCGCGATCACGGTGCGCGCGGTCGAGCACCGCGCGCTCCTCGATGCGCTGCGCGTGAGCGCGCTGCGCGGCGAGCCGATTCCCGCAAGGCTTCGCATCTTGAAGCGCCTGCGGTCGGCCGACCAGCGAAACCGCATGTGGCTCGATCAGGTCGAGGCGCTCGAGAATTCGTGGCTCAAGCACTTCGCGGAGTTGCGGCAGAAGCCGGGTGCCACGCGCACCGAGCTGGATGAGGCGCTGTCGGCGCTTGAGACACATGAGTGGGTGGCGAGCGTTCCGCGCGGGCTTCGCGAGGAACTGCATGCACGCGTGATGCCGCTGCGCGCCGGCGAGGCGGGCGAGCGCTATGCGACGCTCGCGGGTGAGATTCACGAAGCCGCCTCGCTGATGGATCGCGCGGCGCTGCTGCGGCTCGAGGAGGCTTGGGCGAAGATCAACCTCGAGACCGGGCGCATGCCCGAGGCGGCGCTCGCGGCGTCGGTGGCGCCGGCGTTCGCGTGGCTCACGAACCTCGAGAACGAGGAGCGCGCTCGAGCGGCATTCGACGCCGAGGTCGAGCGGCTCGAGCTGATGCTGAACGACGCACGGCCGAGCATCGAGATCGAGCGGCAGGTCGCGGTGCTGCGCGACGCGCGGCGCGATGCACCAGAGGGACTCGTCGAGCGCGCCCTTGCGTTTGTCGAGGCTGAGCGCGAGCGGTTGCGGCGTCGGCATCGACTCTTCCTCCTTGCGGCTGCATCCGTGGCGATCGTGCTCGGCGTGGTCGGCGTCTATCTTGTGCAAGCGACGAGTGAGTCGCGTTCCCGTGCGCGTGAGCTGGCGGCGCTGACGGCCGCGGTCGATGCGGACGAGGCCGACAAGGCGGGTGCCATCGCGACCGAGATTCGTGGACGGGGCGGCGAGCCAGACGCGGCGTTGGCTGCGGCACTCGTCCGTGCCGACGCGCTTGTTCGCACGCGAGAGGCGCGCACCGCGGAGATCAAGCGGCTGGTTGGCGATCTCTCGGTCGAACTCGACCGAAAGCCCGAGCGTGCGCGGGTGCTTGCCATCAAGGATGCGCTCGCAGTCGCGCGCACCGAGGCGGAGGAACCCGAGCGGGTCACGATCGATGGGCTCGAGCGTCGTCGCATCGACCGGCTCGGGGAAATCGACCAGGAGGCCGATCGCGCGTCGCGTGCCGCAGCCGACGCGGCCGACGCTGCCCTCAAGTCGTGGAAGCTGCCAAGCGCCTGGACGGACGCGGCGCAGGTCGATCCGCAGGAGTGGGCCCGCTATCTCGCCACGCTCGAGTCGACGCGGCAGGCGCTCGAGGCCGCACAATCGGCGACCACGGGGTTCGACACGGGCGTATCGCGCCTCGCGCTCAAGATCGAGTTGGTCGACGCGCGCATCGCAGAGGCGAAGTCGCGCGCCGAGGCCTTGGGCACGGCGCTTCGCGAACTGGATCCAGTGCGCCTCTGCGCACCCGTCACGCTCGAGGTCGACTTTGAGAAGCGGCTGAATGACGCGCTGACGAAACATGGAGCGATCCTCGCGCGTCAACAGCGACTCGGCGACTTCGAGACTGCGCGCGACCTGTCGCCAGCGTGGCTCGCGATCCAGACCTGGCGCGACGACCATCGACCGAAGCTTGCGACGCTTCTGGGCCCGAAGCTCGACGGCGATGCGTCGACCGACCAGCACGGGCGCGTGCTCGAGCTGTTGAGCGACTTCCTGGCGAAGCACCCGGCGAGCCCGCTCACCGAGGCGGTCAAGGGCGTCGCGGCACGCTTCGACCCGACGCGCGCCGCCGAAATCTGGACAGCCGAGCGCGTAGCCGAGCAACTGGCGTCCGCGCGGTTGGCGGATCTTGAGGAGGTTCCGCTTGCCGACGGACGGCGCTTCTACCGGCGCCCGGCGGGTGGCGTCGATCCGCGCAACCGTGCGGTCGAGAATCTCGGCGACCTGATGGCCGATCCGGAGAAGCTCGATTCGATTCTGGTCGTGAAGCGCGAGGAGATGGTCGGCAAGCCTGCACCGAACGAGGTTTCGGTGGCGTGGACTCTCGCGCTTGCGCGACTGCAGGGCGCAGCCGTGTCCGATGTGCGGCCAGTGCTGCTCGATCTCCTCATGGCGATCTCCGCCTCGAAGTCGGATCCGATCCTCAGGCTGCGTGCGATGCGCGAAGGCTGCGACATCCTCGAGCAAAGCGGTCAGATGCCAGCGGTGCTCGCCGAGCCACTTCGGTCTTGGCGCACGATGCTCGCGAACTCAGCGAATGAGGCGGTCATCGCGGACTGGGCGCGTGCGGGCTACGAGCCCGAGGTCAACTTCCGCACCGCACGGCGCGAGGCCGCCGCTGCGCTTGAGCGTTTCCCGAACCTGACGACGGTGCTCGCCGAGTCGCGCGCCGAGCAGGCGCGGGCGGCGGGGATCCTGCAGGCGCTTGTGCCATGGGGGGTCCTCGAGCCCGCCGACGGCAATACGCCGCGCGTGGTCAGTGCGCGTCGCGACTCCGGCCGCTTCTTCTTCGTCGCGAAGTCGGGGACAGGCTTCGAAATCGCCGAACTCGCCATCAAGGACGGCGCTGTCGTCAGCCCGACGCAGCTTCCGAAGGGGCCGATCCTCGTCTTCAGGAGATTGAATCCGTGACGCAGTCCTCGACCGCACCAACCGTACCGATCGCACCACGCGCAGGGGCTTCGCCCATGCTGCGCTTCCACAGCCTCGACCCCGAGGCGCGCTTCGGACTCCCGACCGGCCGCGGCACCACGCCGAGCTCGCTCACTTGCTTCATGCTCACCGTCGTGATCGGAGCCGTCTTCTACGGCACGGCGTATGCGTTCCGCGATGGCGAGTGGGGCAGTGTTGTGTGGGAGTACTCGACGGGATTCGGACGCATCCCGATCCCGATCATCCTGCTCTCGATCTGGTCGCTTGTGTTCCTCGCGATCAAGTCGCTCAAGATCAGTGCGCAGTCGCGTGCGCTGCGGCTCTCTTTCGTGCCCGAGGACTCGGGGTTCGTGCTCACCGATGCAACGGCCGACTCGGTCATCGATGCGATCGACCGCTCGGTCGATGACCCTTCGCGCTTCCTATTCCTCGCAAGGTGCCGTGGCGTGCTGCGCATGATGCGCAACCTCGGTCGCGTTGCGGATGCAGACGATGTTCTCTCGAGCCGCGGTGACCAGGATGAGTCCAGCATGGACTCGGGTTACACCGTGCTGCGCGGGTTCATCTGGGCGATCCCGGTGCTTGGGTTCATCGGTACCGTCGTCGGTCTCACGCAGGCGATGGGTCGGTTCGGCGAGGCGATGAAGGTCGCTGGCCAGGATGTCGGACAGATCACCGAGAAGCTGAAGACGGTGCTCGAGGGGCTCGATACCGCGTTCATCACGACCGCGGAGGCACTGATCGCGGTGCTCATCATCTATCTCATCCAGACGGCCGTCCGCCGCGCGGACGAGCAGTTGTTCGATGACATCCGTTCGGCATGCTCGAACGCCGTCGTGGCGCGCGTGCGCATCGTGCGCAAGGAGTCCTGACGATGCGGCGGCGCCCTGGCGCCCAGGTTCCGGTCTCGTTTTTCTCCTTCCAGGATGTGCTGCTGTCGCTGATCGGCATCACGATCGTGATCACCATGATCCTGCTGATCCAGGTGACCAAGGTCACGGCTGATGCCGTGCGAGACGCACGAGTGTCGATCGATGCAGGGATCCCGATGACCGAGCGCGAGCGCACGCTGCGCGACCGTGTGGCGGCCCTTGAGCAGGCGGTGCGACAGGCGTCGGCGCGGCCGGACATCGACCCGCTGGCGCAGCGGGCGTCGCTCCGGCAGGAGCTGCTCGCGGGCGCATCTCAGCTCGAGACGCTTGAGAAGCGCGCGAAGGAGCTCGAGGACCAGCTGCGCGACCTGCTCGTCGCGCACCCCGAGGCGGCGAGCCTGCGCGAGGTGCTCGAGCTCACGCGCATGCGCGACCAGCTGGCGGAGGAGCTCGCGAGACTCGAGCGGCGCAAGCGCATCACCTTCATCCTCGATAAGTCCGAGCCGTTGCGGCCGATCGTGTTCGAGATCTCGGCGGCACGCATCGTTGTCACAGACGCGGAAAATGGCGCCTCGTCGCGCATTGCCGCGGGCACGACCGCCGCGCAGGCGCTCGACTCGCTTGCGCTCTTCAAGGTGCTCGCCCGGGAGCGGCCGTCGTACATCCTGCTGGTGGTCACGCCGTCAGGGCTGCCGCTCTATCAGACGGTGCTCGATGCGATCGCGGCGATGCCCGAAGCGGAGCGTCCGCGGCTTGGCCTCGACTTCATGCCCGAGGGGGCATATGTGTCGCCTGTGTTTCCTGGCGTTGTGCCCTCGAGCGGAGGTGTCGAGCCATGAAGCACCGCAGCGAGGATCCAAACGACAGTCTCGAGCTCCTGCTCGACACGATCTGCAACATGTTCGGCACCATCATCTTTGTGTCGCTCATCGCGGCGCTCCTCGCGCTGACCTCGACCACGGGCAAGACCGAGTCGAGTCTCGCGTCGATCGAGGTCGAGCGCGACCGCCAGCTGTCGACGCTCTCGTCGCGCGCGGACGAACTCGAGCGGGAGCTGGCGAAGCTACCCGCCGCCGCAGGGGTCGAGACCGATCCCGAGGCGGCCGAGCGCGTCGAGGCGGCGATTGGGGAGATCGCGCGCCGCGAGGAGCTCATCGAGCGCTATGCGTCGGCGGTCGAAGCGGTGAACGACAACCTTGCGGATGTCGGTGCGCAGATCCAGCCGCTGCGCGAGGAGATCGAGCGCCTCGAGTCCGCGCTCGACACCGCACGCAGGACCAAGGACCGCGTCATGCGTACGCCGCTCGAGCGTGAACTGGAGCTGCGGCTCTACACGGTCGTCGTCTGGGAGGACAGGCTCTATCCCGTATGCGACTGGTCGAACAGGACGCCCGACACCTGCGCGCGGTTCTCGCAGTGGGACGATCGCTACACGGTGGCGTCGTCCTGCAGGCTCGACGGCAGCTGTCGTGGGCTCAACCCCGCTGGTTTCACGCGCAGCATCCCGCTGCGGCAGGGAGCGGGCATCCCCGTCAACGATGTGGCGTCGCTTCTGCGCGATCCGGCGTTCCAGCAGCTGCTTTCGTCACTCGATCCGAGCGAGGACATGATCCTCCTCGATGTCGCGGGCGATTCGTTCGACTCGTTCTCGGTGGTGAAGGAGGCGTTCCTCGGCGCGGGGTTCAACTACACGCTGACACCCTGCGTCGCGCCGCTACCTGTCTACAAAGACAGCTGGATCCCGGGCACGCCGCGCGGGCTCTGAATCGGGTCCGCGCGCGTCACGGCACGAAGAGGTACACCCCGTTGTTCTCGGCGGCGATCTGCTTCATGACGGCTTCGAGGCTCTGGTCGCCGAATGCGATCGCGTGCACCGTTGTCTTGTTCGGTCCATTGTTGAGCGCGCGCAGGAGTGCGGCGACATCAGCGCTCGTCTGCCCGTCGGTCATGTAGTAGATGCAGTCGGGCAGGGGGTTCAGCGTGCCGAATGCGAACTGGAACGCTCCTGTCGGGTCCGTACCGCTTCCCGACCCCTGGCTGGCAATGACTTGGACGGCTTGCTGTCGCTCCGCATCAGACTTCATCCATTGCTGCGAGATGGTGGTGGCAGAGCTGTCGAAGAACACGACTGCGAACTGCGTATCGGGCTTCAGCGATTGGATGGTGCCGGTGAGTTCCTGCTTCAGTCGATCGAGTTTCGGTCCGCCCATCGAGCCTGAGACGTCGACGATGAAGCAGATGCGCTTTCCGCCGCCGCGGAGACCGAAGAACGATGTCTCGTTGATTCGCTGCGTGGTCGCCTGCTGAGGACGGCTCTCGATGCGGTCTGTCTTGTCGGATTCCGACGCGATGTCACCGCCGCCCCGACGGATTTGCTCGAACGCATCTCGTGTGATCGCTCGGTAGCGCTTGCCTGCGATCACGAGCTCCAAGTCCTCGCGCCTCCACTCAAGCGACCAAGGGCCCTCGCCCGCGGGCGGACTCACGATGACATCGGGACTACCCCCGAGCGCCAGCGGCGACTTACGGAACCTCGAGGTCGACGAGGGGTCTTCGCGGATCGTGATCGTGCCACTCGCGACGCGTGGGCGCGCAGCATCGGCGTCGAGCGCGAGTTCACCACCGATCACAAGCGTGATGTCGCCACGGAACACGCGGTAGATTGCGGCTGCCTTAAGCGCTGGGTTGAGCATAAGCACCGAACGCTCGTATCCTCCGGGCGCGAAGTCCGAACTGGTTGGACCATCGATCTGTTCCCAGATGCCGGTGATCGGATGCGCGCTGCGGCGCTCGGTTTCACCCGAGCGGTCGAAGATCGTCTTGTCGCCCTCGATGCGGTCGACCTCGAACTTGGGAAGCTCGATGTCTACCCGCGGCTCCGCTGACTGAGATCCTCTGCCCGCGCCGTGGTGGCTCTCCGATGCATCGGACGCTGGCGTTGAACTGGTCTCGGCCGCCGGGGTCGCTGCGGACTCGCCGCCGGTGACCGCACCGGTCGGATTGGATTCGTTGCTCGCGGTCGTGTCGGTATCGCCCGATCCGACGCCGTTGTCTCCCTTTCCTCCGATCGGTGGATCCTTGGGCGTCATGGCGTCGGGGCGCGTCTCGTTTCCTGCTGCGCTGCTCGGGCGATTGTCGGCGGGCGGTTGGGCATCCGGCAGTTTGGTGGGCGTGTCGACGCCACTCGATGCGTCTTTCGAAGGCGGCGCGACATCGCTGAACAACCTGCGCGGCTTCGCGGCCTCGGCTTCGGTTTCGGGCGACGCCTGCGGCGACAGCCCTTCGCCCGCACCGAGACCCTCGCCTCCACCACCCGATCCGCCACCAGTCCCGCCGCCATCAGATGCCGTCGCACGCTGACCGCTGCGCTGATCGATCGGTTGGCCCAGCGAGCCTGCGGCTGCGGGTGATTGCGTGCCAAGGCGCGGACCGCCGGCGCCGCTTCCGACGCCACCGCCGCCACTCGGGCCGCCCGAGGCGGCACTCGCCGAAGCGGCCGATTGTCCGCTCGATGCACCGCTGCCGTTCGTACCGCCACTCGGAGCGCCACTCGCCCCGGCACTCGCGCCGCCACAGGATCCGCCGCACGAACCTCCGCAGGCGCCTGTGCAGGCGCCCGAGTTTGCGCTCGACGCGGATGCGGCCTTCACGCCCGCACTCTGCGAGCCGCCGGCTTGTGCGCCGCCGCCCTGAGCACCGACGCCGGTGGACCCACTGGCCTGAGACCCACTGGCCTGAGACCCACTGGCCTGAGACCCGCTGCCCTGAGACCCGCTGCCCTGAGACCCACTGCCCTGAGACCCGCTGCCCTGTGACCCACTGCCTTGTGACCCACTGCCTTGTGACCCACTGCCTTGTGATCCACTTCCCTGTGATCCACTTCCCTGTGATCCACTGCCTTGCGCAGATCCCGAGCCACTTCCGCCAGACGGCGACTGGGAACCTGCGGCAGCCGATCCGCTGCTCGACCCGCGCGATCTACCCGACGAGCGCGATGCGCTCGCCGTCGCTGCGCTGGAGCCTCCGACAGGCGATGCCTGCGCCACCCGCGAGCGACGCGAGTCGGACGCCAGCGCAAGCTGCTCTTCACCCACCGGCGTGATGTCGCCGATCTTCCGCTCAGGCTCGGGACCAAGCGACCCGGGCTCGGACTTGCAGCCGACAAGCGGCGCCAGCGCCACCGCCGCGCATGCGATCGCCAACGCCATGCCCCGCTGAATTCGATCTCGTCGCACGCCCTCTTCTCCTACCTGTTCAAACTCGATTGCTCGAATGAAACGCTGCGCGGATCCGCCTCGGTGGGGCTCTTCCGCGCGCGCATCCTAACCCGACCAACAGCGACGCCTCTCCGCGTCGGAAAAGTTTCAAGCAGATTTTCTACGCTGAACTTCGCGCCTCACATCCCCGCAAGCCTGCGCGCCACCCGCACCGCGTCCGCTGCACTCGTCGCGCAGCCGTCGGCGCCCACGACCTTCCACAGGTCAGGCACCATCGCGAACACGCCGCCGCCCACCATGATCGGCACGCGCGTCTCCGGGCACGCCGCGCGCAGCGCCTCGATCGCGCCAGCGACGCCGCGCACCGTCAGGCCGGTGCTCGCCGACAGCGCGATCAGGTCGAACTGCTGCCGGCCAACCTCGTCGACCGTGTGCTCGACGAGATCCGCCGTCGGCATGTTGGCGCCGAGGCAGTCGACCTGCCAGCCTTCGCTCTCGAGCAGGTCGGTCACCATGCGAATGCCGATGTCGTGCAGGTCGCCGCCCACGCTCGCCGCGAGCGCGCGCTTGCCGTTGCGCTTCGCCTGCGGCAGCTTCGCGCGGATCACCGACAGCGCGTTCTGCGTCGCGACCGTCACATAGTGCTCGTCCGCGACCGTCGCCTCGCCGAGATGCCACATGCGGCCGATCTCGCCGAGCGCCGGCTTGATGACCGATTCGTAGACCTCCGCCACGCTCTTGCCCGACTGCACCGCGTCGATCAGGACATCGACCGCACGCGCCTGGTGACGCTCGAGCAGATGCCGCAGGTACGCGCGCGCACGCTCGGTATCGGCGCCCTCCGCCTCGACCGAACTCGCCAGCACGCCTTCGCTCATCTCAAGCGAGCCCGTCCGCACGGCGTCGATGCCTTCGCGCAGGAACCTCGATGCGCGCGCCGCGATCTGCGTGGGAAGTTCCTCGCGCAGCGTCGTCTCGAGCATCTCGAGGCTGTCGATGAGATCAGACTCATCCATGCCACGCGCCACGAAGGCTGCACGCGCCCACTCGACAGAGATCACGAACAGCACGGGCCGATCGGCCGCGATCGCCTCGGCGAGGTGCTGCAGCCGGTTGAGCATCTCGCTCTTCCACAGCGCGCGACCTTCGGCGCCATACCGCGCGTTGAGATCGGGCCGGCGCTCATAGAGCGCGGTCACCGTCCATTCGGCGATCGCTCGCGCGACGCCATCGATCGATTCTGCAAACTGTCGGTCGAGCGGAAGCATGGCGTTCAGGCGCCCGCCGCGGTACTGCGGGTGCGGTCGGGTCGAGCGAACAGAATATCAGCGACGCATCAGCGCGTCTTGCCGTACGCACGCTCCGCGAGGCTTCCCGACGGCTTCCCGGTCAGTTGCGAGTGCTTCAACAGGTACTTGATCGTGACGATCATGACCGTCGCGTGCGACCAGGTGAGCGGGCTCACCGAGATCGGCGCGCCCGTATACGGGTCGAACTGCTCCGCGAGCACCCCCGACGGCAGCGCGCGGTCGGCGGTCCAGTGCAGATAAGGAAGCGCCTGCTCGAGCTCCTCGAGGGTATCGGCCCGGTCGATGAGCCACTGGGCGATCCACAGCGTGCAGATCACCCACGGGTTTCCAGGCACATCGGCCACATTGGTGTGCTCGACGCGGTGGTAGTAGTCGCTCTCGTAGCGCGCGAGGCCGCCGATATGCGTCTTCACCCACAGCCGCTGCCGCACGGCCTCCATGTGCGCGACCACCTTGGGGTCGTTGGCGCTCATGGCGCCGAAGGCGAAGAGCGAGAACGCCGAGCTGTCGAGCGTCATGTCGAGCCGGTACGAGCCATCCGCGAGCGGCGTCGCCATGCGCGCGAAGCGGTTGCGGTCGGGCTCCCACATGTGGCGCACCATCGCGCCGCGCATGCGTTCGGCCGCCTCGTTGAACTCGGCCGCGCGGTCGTACGCGCCCATGTCCTGCGCGAAGCTCGCGGCCGCCTTCAGCGCGCCGATCGTCGACGCGACCGTGAAGAGATGCACGCCGCGGCGCTCTTCCCACAGGTCCCACGACGGCAGCGGCAGCCCGTTGTGGTCGCGGTACTTGAGGATCCAGTTCGCCGGCTCGACGACGAGCGTGTTGTAGGTCGTCTTGATGAACTCGACATCGCGGAAGACCTGGAAGTGGCGCCGCAGCGCCCAGATCACGAGCGAGGTCTCGTCCTGCTGGATCGGCAGCACGCGCTGCCCGTCGAGCACCGACGGGTGCCAGCTCGACGCGAGCGTGCCCGTCGGGTTGTACTTGTGGAGGAAGTAGCCTTCCTTCGAGATCACCCGCTCGCAGAAGCGGAAGAAGTTCCGCGACAGCTCGCCATGTCCGGTGAGCACGAGCGCATGCGACACGAGCGCGCCGTCGCGCGGCCACATGTACGAGTAGGTATCGCCCGCGAAGTGCGTGATGTCGTAGTCGTTCGCCGCGATGATCGCGCCGTTGTTGTCGATCTGGGTGCGCACGATCACCTGGCTGCGCACGAACATGTCGCGCAGGCGCTCGGGCAAGGGCGACAGGTCGAGCGGCTCCTTCAGCGCCCACAGCCGCCAGTACGCCTCGGTGCGGTCGATCATGCGCTGCGGCGTCTTGGTGCGCACCTTCTCGTTGAGCGCGAGCACCGCCTCGTGCGTGCGCCCCGCGGCCAGCCAGCAGTGCAGGCTGCCCGAGCCCCACGCGGCGAGCGTGAGGCCGAAGCCCACGGTCGAGTCGACCGATCCCTGCGCGATCGCGTGCCGCGAGAGCAGGCCGTCCTCGGCGTCGCGCCAGGTGCCCTCGGCGTCGCCGATGCGCTTCGCGCCCGTCGCCCAGTGGTCGACGCCGAAGCGCGTGCCCACGCAGCCGTTCAGCAGGAAGTAGACGCTGTCCTTGTAGTGGACGAGGCCGCCCGACGACGGGTCGAACATCACCGTGTCGCCGACGGGCGACTCGTTGACGCTGATGTCGTGGTGGAAGAAGACGCGCACGTCGCGGGCGCGGCCGAGGAGGTCGGTCACGACCACGCGGCGGAAGTAGACGGGGCTCCAGTAGTCGACCGCGTCGTTGCAGAGGAGCTCGACGCCGAGGCGGTCGTGCCGCAGCCGCACCTCGGTGACGAGCGTGTCGGGCCTGTAGCGGATGTCGCGGATCCAGCCGGGCGAATCGATCCACGCGAACTGACCGTCGACCCACACGCCGAAGCGCTGCAGGTGCCCGCAGGTGTGGTTCGGCTGGCCGACATGCGGCCAGTAGAGGTCGCGCATCTGGTACTGGTCGTCGAAGGCGACCAGCATCTCGCCGTTACCGACTGGGATGTTGCGTGGCATGCGCGGCGTCTCGTCTCTGCGCCTTCGGGCGGCTCGTCGTTCGTGTCTCGGATGCTTCGGATCCGCCGCGCATCATCGGCGCAATCACCGCAGCGCTCAACCCGATTCCGAGACGGGGCGCGCGTCGGCGAAGTCTCAGGCGGTGGCGGTGGCGGCGGGTTCGGTCGGCTCAGGCGGCGCCGGCGTCTTGTCGCCACCGCCTCCCATCGCCTTCACGCGGTCGTGGAGGTTCGACACCTGGGTGATGTGGATGCCGAAGTTCTCGCTGACCTTCACGGCATGGCCGTGGCCGATCATCGCGTTGTTGATGAGCACGTCGAGCGGCTCGTCGATGGCCTTCGGCAGCTCGATGATCGATCCGTGGGTGAGCGAGGTGACTTCCGAGAGCATCATCCTCCGCTCCGCGATCTGCACGATCAGCGGCACCTCGAGGCGAAGGATGCGGTTCAGGTCGTCGGACATGGTTCCCTTATCGGTCAGATC
>JBEAUK010000123.1:0-27154 GCA_041161465.1 Planctomycetota bacterium | reverse complement strand
CCGAGCAGCCCGTCGCCGTCGAGGCGGCGTCATCGGTCGACGCCGCAGCCGCCGCGGTCGCGCCGACCGACTCGAGCGAGTGGACCGGATGGATGGTCGCTGGCTGCGTGATTGCCGCATGGATCGCCACAAGCCTCATTCGACGCCGCAGCGCGCGGCGCCTCTCGCGATCGCTCGCCGAACACGCGGGCGATCCGCGCGATGGCGACCGTTTCCCGCTGCTTGAATCGCTCGCCGGCGATGTGCTTCGTCGCATGCGTCACGAACGCGAGCGCCGCGATCGCGTGGAGGACCGGCTTCGCGAGATCGAGCGCGTGCTGCGCGCGACGCCGATCGCCGTTCTTGCGCTCGACCACATGCAGCGCATCGTCGGCTCGAACCCGGCTGCAGAGCGGCTCCTCAACTTCAACGAGCAGACCGCCCGCGGACGCCTTCTTCAGGAAGTGGTGCGCCAGCCCGCGCTGAACCGCGCCATCGCGCGCGCGTACGCAGCCGATGGGCGGCTGGAGGACGAGCTTCACCTCGAGTTCGATTCGCCGCTCGAGATGCAGATCTCCTGCGAGCCGCTGCAAGCGGAGTCGCAGCCTTCCGGCCTCGTCGTCAGCCTCGTCGATGTGACGCGCATGCGTCGCCTCGAGTCGATGCGCAGCGAGTTCGCGGCGAATGTCTCGCACGAGCTGCGCACGCCGATCACGAACATCAAGGGCTATGTCGAGACGCTGCTGCAGGTCGACCTCGACGACGCCGAGCGCCGCCGCAAGTTCCTCGAGATCATCCACCGCAACACCGTGCGCCTCTCGGGAATCGTCGAGGACATCCTCACCCTCGCGTTCCTCGAGGAACCAGGGTCTCGGCAAACGCTTGAGTTCACACCTACATCGGTGCGAGAGATGGTGAACGAAGTGGTTGACGCGCTCGGCTCGGCGGCCGCCGCCAAGTCGATCACGATTTCCGTGCGGGTGCCGGAGCCACTGACGATCGACGCCAATCGGTCGCTGCTCGAGCAGGCGCTCGCGAACCTCGTCTCGAATGCGATCCGCTACTCGGGGGAGGGAACCTCGGTGCGAATCGAATGCACGGAGGAACCCGAGCAGATCCGCATCTCGGTGCACGACCAAGGCCCCGGCATCGCGTCGCGCCATCTCCCGCGGCTCTTTGAGCGCTTCTATCGCGTCGACCAGGCTCGTGCGCGCGCACAAGGCGGCACGGGCCTCGGCCTTTCGATCGTGAAGCACATCGCCACGATTCACGGCGGAAGCGTGGATGTCGCAAGTCAAGTCGGCAGCGGGAGTTCCTTCTCGCTTCTCTTTCCACGCTCGGCACGAGGCGACGCCGCGGGGACGGCTGGAACCGAGACGATCTCCCCCACTTCAAACGCGTTCTTGACCAAATCTTGACGCAGGGTGGAGAGCCTTCCCCTGCCCCGAGGCTGCCGCCGATGCGCTTCTATCTCGGGGACGCCCTTCGGTCGCTCCGAATCCCGCCGCCCGGCGGGGACCGCGCGGTGAACGGACTGGATTCCAAGACCAGAGACACGCGACGATACGAACGCCTTCTCGGAACACACCCATGATCAAGCACCTCACCTCCATCGGACTCCTCGCCACCGCCGGCCTCCTGCTCGCAGCCGCTCCGCAGGACGCCAACCTCAAGAGCCTCAAGGGCGTCGTCAAGATCGACGGCTCCTCGACCGTCTACCCGATCACCGAAGCGGTCGCCGAGGAGTTCAACGCGTCCGCTCCGAAGGTGCGCGTCACCGTCGGCGTGAGCGGCACGGGCGGCGGCTTCAAGCGCTTCGTCGCGGGCGAGATCGACATCGCCGACGCCTCGCGTCCGATCAAGAAGAGCGAGTTCGACATGGCGGCGAAGGCCAAGATCGACTTCGTCGAGCTTCCGATCGCCTTCGACGGCCTCACCATCGTCGTGAACCCGAAGAACACCTGGTGCAACTCGCTCACCGTCGCGCAGGTGAAGAAGATCTTCGGCGCCTCGGGCAGCGCCAAGACCTGGAAGGATGTCGACCCCTCGTGGCCGGCGACCCAGATCAAGGTCTACTCGCCCGGCACCGACTCGGGCACCTTCGACTACTTCAAGGAAGTCGTCGTCGGCAAGGACGGCGCGATCCGCAGCGACATGAGCGTGTCGGAAGACGACAATGTCCTCGTGCGCGGCGTGACCGGTGACGAGGGCGCGATTGGATTCTTCGGCTGCGCCTACTACTTCGAGAACAAGGACAAGGTCCGCGCCGTCGCGATCGATGGCGGCAAGGGCGCCGTCGTGCCGACGGTCGAGTCGATCGAAGACGGCTCGTACGCTCCGTTCAGCCGCCCGCTGTTCATCTATGTGAGCAAGGCCAGCGCGGACAAGCCCGAGGTGAAGGCGTTCATCGAGTTCTACCTCAAGAATGTCGCGCGCCTCGCCGGCGAGGTTGGCTACGTGAAGCTTCCCGATGCCGTCTACTCGAAGGTCGGCGCGAACTGGACCGCCCAGCGCACGGGCTCGCAGTTCATCGACGCGAAGGGCGACCATGTGACCGGCTCGCTCGCCGAGTTCTACAAGTGATCTGACCACCCCCCGCATCGCGGCGGCGAAAGCCGCCGCGATGTCTTTCCCGACTTCCTGACAAAGTCCAAACGAAGGCCGAGCCCCGCCGAAGCCGCAGGGCGGCGATCGAGGGTAGATTGCGCGTCCCCAGCGCCCCGGAGCCAGCGCCCCCGTGACGACCGCGCCGTCCAACCTCACGCCGATGACGGACCTGACCCGGCTCGGTCGGCCGAAGTCCGTCACGATCCGAAAGATCCGGGAGCGGCTGATCGTCGGCTCCCTTGCGGTCGCGGCGACCTTCTCGATCTTCGTCACCACGACGATCCTCGTGGTGCTCGCGAAGGAGACGATCCTGTTCTTCCAGTTTCCCGATGTCTCGCTCGGCGAGTTCTTCGGGAGCCTCGAGTGGAACCCGCTCCTCGGTGCGGAGAAGCACTTCGGGATCTGGCCGCTGGTGTCCGGCACCCTGCTCGTCACGGTGATCGCCGCGTCGCTCGCGCTTCCGCTCGGGCTGATCACTGCGATCTATCTGAGCGAATACGCGACCCCGCGCGTGCGCGCGGTGCTGAAGCCCGCGCTCGAGATCCTCGCCGGCATTCCGACGGTCGTCTACGGCTTCTTTGCGCTGATGTTCATCACGCCCGCGCTCCAGAAGCTCAACCCGATGCTCGAGGGCGTCGGAACCCCTGAATCGCCCGTCAGTTTCGGCGGCTACAACGCGCTCTCGGCGGGCGTCGCCATGGGCATCATGATCCTGCCGATCGTCTGCTCGCTGTCGGAGGACGCGCTGCGCGCGGTGCCGCGAAGCCTGCGTGACGGCGCGTTCGCGCTCGGTGGCACCCGCTTCGATGTCTCGGTCAAGGTCGTCGTTCCGGCCGCGCTTTCGGGCATCGTCGCTGCGTTCCTCCTCGCGATCTCGCGCGCGATCGGCGAGACGATGATCGTGGCGCTGGCGGCGGGCGGCATGGCTCGGCTGACGGCGAATCCTGCAGCCGAGGTGCAGACCATGACCGGCTACATGGCGCAGATCTTCGGCGGCGACGCGCCGGCAGGGAGCGTTGAGTATCAGTCGAGCTACGCAGTCGGAGCCACGCTCTTCTGCATCACCTTCATCCTCACCATGATCGGCCAGTACATCCTGCGTCGATTCCGCGAGGAGTACGACTGATGGCCGCACCGCGCTCTGCCGCCACGCGCCTGTTCCAGAACCGAGCGTTCCTCTGGCTCTGCCTTCTCGCGACCAATCTCGCGGTTCTGGCGCTCGCGATCCTGCTCGTGTCGATTCTCTGGCAAGGCTGGGGAAGCCTCGACTGGGACTTCCTCAAGAGCACGGCGTCGCGCAAGCCTGAGAACGCGGGAATCATCGTCCCGCTCTGGGGATCGGTCTGGGTGTGCGCGATCTGTGGCCTCGTCGCGCTTCCGCTCGGCGTCGGCACGGCGATCTACCTCGAGGAATTCGCTCGCCGCACGCGCTTCACGCGCTTCGTCCAGACCAACATCCTGAATCTCGCGGGCGTTCCGTCGATCGTCTACGGCATCCTCGGCCTCACCGCCTTCGCCCGCATGTTCGGCGCGTTCGGCACCGGCGCCGACACGGGCGTCGAGTTCGGCGACCCGGAAGGCCTCTTCTACCTGCGACTCCCCTTCGGCTCGAGCGTGCTCGCGGGCGGCCTGACGCTCATGCTCGTGATCCTTCCGATCGTGATCATCTCGACGCAAGAGGCGTTGCGCGCGATTCCACCCTCGCTGCGCGCAGGCGCGCTTGCACTCGGCGCCACGACATGGCAGACGGTGTGGGGCATGACGCTTCCCGCCGCGATCCCCGGCATCATGACAGGCTCGATCCTCGCGATGAGCCGCGCGATCGGCGAGAGCGCCCCGCTCCTCGTGGTCGGCAGCGCGCTGTTCATCCTCGCGACTCCCAACAACCTGATGAGCGACTTCTCGGTGCTCCCGCTCCAGATCTTCAACTGGGCGCAGCGCCCGCAGGCGGGATTCCATGATCTCGCCGCAAGCGCCATCATCGTGCAACTCGTCGTGCTCCTCGCCTTCAACGGCGTGGCGGTGTTCATCCGTCAGAGACTCCAGAAGCCGCTGCAGTGAACCCTATGATGACGAGCGACCACTCAAAGCCTGACTCGAGAAGGCCTGCCCCCATGAAGCCCGACACCGGAACCCAAGCACCGACAGGATCCAAGTCTGCCTCGCATGGCATCGGTGGGCTTCCCGCTCCGACCGTCGGGCACGCCTCCGCGCCGGCGCCGGCAGAGACGGCCATCACCGTGCGGCGCTTCTCGAGCTGGTACGGCTCGTTCCAGGCGCTCAAGAACCTCGACCTCGACATTCCGGCGCAACGGGTCACGGCGTTCATCGGACCCTCCGGCTGTGGAAAGAGCACCTTCCTGCGGTGGATCAACCGCATGAACGACACGATCGCCTCGGCCCGCGCCGAGGGCATGCTCGAGCTCCATGGCACCGACCTGCTCTCGAAGTCGCTCGATGTGGTCGAGCTGCGCCGCAACGTCGGCATGGTCTTCCAGAAGCCGAATCCGTTCCCGAAGTCGATCTACGACAACGTGGCGTTCGGACCGCGGCTCCACAAGAAGTACTCGCGCGCCGAGCTCGACCAGCTCGTCGAGCAGAGCCTGCGCCAGGCGTCGATCTGGAACGAGGTGAAGGACCGCCTGCATGCGTCGGCGCTCAGCCTCTCCGGCGGCCAGCAGCAGCGCCTCTGCATCGCGCGCGCCATCGCCGTCGGCCCCGAGGTGCTTCTGATGGACGAGCCCTGCTCTGCGCTCGACCCGAAGTCGACGCTCGCGATCGAGGAGCTCATCGAGGCGCTCGCCGACCGCTACACGATCGTGATCGTCACGCATAACATGCAGCAGGCCGCCCGCGTGAGCGACCAAACTGCGTTCTTCTACGAAGGCGCCCTCGTCGAAGTGGGCGACACCGAGAAGATCTTCACGACGCCAAGGAACAAGCAGACCGAGGACTATGTGACCGGTCGCTTCGGCTGAAATCCGCGCGAGGGAACGCCATGGCAGTCAACCTTCAGTCCAGAGTCATCGATCTCCGCCGCAACCTGCTCGCGCTCGGCGCGCTCGTCGAGCAACGCGTCTCGAGCGTCATCGAGGTCATTCGCGATGGCGATGTGGAGCTTGCGCGCAAGATCCGCTCGAGCGACGCGGAGATCGACGAGATGCAGCTCGAGCTCGAGACCGAGTGCACGCGCCTCCTCGCGCTCGGAAGCCCTGTCGCGAGCGACCTGCGCCTCATCCTCACGACGATGCGCGTCTCGAACGAGCTCGAGCGCATCGCCGACATGTGCAAGGGCATCTCGAAGCGCGTGATCCGGCTCGTCGAGTCGGGCAACTACCGCTACCCGGCCGCGCTCGTGCAGATGGCGGAGGGCGCGCTCGCGATGCTGCGCGATGTGCTCGTCGCCTTCTCCAACAGCGACTGCAAGCTCTGCCTCGAGATCCGTCGTGCCGACAACTACATCGACAACCTCAACCGCGAGGTCGTCGCGTGGGCGCGCGAGTGGATCGAGAGCGAGGTCGAGAAGACGGCCGCGGCGATCGAGCTCATCTCGATCGGCCAGCGCGTCGAGCGCCTCGCTGACATCGTGACCGCGATCGCCGAGGACACCTTCTTCCTCGTGGAAGGTCGCCTCGTTCGCCACGGCGCCGAGTGATCGGGCAGACCGTTCCGGACGCGCGACGCGCGTCCGTCAGGTTCCGATAGATCGCGCACTGGCGGTGCGCAAGGGGCGACCGAACCCGCATTTGTGTCACAATCGGCATAAACCGACCGAAACGGTCGGCAAGGATCGCCCATTGTTCGTAAAAGATTCAAGGAAGGTAGCGGTGTGTGGATCACCGCGTAGACTCGCTGGAGACGCAACGCGGGTTCCCCGTTGCAACCGGACACAGGATCGTGATCCCGGACCGCGACAATCTCAAGACGCGAAAGGACCTGCTTCGACAGGCTGCCGAGGAGGTCGTTCGCGGCCGACCAGGCGTGCTGCGCTCTCGCAAGCTCGCGGTCGCCGAGGAGATGCTGCGTGCCCGTGAGGCCACGCAGAGCCGCGCGCTCGATCCGATGGATCCCCGCTGGATGCTCGCTTGCGCCACGCGGGATTCGCTGCAGGGCGCGGTGCTGACTTATGAAAGCCGACGCAAGCTGATGCGGCTCGCGCAGCGCGTCGGTATTCGGGCGTTCGACGCGAACCTCATCGTCGCGATCGTGCAGGATCGCGCCCGTCGCGGCGAGCCGATCGAGAGCGCGGCGGAGGCGCTGAGCGTGATCCCCCGCCCGGCTGCGCGGCGCGCTTCTGTCACCGCATGGGTCTGGGGCGCAGCCATCCTGGTGGCGGTGCTCGTCGACGCCGTCCTGATCGGCTGGCTCATCCTGCAGTAGCGTCGGCTTCCGGAAGCACGCGAATCTCGCCGCTTTCGGCCCGCTCGACAAATCCCAGCTCCACCAGCGCCTCGAGGGCGGCCTGCTGTTCCGCGGACTTCTTGCTCATGCCCCAGCAGCCTGGGAATCGACGCGCTCCGACCTCGACGCAGATCTCGAAGCACTTGGCGTGATCGGGGCCCTTCTCATCGAGCACGATGTAGACGGGCGAGCCGAGTTCGCGCCGCTGCAACGACTGCTGCAGCACGCTCTTGAAGTTCTGCTGGTGCCCAAGACGAGCCGATTCCTCGATGCGCGCGTCGAGAAGCCGCAGGATGATCGCGCGCGCCGGCTCGATGCCGCCATCGAGATACACGGCACCGATGACGGACTCAAACAGCGCCGCAAGCAACGACTGCGGCAGCGTGGTGCGATCACCCATGCCCTTGCCAAGCTGCACCGCATCGGAAAGTCCGAGTTCAACCGCAATCTCGGCGCAGACGCGTCGGCTCACCGCATTCGACTTGATCTTGGTGAGCTCGCCCTCGAGGTCGTTGGGGAAGCGTCGGTAGAGGTGATCGCAGACGATCGCCCCGAGAATGGCGTCGCCGAGGAACTCCAGCCGCTCGTTGCTCGCCGTCCGGATGGTGGCGACCGAAGCGTGCACCAAGGCCTGCGCAAGTAGGCGCTGGTCCTGAAACCGATAATCAATGCGCTGCTCGATGACCTCGAGCGGGACGGCTTCATCCATAGCTGCCGCTGGGTCTCCCCAGCCCTCGTCCCGAGGCTCGTGCTCCAGGCGCCGCGACCATCGCGGCGGCTGGAGGACTGGCATCGGACCTTTGCACCGTACATTCCAATCGGCTGCCGCGAAGGCAACCCACGCCAAAATCAACGGTTCGGAGCGGGTCGGGGCGCTTACCCACCCTCCGCGGCGTGGGGTTGCATGCCGTCTTGGCTTCTGTTAGCCTTGACGATCCGCCCCCGAGGTCTGTTATGCACTATCCGCACAAGATCAGCCGAATCAAGAAGGTCCGAGCCACTGGCTTCCGCAAGCGCATGTCCACGCGCAAGGGCCGCAAGATCATCAACTCGAAGCGTCGCCACGGTCGCAAGATCCGCGTGCGCTGAGTTGTGATCGAGTCCGCCCCTCGCGGTGGGACTTCCTGCACCGACCACTCGGCACCGCGCCATGGCGCGGTGCTGTCTTTTTTCGCCCCGCTACCCTGCTCGCATGCGGAAGCATGTCCTCCTGATCGGCCTGCGTGCCGCCGGCAAGACGACGCTCGGCGCGTCGCTCGCGAACCGGCTCGGGGTCGACTTCGTCGACCTCGACAACCTTACGGCGCAGGAGCTTGGCGCAGCGTCGGCGGGCGATGCACTGCGCGCGGCGGGCGAGGCTTCGTTTCGCGAGGCCGAGACGCGCGCCCTGCGAGCCGCTTGCGAGACGGCACCGCGTGTCATCGCGCTCGGTGGCGGCACCCCGACGGCGCCCGGGGCTGCATCGTTCATCGATGCACTGCGTCAGGACGGTCGTGCGATCGTCGTGTACCTCGCCCCCCCGCTGGCGATCATCGAGGAGAGGCTGCGCAAAGGCGCAGGGAACCGTCCGAGCCTCACTGGGCGCGGAGTCGTCGAGGAGATTGCTGAGATCGCGCGACGCCGCCAGCCGCTTTACGCGGCGCTTGCGGACTTCACCTTCGCCGACGAGGTCGACGCCGAGGCGGTCGTGCGCGCGCTTGGCGACTCGGGTCGCTGATCGTCCGCGCGCTTCAACCACTTCTGCGAGAGGTAGCGCTTGAGGGTGTCCTCGGCGCCTTCCTTGAAGCTCTCGAACGCCACGACCATGCGGCGCGGGCCCGGATCGTCGGCGATGTCGTAGACCTCGACTACGCGGCCCTTCGCGGCGATCGCCTCCGGGCAACCGGGAAGCGTGATCTCAAGGTCGATCGGCGCGCGCTTCGGCAGCGCCTCGTCGAGTTCGAGCCGCACGCCGCCGAGGCTGACCTCGTAGATGTGGCCGTCGCCCGCCTCGCGGCCCTTGTGGGTGACCGAGACCGACGAGTACATGGGCTCGACGGTGAAACGATCGACACGGCGGCGGTTTGGGTGGGTTGGCATGGGAGGAGCGCGGGTGAACCCCGCTTTTCCCCCATCGGTGATCGGCTCTCGGAACTTCAGGAAAAACCGCTGTTGCCCGCACGATCGTTGCAACCGTCACAGACCGAACCCCGTCCGTGCGCGCCTGTGGCGCTACCCTGCGCGCATGTCCGCAGAAAGCGCCGCCCCTGAAGGCACGATCCTGCACGCGAAGGATGTCTCGATCGACGCCCTCCGCGGCCGCACGATCGCGGTGCTGGGGTACGGCAACCAGGGGCGCGCCCATGCGCTCAACCTGCGGGATTCGGGGCTGACCGTCGTCGTCGGCGGGCGGCCGGGGTCGGAGAAGGTCGAGTTGGCGAAGCGCGAGGGGTTTGAGGCGGGCACGCTCGCGGAGGCAGCGGCACGCGCCGACCTCGCGATTGTGGCGCTGCCCGACCAGGCGCAGCCGGCGGCGTGGGGCAAGTGGATCGAGGACGCGCTGCCTGCGGGCGCGGTCGTCGGGTTCGTGCATGGGTTTGCGATCCGCTTCGGGTTCATCGCGCCGCGCGCCGACCTCGGGGTCGTGCTGGTGGCGCCGAAGGGCCCGGGGGCGACGCTGCGTGCGCGCTACGAAGAGGGTCTCGGGATCCCCGCGCTTGTCGCGGTCGAGCGCGAGAATGCGGCCGCCACCGCGCGGGCCTTCGCGCTCGCGTGGGGTGCCGGCATCGGCTGCGCGCGCAGCGGGCTCATCGCGACCACCTTCGCGGCGGAGGCCGAAAGCGACCTCTTCGGCGAACAGGCGGTGCTTTGCGGCGGCCTCCTCGCGCTCGTCCACGAGTCGTACGCGCTGCTCGTCGAGGCGGGCTACCCGCCCGAGGTCGCCTACATCGAGTGCTGCCACGAGGTGAAGCAGGTCGCCGATCTCCTCTACGCCCGCGGCCCGGACGGCATGCGCCGCGCGATCTCAGACACCGCCGAGTTCGGCGCGTTCGTGGCCGAGCAGGCTCTCGTCGACGAGCACCTGCGCGCGAAGCTGCGCGCGCTTCTCGCCGATGTGCGGAGCGGTGCGTTCGCCAAGCGGTTCATGGCCGACTACGACCGCGGGCACGCGGACTTCAACGCGTGGCGCCGTGCGGCCAGCGGACACCCGATCGAAGCGGCAAGCGCGCGGGTGCGGGCGCTCATGCCGTGGCTGCGCGACGCGTGATGCCGCAGCCGATTCCGCGCCGATACTCCCGCCGTGACCATTCTTGACGCGATCATCCTCGGCCTCGTCGAAGGCATCACTGAGTACCTGCCCGTCAGCTCGACCGGGCACCTCATCATCGCGAGCTGGCTCCTCGGCCTGCACGACTCCGCGCGCAAGCCGGCGATCGACAGCTTCAACGTGATCATCCAGGGCGGCGCGATCCTCGCCGTGATCGGGCTCTACTGGCCGCGATGCAAGATGATGCTCGACGGCCTCGGCGGGCGCAACGCAAACGGCCTGGCGTTGTTCATCAAGCTCGTGGTCGCGTTCATGCCCGCGGCCGTGCTCGGCATCCTCTTCGACGACTGGATCGAGGAACGGCTGTTCGCGCCGATTCCCGTGCTCATGGCGCTCGGCGGCGGCGGACTGCTGCTCCTGATCCTCTCGCCGTGGATCAAGACGCTCGTGAAGCGCGAGGATGGCGAGCGCGACGACTTCGCGCAGCTGACGGTGCTGCACGCGTTCGCGATCGGCTGCATGCAGGTGATCGCGATGTGGCCGGGCACCTCGCGCTCGATGATGACGATCCTCGGCGGAATCCTCTTCGGCCTCTCGCCGCGGCGCGCGGCCGAGTTCAGCTTCCTGCTCGGGCTGCCGACCCTCGGCGGCGCATGCGTCTACAAGCTGGCGAAGGCCGGCCGCGACGACCCCGCTGCGTTCATCGCATCGCTCGGCGGGCCGATCCCGCCCGCGGTCGGCATCGTGGTGGCCGCGTTCTCCGCGGCGCTCGCGATCAAGTGGCTGGTCGGCTACCTCTCGAAGGGCGGCATGGCCGCGTTCGGCTGGTGGCGCGTGGCGGTCGCGGCGGCGTTTGGCGTGGCGGTGTTCGTCTTCGGGTTGGAGCTGTAGGGCGGCGCCAAAACCGACATGGCTCCGCTGGGCTGAGCCCAACGGAGCCATGCTTTCCGACTGTGTCCTGCCTCCGAGATAGAGAACGCAAACCGCCGCCCAGTCCTGTCAGGTGCGGCGGCAAAATGGCGATTTCGGCTCGTTCTCAGCCCTGAAACGGGCTACATATCGGCGTACGACACGCTGACCGGCTCGCCGAGGACGGGCTTGAAGACGCGGATCAGTTCCTCGACCGTCCCGCGGACGCGGGTCGGGTCGCCCGACGAATCGACCACGCCCTCAAACTCGACGAAGTTGCCCAGGCCCAGCACGCTGTCGATGTGGATGCGCACGCCTTCGTAGTCCCACAGTTCGCGGCGCTTCTTGATGAAGTGCTCGACCTTGCGGACGAGGTTCGGCCAGCGGACCTCGACCTGGCGGTCGTCGAGCCGGGTCCAGAGCGAGGTGCGCGCCTGCACCTTGTCGCTGCGCGCGTACCAGATCCACTCGCGTCGCTCGGTGCCCTTCTCGGGGTTGCGCTCGGTGCGGCGCTTGAGGCGTCCTTCGGGTACGGGGAAGTACTCGTCGGTCTGGTCGAGGAACGCGACCTCGCGGGCGCCGATGGCGCGGGCGATGCCGCGGGCTGTCTCGAGGTTCAGGAGCTCGGCCTTGTACTCGATGTTCTTCACGGGCTCCGCCCTTCTCGCGTCCTCACGGCGCGTCCCCTGCCTTGAGCACGGCCTCGCGCGCGCCAGCAGCGGTCTCCGCCTTCTGCAACGGCATTCCAGCCTTCACGCGCGCAAGTTGTCGCTCTGCCTCAAGACGATCCGCAACCTCGAGCATCATTTCAGGTGCGTTCGCGTATGGCGTGATGCGATAGATGCGCCACACACCCGACGCCCCGCCGCCGTCCTTCAACGGCTCCCCTGCGAACCAGACGGCGCGGTTCAGTCCGCCGGGATCGACCTCGACAAGCTGCGAGGCATGCGCGAATCTCTCCTCGCCTTCCGAATGGACTCCCTCCCCGTCGAAGCGGACGCGGAAGAACATGCTGTCGCTTGCAAGATCGGTCCTCGGAAGGATGACCTGCTGGAGCTGGGCTTCGATCCGGCCTTCGCCCGCACCAGTCGACGCGGCGCTGATCGGAATCACTTGGTTGCGCGCGAAGAGATTGCCGCCGAGGAGCCAGACAAGGATCGCGGCCAGCACCACGAAGATCGCGGTGCGGAAGGCGAGGTTTCGGAAGCCGAGAAGGACTTGGGACACGGTGCGGGCAGTTTACGCGAGCCCCGCCGCCGCGAGTTCGGCCACCAAGCGCGATTCGTCCCACACTTCGACGCCAAGTTCGTTCGCCTTGGCGAGCTTGCTGCCCGCTTCCGCGCCCGCAACCACGACGGAGGTCTTCTTGGACACGCTTCCGGAGACCTTCGCGCCCGCGCGCTCGAGAATCTCGGTGACCGCGCCGCGGTCGAACTTCTCAAGCGTGCCGGTCACGACGAAGGTCTTGCCCGCGAAGGCGTTGGCGCCCGCCTCGACCGGCTTCGGCTCGTGGCTCGTGAGGTCGACGCCGGCCTTGGCGAGATCGGCGAAGACATGCTTCGCGTCCCTCGAGTGGAGCCACTCGGCGACAGACTTCGCGGTGACCTCGCCGAAGTCGTCGAGCGCGAGGAGCTCTTCCTCGGTCGCTGCGAGGAGTTCGTCGGCGGTGCGGAAGCGCCGCGCGAGCGTCTTTGCGGCGCTCGCGCCGACATGCTTGATGCCGAGGCCGGCGAGGACGCGCGTGAGGCCGCGGTGCTTCGCGGCGTCGGCGGCGCTTTCGATGATGCCGGTCGCGCGCTTGCCGGGGCCCTTCTTCTCGATCTCCGCGAGCGCCTTGTCGCCCTTCGCGAGCGCGCGCGCGACGGTAAGCGCGTCGAGGCGGAAGACATCCGCGAAATCCTTCACGAGTTCCGCGTCGACGAGCGCATCGACGATCTCGTCGCCGAGTCCGTCGACATTCATCTGATCGCGCCCCACGAACCACTTGAGCCGCTCGCGGAAGCGCGCCGAGCACATCGGGTTCGCGCAGTAGAGCTTCGGCCCCTCGCGCTCGACCTCGCCCTTGCACACGGGGCACGCGGTCGGCGCCTCGATCGGCGTCTCGTGGCCCGTGCGCTTCTCGACGACCGCGCGCACGACCTGCGGGATGATCTCGCCGGCCTTCTCGACGATGACATGGTCGCCGATGCGCAGGTCGCGGCGCTGGATCTCCTCGATGTTGTGGAGCGTCGCGTGCTTCACGGTCGAACCCGCGACGAACACGGCCTTCATCGTGGCGCGCGGCGTGATGGTGCCGCCCTTGCCGACCTGCCACTCGACCTTCTCGAGCACCGTTTCCTTCTGCTCGGCGGGGTACTTGAACGCGACGGCCCAGCGCGGGCTTTTCGCGGTGAAACCGAGCTTCTGCTGCTCGTCGAAGCGGTCGATGCGCACGACCATGCCGTCGACTGCGAAGTCGAGCTTCTCGCGCTTGCCCGCGAAATCCTCGATCGCGCGCGCCGCGGCGTCGACCGACTCGAGCTTGCCGCCGATCGTCGACACGGGCACGCCGAGTTCCTTGAGATACGCGACGAACTCCGAGTGCGCCGCGAGCGCTGGGAGGCCTTCGCCTTCGCCGCGGCCGTGCGCGACGAACGAAAGCCGCCGCGAGGCGACGATCTTCGGATCCTTGTTCTTGAGCGTGCCGACGCACGAATTGCGCGCGTTCGCGAAGAGCTGCTCGCCGTGCTTCTCGCGCTCGGCGTTGATGCGCTCGAACTCGCGGACGGGCATGAAGATCTCGCCGCGGACCTCGAGGACGCGCGGGATGCCGCCCCACTTTGCCGTCTTCGGCGCGCGCAGCGCAAGCGGGATCGCGCGGATCGCGCGCACATTGTTCGTGACGAGGTCGCCCTTCTCGCCGTCGCCGCGCGTCACCGCCTCGACGAGCGCGCCGTTCTCATAGCGCAGCGAGATCGCGAGGCCGTCGACCTTCGGATCCGCGAAGAGCGCCGGGCCCGCGGGCGCCGCGAAGAGTCCGCCGAGTTCGCCTCCCCCGCCGCCGCCCGCGCCGAGCGCGTCGGCGCAGCGCTGGTACCACGCGCGCATCTCCTCGATCGAGTAGGTGTTGTCGACCGAGAGCATCGGCACGCGGTGCTTGCGGGTCTCGAACTCCCCTTCGAGCGCAGCGCCGCCGACGCGCTGGGTCGGCGAGTTCGGGTCGGCAAGCTCTGGGTGCGCGGCCTCGAGCGACGCGAGTTCCGCAAGCAGCGCGTCGAACTCAGCATCGCTCATGAACGGCGCGGCGTCGACGTAGTACGCCGTGTTCGCGCGCGTCAGTAGATCGCGCAGTTCGTGAAGCCGGGCGGGCCCGCCCGTGCTGGTGTTCGGTTTCGTGGTCGCCACTCGCATCTCCCGAGCGGGCGTTCTACCATGAGGGCATGCCCACGTACGTGTATGCAGTCGTGAAGCCGGACGGATCCCTCGGGGAGCACTTCGAAGTGACCCAGCGGATGAGCGACCCCGCGCTCACGACGCACCCCGAGACGGGCGAGCCCGTCCGCCGCGTTCCGCAGATGCCCATGATCGGCGGCCAGCACTCTTCCGCGGCCGACAAGCGCAAGGTCAGCGACTCGAACCTCGACCGCCTCGGCTTCACCAAGTACCAGAAGACCGGCGACGGCCGGTACGAGAAGACGGCGGGCAAGGGACCGAAGGAAATCCGGAAGGGCTGACGAGGCGCCCGTCGCCGCGCCTTCCCCCGCACCTGAACACGGACGCGCCCCCTGACGGATGAACCGTGCAGGGGGCGCGAGGTCGATCTTCGGCTCGAGCGAGCGGGATCGGTGTTTGCGATCAATTGCTCGCACACCACTGGTTGGCGACGCGCTCGGCGGAACGCGCGGCGAAATTGAACTGCGCGTCTGTCCACATCCTCGGCGGCGTGTGCAGCTGCAAGGCCGTCAGCGGAACCTTCAGCCAACCGCTCTTGACCTTCACGCACTCCGACTCATCCCAGAAGATCCAGCAGGAAGTGATCACGCAACGCTCCTTCTCCACACGGATGTAGAGATGCCCGCTGTTTGCCTGCAGCTGCTCGATCAGATCGTGAATGGCATCCTTGACGGCATCCCGGAGCCAGCCGTTGGGCTGGCTGATTCCGCGATGCTTGATCTCGATCGAGAGAAACAGCCTGATCAGCAGCCGAGCCTCATCGACATCCGCCGGGTTCGCATAGGCGAAGCCGAAGCCGCCCTCGACGATTCGGCAAGGCTGGCAGTTCTGGTCGTTCTGGCAGACCATGACGCAGCTGATGCCCACCGGATGCCCTTCGTTGATGTAGGCGCGCAGTCCGTACAAGGCGTCGCGCAGGTTGTGACCCGCGGTGTTGACCGCCAGGAGCAGTGCGCCGCCGCCGAGATTCTCGAGCAACTGATCCGAGGTCGTCTGCGACCACGAGTCGAGGATCTGCTGGCTGACCGGGTGGGAGAGACCCAAGGTGTGGATGGTTCCGGGCGCCCACTTGCCGGGATAGTTCGAGCCGACGATGAGGTCCGCATCGAGGAATCCGCGCGGCCACCCGAAGTCGGCCGGGGTCTGGAGCCGCTGCAGCATGGCCGCGAGCCCCTCGTTCTGGATGCCGGACACATGGCGGTACACCACATCGAAGGTAGAGCTGTCCGCAAGCACGGCCAGCACCGAGCTCGCCTCGTCGAGCGACTGCATCGCCGCGCGGTAGGACTCACGGAGCGAGTCAGGGACTCCATTCTCGTTGTCGAAGGAGAAGATCGCCTCGAGCTGATCGGTCGCGCTTGCAAGCGTCACCGACGCCTGCGCGTAGTCGCCGTTCGTGATGGAGCTCGCGGCGAGGGCGAGATCGGCCGACGCCTGCTCGAAGGCTTCGGCGGACTCGCACGAGGCCATTCCGTGCTGCTCGCACAGGAAGCGCAGGCCGGTGGCGAGATCGGAGGTGACGCCGCTCGTCTGCGAGAGGAGGGTCGAGGCGCGTGCCAGCGCGACGGGCGTGCTGACCTCCGCGTAGTCGGCCGACTGCTGCGCCATCACCGCTCCGCAATCGCCAAGCGCAAGCGAGGCCTCGCCGATGATGAAGTGCTCGAGATCCGCCGCCTGCGGGCGAGCCGATGCAACCTCCGCCGTCGCGGCGAGGATTCCGAAGGCGATCAGGGATTGCGCCACCATGCGTGGTGCGGATGCGCAGAAGAGGCTTCGGCCGTGCGTGCCCCAGCGCGTTGGCGTGAGAACGGAAGTGAAGTGGTTCAGTTTCATGCATCGCTCCAATGGATGTCTTCGCCGCCCCGCAGCGGGACGGCCGGATCTGTGCCCGAGTCTGGATAGATGGGCGCTCTGCGCGCACTCCTTCGTGCGCGTCGCGGGTGGAGAGCCGCAGGCAAGAGCTTCCGTACAGCCGCGTGGCGATTTTTCCTCGTCACGCTCGGCGCGACGCGGATGAGCCGCGTTCGGCGCGGTTCAGCGCACGCCGTGTGCCGCGAGCAGCTCGATCGCGGCGCGAATGTCGCCGATGCGGTCGTCACCCGCTTCGCGCTCGACCGCGAGTCGTACGGTGGATGGCACCGACTTGAGCGCGGCGAGGAACAGTTTCCAATTGACGGCGCCTGTGCCCACGCGCACCTCGCTGCCCCAAGTGCCGGGTGTCGCGGACGGAGTCGCGTCCTTGATGTGCACCTGCGCGATGCGCGGCGCAAGCCGTGCGACGGCCGCGACCGGATCGCCCATGCCGTACAGGATCATGTTCGCCGGGTCGAAGTTGACGCCAATCGTGTCGTCGCCGAGGAGGTCGAGCGCGTGCGCGAGGGTGTCGGCCGACTCCTGCCCGGTCTCGAAGGCGATGCGCGCGCCGTTGTCGCGGAAGATCCGCGCGATCTCGAGGAGTCGCGCGAAGAGCTCGTCGCGCTGCGCACCGGCCTCGTGCGGGATGAATCCCGCATGGAAGGTGACGAGACCGACCTTGTGCTTGCCCGCGACCCGCGCGACCTCGATCGCGCGCAAGCGCGTCGCGCGCCAGGTCGCGTCGGGCACGACGCCGCCAGTCGCACGAATCGTGTCGAGCGTCGAGTAATCCTCCCCGACCGTCTCGAGCATGCCGCTCACGACCTCGATGCCCGCGTCTGCAAGCCGCTCGAAGGTGTCGCCCCAGGCTGCCTCCCAATCCGCGATGGGCGTGAGCGCGAGCTGCACCGCACGAGCGCCCGTCGCCTGCACGCGTTCGACGAGCATCGCCGAGTTCGAGGCACGGAGACTCCAAGAGCAGACGGCGATCGGCGCTGATGCGATGGTCATGCCCGCACTCTACAGCGTCCGCATTGCTGCGCGCGGTTCCGAAAATCGGTCTCGCGCGGTCGCTGCGCGCATGTGCGGAATCTCCGCCGTTCCATGCGGCCCCTCGCTGGACTACCATGTGCGTCCTTCGCCCTGATCGCACCCGCCGCTCCTCCTGCTTTGGACATCGTGCCGCTCAACCCCGAACAGCCCCAGCCGTCTGTCCCGGCCACGGGCACCCTGCGGCCGGCGGCCGCGCGTCGGCCGGCGCGCCCACCCACCCGATTCGAGCGCCTCGAGGCCTGGCTGTCACGGCTGTCGATCAAGAACAACTTCTTCCACAAGATCTTCTCCCTGGTGTGGCTGCCGTACGCAGCCCGCTCCGGGATCAAGATGTACGGAAAGAAGAAGGGCCTGAGCGCCGAGCGCTTCGCCGCGATCCTGCCCTTCCGCCGCTTCAACCGCAACTTCTACGACGCGATGGCCGGCGCCGCGCTTCTCGGCAACTCCGAGGTCGCGGCGGGCATGTACCTGTTCTCCGTGTGCGGCGGCGACTACACGGTCGTCTGCAAGGAGATGAAGTACCGGTTCCTTCGCCCATGCCTCGGGCCAGCGGTCTACCGCGTGGTCAAGAGCCAGGATGTCGAGGAGAAGGTCGCCGCGGGCGGCGAGTTCAATGTCGCGCTCGAGCTGGAGATCTACCAGCAGCAGATCGTCAAGAAGGGCGAGGAGATCCTCGTCGGCCGCTGCGACATCACCTTCCACTGCACGCCGAAGTCGATGGTGCGCGATCGCGAGGAACGCCGGAAGGCGCGCCACCAGCGGCTCGATGCGAAGCGGAAGGAACTCGAGCGCAACGCTGAGAATCCCGGCGAGGCTCCATCAGAGGGCGTGTCGGATCGATGACGCAGCGCGTGCAGACCGTGCTCTCGGGCCTTGCCCTCGCGACCAGCTGGACCTGGTGCATCGGCATGTTCGCGCCGATCGTGCTTGGGCAGATGTTCGGCTGGCCGGGCATCCTCGCGTTCGCGATCCCGAACATCCTCGGCTGCACGCTGTTTGGCTACCTGCGCTCGCGCAGGCGCTCGATGGACGAGACGCGCGACCACGCCTTCGCGATGGCGTGCTTCTCCGCGGCCACCGTCGCGTATCAGCTCTTCTTCGTGGGATGGCTGGGCGGACCGGTCGTCGCGGAGTCCATGGCATCGCCCCTCTCCGATGCGACGGTGCTCTGCGTGTTCGCGGTGGGTGGCGCGGCGCTCGCGCTTGCGCTGCTGCCTCGCCCGGCACTCTGGGCGCTCGCCGCGCTCGGCTTCGTCGCGAGCCTCACCACCTTCGCGTTCCTGCCCTGGGGCAGCATGAACCCGCTGTCGGCGGACGGCGAGTACTCGGTCACGCAACTCGGTTTCGTGCTCCCGACGATTGTCTTTGGCTTCATGCTGTCGCCGAACCTCGACCTCACCTTCCACCGCGCGCGGCAGGAAGTCCCGGAGGGGCGGCCACCCACCAACTTCCTCGTCTTCGGCGTCGGATTCACCAGCATGCTCATGCTGACGGCCTGCTACCTGATGTCGCCGCAAGGGCTCACGAACCCGGCCGTGCGCGCCCACATCGTCCTGCAGCTCGTCCTGACCTCGGCGTTGCACATCTCCGAGATCCGCGGCACGCTCCTCAGCGGCCGGACGCGCGGGGCGCTTCTCTTCGCGGCACTTGCCATCGGTCTCGCGACGGCCGTCCTCGCCCCCTCGAAGGACACCTACCTCCGCTACCTCGGCCTCTACGGCCTTGTCTTCCCGGCCTACGCCGCGCTCGCGTTGCGAACGGTCGGACGCCCGAGCCTCTGGTCCGTCCTGGGAGTCGGCGTGGTGGTCGCGGCGGTCATTCCCCTCCTCGACGACTCGTTCCTTGACGGCCCCCGCTTGACCGCGCCGCTCGCCGTCATCCTGCCCCTCGCAGCGATCGCCTTGTTCAGTGCCCGCCGGCGCGCCAAATCCACCTGAATTTGCTCTTTCGGGGCGGATGATCACCCCGAGATCGCGGGTTTCGCGCGTACTTTCCCGATAGACCTGCGGACCGAAACGGTGCGCCGTGTCTGCGCCTTCTCGGGACGGAGCCTTATGCCGAACCCTCTCCAGCCACTCGCGAAGAAGGACTTCGACTACGCGGCCGCGCAGCACCTGCTGAATCGCGCCGGATTCGGCGGTACGCCCGCACAGGTGCGTGCGCTCGTCGAGCTCGGTCTCGACGATGCGGTCGACTACATCGTCGACTTCAAGGGCGACGGCGCCCTGCCTCCGTCGGCCGAGTTCGCGGCAGTCATGCGCCCCGAGACGCCCGAGGAACGAGAGACGCTGCGCAAGGCGCGCGCCGCCGGCGACGAGGAGACGATCGCACGGCTTCAGCGCGAGCGTCAGGCGCGCGAGAAGTCCGACCGCGAGCAGCTCGCCGAGATGCAGAAGTGGTGGCTCGCGAAGATGATCTCGACCGGACGCCCGCTCGAGGAGAAGCTCACGCTCTTCTGGCACGGGCACTTCGCCACCGGCTACCGCACGATCGAGAACAGCTACCACATGCTGCGGCAGAACGGGTTCCTGCGTGCGAACGCCGCGGGCAACTTCGCCGACCTCGTGCGCGGCATCATCCGCGACCCGGCGATGCTGAAGTACCTCGACAACGACGAGAACCGCCGCCGCAGCCCCAACGAGAACCTCGCGCGCGAGCTGATGGAGCTCTTCACGCTCGGCGAGGGCAACGACTACACCGAGCGCGACATCAAGGAAGGCGCGCGGGCCCTCACGGGCATGACCTTCCGCGGCAACGACTTCTACTTCAACGCGCAGGAGCACGATCCGACGCCGAAGACAATCCTCGGCCGCACGGGTCCGTTCTCGGGCGACGAGTTCGTCTCGATCATCCTCGAGCACCCCGTCTGCTCGCGCTTCATCGTGTCGAAGCTCTACAAGTTCTTCGTGAACGACGCGCCAACGCCACCGAAGGATGCGGGCGACGCGGTGTCGCGGCTTGCCAAGGATTTCCGCGCCAAGCGCTACGAGATCCGCCCGATTCTGAAGACGCTCTTCCGCTCGCAGCACTTCTACGCGAAGGAAAACCGCCTGTCGGTGGTGAAGAGCCCCACGCAGCTGATGGTGCAGACGATCCGCAGCCTCGGTACGCCGACGCGCGAGATGAGCGCGCTGTCGCAGGCGGGCGACCTGATGGGCCAGCAGCTCTTCCAGCCGCCGAGCGTGAAGGGCTGGGACGGTGGGCGCGCGTGGATCAACACCGCGACGCTCTTCGTGCGGCAGAACATCGTCGTGTATCTCGTGACGGGGCGCCGTCCCGCTGCGTTCGACTGGGATCCCTCGGAACTTGCCTACGACGTGTCGCCGCTGATCGCCCACCTGCGCGACTCCGGAGGCGGCGTCGACCCGCATGAAGCGGTACGCGCGCTCGCCACCTTCGCCCTCGGCGGCGAGCCCGCGCCCGAGCGCATCGAGGAACTCGACCAGTTCCTCGGCTCGCTCGGCGGAACCGTGACCGAAGACCGCGTGAAGGCGATGCTCTGCCTGATCGGCGCCATGCCCGAGTACCAGCTCTGCTGACGGAACAACGAAAGCACACCATGTCACACGACGCCTTCACCCGACGACTGTTCCTCGAGCGCAGCCTCACGCTCGCGTCGCTCGCGGCGACCGTTCCGTACTTCATCGAGCGAAGCGCGCTCGGGATGCTCGGAAACCCGCTGCTCTCGTCGCAGCCGGGCGTGCCCGACCACCGCATCCTCGTGATCGTGCAGCTCGGCGGTGGCAACGACGGCCTCAACACCGTGGTGCCCTACGGCTCGTCCGACTACTACAACGCGCGGCCGCAGATTGGAATCCGCGCGCCTGGCTCCGCCGTGCAGAACGGCCAGCAGGCAGCGCTCGAACTGGCAAACGCACAGGGCATCGGACTCCACCCGAACCTCACGGGCTTCAAGGAGCTCTACGACGGCGGGCTTCTCACCGTCGTGCAAGGCGTCGGCTACCCGAACCCGAACCGCTCGCACTTCACCTCGATGGACATCTGGCAGACCGGCCGGCTTGACGCGAAGGGCTCGGGCTGGATCGGCCGCTACTTCGACAACACCTGTAACGGCACCCCCATCCCCGAGGGCGCCGTCGCCATCGGCCGCAATGCGCCGCTCGCGATGCAGGGCGACATCCAGAAGCCGATCGCGTTCGAGAATCCCTCGCTCTTCCGCTGGCTCGGCGAGGACCTCCACGGCGCGATGAAGGATCCGTACGACTCGATCAATCGCGCCGGCGCCGTGGGCGGGGCCGCCGCGGGCACGCAGCGCGAGTTCCTCATGCGCACCGCGCTCGACGCGCAGGTCGCAAGCGACAAGATCCGCGCCGCGGTCGCGAAGCAGCCGCTCGTCCAGTATCCGCAGACGGGCCTCGCGAACCAGCTCAAGACGATCGGCGCGATGATCCGCGCCGAGATGCCCACGCGCGTCTACTACGCGTCGATGGGCGGCTTCGACACGCATGGCGGGCAGCTCGGCACGCACGCGAACCTCATGCGCCAGCTCGGCGACTCGGTGCTTGCGTTCCAGAACGACATGAAGGCGCAGGGCAACGAAGGGCGCGTGCTCACGATGGTGTTCAGCGAGTTCGGCCGCCGCGTGAAGCAGAACGCCTCGAACGGCACCGACCACGGCACGGCCGCGCCGATGTTCCTGATCGGACCGTCGCTGAAGGCGGGCGTGTGCGGCAACCATCCATCGCTCACCGACCTCGACCAGGGCGACCTCAAGTACGGAATCGACTTCCGCTCGGTCTACACCTCGGTGCTCGAGGACTGGATGAAGGCCCCGGCCGACAAGATCCTCCGCGGGAGTTTCGCGAAGCCGGAACTCATCGTCGCGAAGGCGAAGGCGTGACGCCACACGCGCACGAGTCCGATCGAGAAGGCTACGATCACGCCATGATTCGCTCCGCCGTCACCGCGCTCGTCCTTGCGTCTCTCGCCGCGCTTCCGCTCGGCTGCGAGCGGAATCCCGCCGCCCCCGCCGCCGAGACGGTGAAGCTGGGCGCACCCGTCGAGATGAGCATTCCCGTGAAGGGCATGCACTGCGAGGGCTGCGAAGGCGCGATCTGCGGCAAGGTCGAGAAGATCGAAGGCGTGACCGCCGTGAAGGCGAGCCATGTCGACGAGGCCGTCGTGGTGACCGCGCCACCCGAGCAGCGCACCGCGATCGAAGCCGCGATCAAGAAGCTCGGCTACCAACTCAACTGAGTTCCCCCACCGCGTGATGAGCACGAGGGTGGGTGCCAGCAGACTTCAGTCTGCTGTGACTTCATCGGGCGAAGCCCGATGAAGTCATCCTGTGTGACGACTACGGAAAGCCTCACCCCGTGCGACGACTGCGGAAAGCCCCGTCCACCCGACTCACGCCTCGACGGCCGCGCGCACGCGGGCGACGACCTCTTCGAGGGTGCCCTTCTGCTTCGCGCCCGCGGCGTGCACATGCCCGCCGCCGCCGAAGCGCGCCGCGAGCTCGTTCACATCGACGAAGCGCCCGTCGGGCCCGGCGGGCTTCGAGCGGAAGCTGAGCTTGATGACGCCGTTGGCGGTGTCCTCGACCGCGAGCACCGAGGCGCGCACGGAGGCGACCTCCATCGGCATGTTGACGACGCCCGACGACTCCTCCATCTCGGCGCCGGTCTGCGTGAAATCCGCGGAACGAAGCCGCATGATCGAGATGGCGCCGCCCGCCGCGAACTCGAGGCTCGAGAGCGCGCGTCCTTGGAGCAGCACGCGCCCCGTGCGGCTCGACTGCTCGATCTGCTGGTACATCGCGTCCTTGTCGACGCCCGCCGCGAGCAAGCGCGACGCCAGCGCGAACTCGGCCGCGCGCGCATTCGGGAAGCGGAACCAGCCCGTGTCGGTCGCGAGACCGAGGTAGAGCGCCTCCGCGATCGAGTACCGCCCGCGCGCATCGGCGCCGAACGCCGGGTCAACCTTCAGCGCGTCGACGAGCCGGATGAGAAGCGCCGTGCAGGAGCCGCAGGCCACATCGATCACGCGTCGCGCCGCCACGGCGTCGCCGCGCGCGTGGTGATCGAGGCCGATCACGCGCTCAGACATCGCGCGCAGCCAAGGCGCGAGGATCTCGAGTTGCGTCCACGCGCCCGTGTCGACCACGACCGCGAGGTCGAACTCGCCGTCCGGGAGCCGCGGGTCGCGCGGGTTCTCGATCGCAACCGGGTCGTCTCCCTGGAAGAGCCGCAGGTTGCCCTCGCAGGGACCGACCACCCAGCCCTCGGCGCGCACGCCCATCGCGCGGCAAAGCCGCAGCACCGCCAGCACCGAGCCCATGGCATCGCCATCGGGCTTCTGGTGCGTGGTCACCAGCACCCTCGTCGCCCCCCGGAGAGCGTCGGCCAGCGACTCGATCGAAGTGTTGGTTTCGTAAGGCATGGATCGCGGCGCGCCGCAACTCCGCGCGAAGGGCGCAGTCTACACGGCGTTCGCCTCAGCCACCGCCGTCAGCACGGCCGCGCGGTCAATCTCCATGCGCGCAAGAAGTGCCGCAAGGCCATCGAAGCGCTCCTGACCGCGAATCCACGCGTGGAAACGCAGTCGCAGCTCAAATCCGTACCAGTCAAGCGGGAACGCGCAGGGGCGCCCGTCGGACGCAAGCAGCGTTGCCTCGCAGGTTCGCGGGCTCTCGCCGAAAGTCGGCTTCGTGCCGACGGAGATCGCGGCGATCGCACGGGTGCCGTCAGGCAAGGTCGCCTCGCCTGCGTAGACGCCATCTGCTGGCAGGATGCGGCCGCTTGCGTCGAGGTTCATGGTGGGCCAGCCGATGGTGCGACCGCGTTGGTCACCGCGCGTGGTCGGGCAGCGCAACTCGTACGGGCGGCCGAACACGCGTGCCGCATCGGCAACGCGACCTTGCGCGAGGAGATCGCGGGCAACCGAGCTCCGCGCCTCGACCGTGCTTCCATCGGTCAACTCCACCGTGCAGGCGGCCGCCTCGATGACACGGAACCCATAGAGCGCCCCCTGCGCGCGCAGGGTGTCGAGCGAGCCCGCTCGCCCCTTTCCGAACCGGAAGTCGGCACCTTCCACCACGGCGCCGAAGCGCAGGCGGCCATGGATCTCCCCGATGAACGCCTCTGGGGAAAGTCCGAGAACCTTTGGTGTCGGCTCCAACTCCACCACCTCATCAACCCCGCAGGCTGACCGCAGCAGTTCCGACCGCTCCACCCTCGGCGTGAGCCTTCCCATGGGGATCTCCGGACGCAGCACGGCGCCCGGAAGCGGCTCGAAGGTCACGGCGGCCACGCGTCCACCCCCCGCCGCCTCTCTGGCGAGGCGAAAGAGGTGCTGGTGCCCGCGATGAACACCATCGAAGTTGCCGATGACAATGGCCTGAGTCGACATGGTGGAACCCCGCGCGCGGCCGTCGGCGCGCACGCGGGCCTTGGCTATCCTGTCCCTCCCCCTGCGGATTCTTCCGCGGGGCCTCTGTCTCGGAACATACACGAAATGACCACTGCGCCCTCCTCCAACGCCGTCACCCCCGACGCCTCGGCCATTGCCGACGAACTCGCGAGCACCTTCCGCGAGGCGGCGAGCAGCGTCGTGCCTTGGTTCGTGAGCCAGATGCCTCCGAGCTACTTCCAGGACACCGACCGCCCGAGCCAGCTGGCGCACCTGCGCGCGATCATCGCTGCGCGCGCATCAGGCCGTCCCGTCGACCTCACCTTGCGCAGCGAGGATGGACGCCAACTCACCCTGATCCGCGGCCAGAACTACCCTGGCATCCTCGCGGAGCTCGTGGCGCAGTTGCCGCTCGACCGCTCGCTGCGCGCCGCGAAGATCCATTCGAGCTTCGACGGCAGCCTCGTGCTCGACACCTTCGTGTTCGGCGAGCCCGAGCCTTTCGATAGCCGCGACCCGCGCCAGGCCGCGAAGCTCACCGAGACGATCAAGTACGCGAAGGACCAGAAGCTCGACTGGACGCCTGACCAGATCTCGGCGTACTTCGCCGGCTGCTCGGCCGAGTATGTGCTCACCTGCACGCCGCTCCGCGTCGCGGCGCACTGGAAGCTCTTCAGCCGCGTGAGCGGCACCGACGGCACCGTCATCGAGCTCGAGCCCGAGTCGCATCCGACGATGAGCCGCATCGTGGTCGTCGTCGAGAACGCGCGCACGCGCACCATGCTCGAGCGCACCGCCGCGATCCTCGCGCGCCACAAGGTCTCGATCCACCGCGCCTATCTCGACATCGTGAAGGACGGCAAGGGCGGATCGGTGACATTCGTCGGATTCGTCGTGCAGAACGGCGACGGCAAGGCGCTCTCGCCCACGAGCGACGCGTGGAAGGCCGTGATCGGCGACCTGCGCCGCATCAAGTGGGTCGACGACAAGGCAATCGAGATCGCCGGCCGCCACGCGGGCATCGCGCTCGACCGCGCCGAGGCGATGGTCGCGCTTTGCAACCTCGCGCACCAGGTGCTTTCACCGCAGAACCGCTACCTCTGGACGCGCGAGCGCATCCAGGGCTTCGCGGAGGAAGCGCTCCAGATCTCGATGGCGATCGTCGACCTGCTTGTCGCGCGGTTCGACCCCGCGAAGCCTGCGTCTGACGCCGACTTCGCCGCGGCGCGCGCCAAGATCGAGGCCGAGATCGCCCGCTACCCGAGCGAGATGCACCGCACCGCGCTCACGAAGATGCTCGAAGGCGTCGCCGCCACGCTGCGCACGAACTTCTTCCTCCCCGACCGCTTCGCGCTCTGCCTCCGCATCGATCCGAGCTACCTCGCGAACTCCGACCGCCCCGAGAAGCCCTACGCGACCTTCTTCGTGCACGGCCGCCAGTTCGACGGCTTCCACAACCGCTTCCAGGACATCGCCCGCGGCGGCCTGCGCGTGATCCGCTCGCAGAACGCAGCGCAGCACACCCGCGAGAGCGAGCGGCTCTTCGACGAGGTCTACGGCCTCTCGTGGGCGCAGCAGCTCAAGAACAAGGACATTCCCGAGGGCGGCGCGAAGGCCGCGATCCTGCTCGAGCCGCACGCGACCGTCGACCGCTGCGTGAAGGCGTTCGTCGACTCGATCCTCGACCTCATCGTGCAGACCCCCGAGGTGAAGAAGCTCGTGGTCGACCGCTTCGGCCGCGAGGAACTCATCTACCTCGGGCCCGATGAGAACATCACCCCCGCCCACATCGTGTGGATCGTCGAGCGCGCGCGCCTGCGCGGCTACTCGATGCCCACCGCGTTCATGAGCTCGAAGCCGGGCGCGGGCATCAACCACAAGGTCTACGGCGTGACCAGCGAGGGCGTCAATGTCTTCCTCGACATCGCCCTCAAGGCCCGCGGCATCGACCCGCGCAAGCAGAAGTTCACGATCAAGATCACGGGCGGCCCCGACGGCGATGTCGCGGGCAACATGATGCGGATCCTCGAGCGCGACTACGGCAGGAACGCCGTGATCGTCGGCGTCGGCGACGGCTCGGGCTCGGGCGAGGACCCCGAGGGCCTCGACCACGCCGAGCTGCTGCGCCTGTTCAACGAGGGCCTGCCCATCGCCAGCTTCGACCGGAAGAAGCTCTCGCCGAAGGGGCGGGTCGTCTCGGTCGACGAGCCCGAGGGCGCGCAGCTGCGCAACACCCTGCACAACCGCCTGGTCACCGACGCGTTCGTGCCGGGCGGCGGCCGCCCCGCCACGATCCACGAG
>JBEAUK010000100.1:0-4373 GCA_041161465.1 Planctomycetota bacterium | reverse complement strand
CACGGCATGCACATCACCTTCGTCTTCGAGAACTCGGATCCGAAGATGAGCCGCTTCGTCCTTTCGGAGCTCGGCATGCCGTTCGTCAAGCCCGAGGAGCGTCAGAAGAAGAAGTAATCCGCGCCGCGCGCGCCGGTCCGTCCGACACGGAACCAATCGGAAGCACACACAATGGCCAGCAAGCGAACCTTCAACAAGATGCAGCGCAAGCCGAAGTTCAGCACCCGTGCAGAGGTGCGCTGCGAGATCACGGGCCGCAAGCGCGGCGTCTACCGCAAGTTCCGCATCTGCCGTCACCAGCTCCGTGAGCTGGCGCTGCAGGGAATGATTCCCGGCATGCGCAAGGCCAGCTGGTGATCGCGCGACCGACCCGAACGAACTGAAAGAACGACCCGCCCTGCGATGAACGCAAGGGACAGGAGCCTCAAGAAATGTCCGTCCAAGACCTCACCGCCGACATGCTCACCCGCATCCGCAACGCCGTGCGGAACCGCGAGAAGTCCGTCGTTGTGCTCAGCAACAAGCTGAACCGCGGCGTCGCCAGCGTCCTCAAGGACGAGGGCTACATCGCGGACTTCGAGTGCGTGGCCGATGGCCGCCAGGGGATCATCCGCATCAACCTGAAGTACGGCACTCGTGGCGAGATCATCATCAACGAGATCCGTCGCGTGTCCAAGACGGGTTGCCGCACCTACTCGGCCGTGGGCGAGCTGCCCCGTCCGCTGCAGGGCCTCGGCATCTCGATCGTGTCGACGAGCAAGGGAGTCATGAGCGACCGCAAGGCGCGCGAGATGCGCGTCGGCGGCGAGGTCGTCGCGACCGTCTGCTGATGCAGGCGCCGCGAACGAGTGTGAATCAAAGCGTGCATAGACCGACAGGAGCAAGCCATGTCGCGTATCGGTAAGAAGCCCATCATCGTCCCCGGCAACTGCAAGGTCGCGGTCAATCCGACGACCCGCGAGGTCGCCATCACCGGCCCGAAGGGCGACACCCTCAAGGTCACCTACCGCCCTGAGATCTCGGTCGCTTGGAACGAGAAGGATCGCCAGATCGTGTGCAGCACGGACATGGCGAAGCTCGAGGAGGGCAACCGCCGCGCCTTCTGGGGCACGACCCGGGCCAACATCAACAACTGCATCAAGGGCGTCACCGAGGGCTACTCGGAGAAGCTCGAGGTCATCGGCGTCGGCTACTCCGTGAAGGTCGCCGGCAAGAACATCGACCTCAAGCTCGGCTTCGCGAACACGATCTCGCTGCCGATCCCGGCGGGCGTCAAGGTCGACATCGCGACCGAAGGCGGCATCTTCGTGACCGTGAGCGGCGCCGACCGCCAGCGCGTCGGCGAGTTCGCCGCTGCGATCCGCTCGAAGCGCAAGCCTGAGCCGTACAACGGCAAGGGCATCAAGTACATCAACGAGACCATCATCCGCAAGCAGGGCAAGGCGACCGGCGCGTGAGCCGCGTGAGCCTCGCGCCTTGAGGCGCGGAGGCACCGCAGCGATCCGATCGTGTAGCCAAAGCGACAGACAACGACAGAAGAGAGCCAACCATGAACCGCATGACCATCAAGCGCGTCCGCCGAACCCGCCGCAAGCAGGGCATCCGCAAGGAAGTCTTCGGCATGCCGGACCGCCCGCGCCTCTCGGTGTTCCGCTCGCTCAACCATGTGTACGCACAGGTGATCGACGACCTGACCGGCAAGACGCTTGCCTCGGCCTCGACCCGCGACAAGGGTTTCAAGGCCGACGGAGGCAAGAGCGCCGAGGCGACCGCGGTCGGCAAGGCGCTCGCGACCCGCGCGAAGGAGAAGGGCGTTTCGAAGGTCGTCTTCGACCGCAACGGCTACCTCTATCACGGCCGCATCAAGGCGCTCGCCGACGGCGCGCGCGAGGGCGGACTGCAGTTCTGACGGAGTTGAAGGACTGAACGACTGAAACAATCTCCCCGCGCCCGATCGTGGGGATCCTGAGACTGGTTCCACCTATGGCAGAGATCATCGACGAAACTTCCTCCATCGAGTCGACGACCGTCGGCGTCTACCGCACCTCGTCCACCGTCGCCGGTGGCCGTCGCTTCAGCTTCTCCGCGATGGTCGTCGTCGGCGACCGCCGTGGCCGCGCTGGCGTTGGCTACGCGAAGTCGAACCAGGTCCCGACCAGCATCGAGAAGGCGCAGAAGGAAGGCCGTCGCAAGATGCTCTCCTTCCAGCTGCAGGGGAAGACCATTCCTCACCTCGTCGTTGGCCGCTACGGCGCGACGACCGTGAAGCTCATCCCCGCCGCTCCCGGTACCGGCGTCATCGCCGGCGCTGCGGTTCGCGCGGTGCTTGAGATGATCGGCGTGCAGGACTGCCTCACCAAGGTCTACGGCTCCAGCAACCCGAAGAACGTGGTCAAGGCCACGCTCGGCGCGCTCGAGACCCTTCGCAGCCGCCAGAAGGTGGAGGCGCTCCGTGGCGTGACGCTGCCTGAGACGGCCGTCGAAGAGGCGATCAAGCGTGGCGCTGCGTTCATGCCGAGCGCCAAGAGCGGCGAGAAGATGGCTGCCCCGAAGAACACCGTCGGCGAGGAGAATCGCCGTGGTGGTCGCGGTGGTCCGCGCGGCGGACGCGGTGGTCCGCGCCGCGGTCCCGAGGGTGGCGACGGCGGCGCTTCTGCGGCCCCGGCGGCGCCTGCGGCTTCGCCCGCTCCGGCACCCGAAGCCGGCGCCTGATTCGCGCGACCGCTCGACTCGCAACGCTGACATCGAAGTACGAACAGAACACGACGAATGACACTCCTGCCGCGCTGCGGCAGTCTCGGAGAGCCAAGCCATGATGATCCATGACATCACCGCCAAGGTCGGCCCGCACAAGAAGCGCAAGCGCGTTGGTCGCGGCGAAGCCAGCGGCCACGGCGGCACCTCGACCCGCGGTCACAAGGGTGCGAAGAGCCGCGCGGGTTGGGTCAGCCGTCCGTCCTACGCCGGCGGCGCCACGCCGTTCGCGCGTCGCTTCCCGAAGCGCGGCTTCTCGAACGCGGGCTTCCGCACCGAGTACTGGGTCACCAACGTCCGCGACCTCGAGAAGAACTTCGAGTCTGGCGCGACCGTCGACATCGATGCGCTCGTCAAGCTCGGCCTCGTTCCGAACTCGAAGCTCCCGCTCAAGGTGCTCGGCGCGGGCGACATCAAGAAGAAGATCCATGTCGTCGCCGCCGCGTTCAGTGGCACAGCGAAGACGAAGATCGAGGCCGCCGGTGGTTCTTGCAAGAACCCCCCGGAGAAGAAGCAGGCCTGAAGTCCGGTGGGCCGCGACTGAAGACCCCATCGCGTCCATCAACGCCTGCCGATCGCCCCGAACGCCGAAGGCAGGCCTCTGAAGATCCATCCAGATGCTGCAAGCCTTCGCGAACATCTTCAAGATCCCCGACCTTCGCCGCCGCGTGTTCTTCACGCTCGGCATGCTCGCGATCTACCGCATTGGTTTCGTGATCCCGTTGCTCGGCGTCGATCAAACGGCGCTTCGCGAGGCGGCGGAGCGCGCATCCGAGGGCGGAGCATCCGGCTTCGGTCGCATCCTCGAGTACGCGTCGATCTTCTCAGGCGGCAGCCTGCAGCAGTCGACGATCTTCGGCCTCGGCATCATGCCGTACATCACGGCGTCGATCATCTTCCAGCTCCTCGCGACGGTGTGGAAGCCGCTGCAGGAGCTGAAGAAGGAAGGTCAGTCGGGCCAGACCAAGATCAACGAGTGGACGCGCTACGCGACCGTCGCGCTGTGCCTCGTCCAGGGCTTCATGTGGCTCGCGTACCTCAACCGCGAGAACCTCGTCCAGGCGAACTTCACCGAGCAGGGCGGCCAGTTCGTGTTCTACACGGCGGGCATCCTCGGTCTCACTGCGGGCAGCCTCTTCCTGATGTGGCTTGGCGAGCAGATCGACAAGTACGGCATCGGAAACGGCGTCTCGCTGATCCTCACGGCCGGCATCCTCGGCCGCATGCCGGACGCGGTGAAGTGGGTCGTCCAGAACTTCGATCCGTCGATCAACGCCGAAGGCGGGAAGCTGAGCCCGATCGGCCTGCTGCCCCTTCTGGCGGGCTTCGTGTTCGTCGTGGCCGGGGCGATCGTGATCACCGTGGCCCAGCGCCGGATCCCGATCCAGCAGGCCAAGCACACGCGCGGCCGACGCGTCTTCGGCGGACAGCGCCAGTACCTGCCGCTGCGCCTGAACCACGCCGGCGTCATGCCGATCGTGTTCGCCAGCTCGCTCATGATCTTCCCGTCGAGCATCTTCGCGTGGCTCCAGACCCGCGCGATCCAGGGCGGCTCGCCGGACTGGTGGCAGGCCACCACGGGCTTCCTCGCGATCAACTCGCAGATGGGCAAGTTCCCG
>JBEAUK010000086.1:0-19776 GCA_041161465.1 Planctomycetota bacterium | reverse complement strand
TCCATCGACATCGACGCGACCTCGCTGAACTCGGTCGGCGCGTTGCGGTAGTCGACGAGCGGATCTTCCTTCGAGAGCAGCGAATGGAACGCGTGTCCCGCCTCGTGCACCATCGTCACGAGGTCGCGGTGCATGCCGGCCGCGTTCATGAAGATGAACGGACGCCGCGAGTGCTGCCGCTGGTACTGGTAGCCGCCCGGCGCCTTGCCGGGGCGCGACTCGAGGTCGAGGCAGTCGCCCTCCTTCATCGAGTCGAACATCTGGCCGAGTTCCTTGTCCATCGCGTGGAACATGCGCGAGCAGCCGTCGATCAGCTGCTGCGCGCCGTCGAACGGGCGCAACGGCTTGCGGCCCTTCACATCGACCGCAAGGTCCCACGGGCGCAGCGTCGACGCGCCGAGGTCGCGCGCGCGCTCGCCGTCGAGACGGCGCTGGATCGGCACGAGGTGCGTCTCGATCGCCTTGTGCATCTCCATGCAGTCGGCGGGGGTGTAGTCGAAGCGCTTCATGCGACGGTGCTGGAAGTCGCGGAAATTGTCGAAGCCGGCGTTGCGCGCGATCTGCTGGCGCAGCGCGAGCATCTGGTCGTAGATGTCCTCGATCGCATCGCGGTCGGCGAGGCGGCGGTCGGCGATGGCCTTCCACGCGCGCTCGCGCACGGCGCGGTCGGTCTCCTCGAGGTAGCGCGACATCTGCGGCATCGTCTTGGTCTTGCCGTCGAACTCGACGGTCATGCGGCCAACGATCTGGTTGTACTTCTGGTCGAGCTCGGCGAGTTCGGTCTCGAGCGGGATGTTCGCCTCGCGGAAGAGCTCGATGTCGACGCGCATGCCGCGCAGCAGTACCTCGTAGCGTCCGTTGGGAAGCGCATCTGCGAACGCGCTCGTCGCGATCTTCTTGTCGAGCTCGCTCGAGAGCGGCTTCAGCTTCGGCTCGACCTCGCGCACGAATCCGAGGAACGCGGCTTCCGCTGTCTTGTCCTCGGTGTTGCGCGTCGTCGCGATGTAGAGGTTCGCGGCCTTCTCGGCCACGAGCGAGTCGAGGTCGCTCCGGTCGAGGATCAGCTGCTCGAGGTCGTCTGCCGACGAGATCGCGCGGCCGAGGAGCTCGCGGTAGTACGGTTCGATCGCGGAAAAGTCCGCGGCGTTGAGCGAGGCGGGCGCGTAGGCGCGTGCGTGGACCATGCGCAGAGAATACAGTCCGAGCCCGTCCGCGATCTCCACCGTGGCGGGACAGCCTGATTTCCACGGGTTATCCTCCACCTATGTCGTCCGTTGTCCTCAGCCTCTCACCCGCAAAGGTGAACCTCGCGCTCTCGGTCGGCCCGCCGGGCGATGGCGGTTTTCATCAGATTTCGAGCTGGATGGTGACGACTGCGTTCGCCGACGAACTCGAGGTGAAGCGCCTGCCCGCAGATCGTCCGAGCCGTTTCTCGATCGATTGGCACGAGGACGCGCGGCGCCGCACCGACATCGACTGGCCGATCCGAAAGGACCTCGCGGTGCGCGCGCACGCGCTTCTCGAGCAGAAGCTCGGCTGCACCCTGCCGATCCAGTTGCGGTTGCGAAAGCGCATCCCAGTGGGCGGCGGTCTCGGCGGGGGGTCGTCGAATGCCGCCGCGATGCTCCGCGCGCTCGATGCGCTCTTCGACCTGCGGCTGCGCGCCGAGTACCTCGAGGCGATCTCGCGCGAACTCGGAAGCGATGTGCCGTTCCTCGTGCGCGGCGGCAGCGCGCTCGTCGAGGGAACAGGCGAGCGCCTCACGCGCGTCGGGATGCCGGTCGTGCATCTCGTCCTCGTGTTCCCGTCGGTTGCGTGTCCGACGGGCCCGGTCTATCACGCGTTCGACCGCCTGCGGCCCGACGCGCGGCTCGACGCGCCCCGTGTGCGCGGGCTCGTCGACGCGGGCGACCTCGGCGGCATCCGCGCCGACATGCCGTTCAACGATCTTGCGGACGCTGCGTGCGAGGTCGCGCCGGCGCTCGGCGAACTCCGCGCGCGCGTCGAGAAGATCGCGCAGTCGGCCGTCCATGTGAGCGGCTCCGGCTCGACGCTCTTCGTCGTGTGCGATTCGCCGATCCACGCCGAGGCGCTCGCAGGCGCGATCGAGATGCAGGCCGGCGTCCCCGCGGTCGCAACCGTCACGGCGGCCACGCCGCTCGAGGAAGTCGACGGCGAGCCGCGCACGATCGGCGCGCCGGCGATCGACGACGACGATTGACGACGAAGATCGACGACGACGATTGACGACATCCGATGAACGACGACGCACACTCGATGAACTCCGTGGGCTCACCGCATACCTCTCCGTCGGCTTGGAGGTCGAAGCCGAATCAGGCAGCGAGCCTGCACACCGTGGTGATGCGGGCAGGCGCCGGTCTGATCGCGGCGTCGGTGCTGGGCTTCGCGGTTGCGGGCGGCGCGCTGCTGGTGTACCGGTCATGGGTCTCGAAGACCATCCCCGCCGTGGGCACCGTCGTCGGATCGGTTCAGACGAACAGTCCGGGAGGGAGCAGTCGCAGGGGAGGTTCGAGCAGGAGTTGGAGGGAGATCGTCCGCTTCACCGACGCGAACGGCGTGGAGCACGAGTTCACTCAGGGCTTCAACGGAGGCCGGTTCGCCGTGGGCTCGAAAGTGCCGGTGCGCTACCTGCCGAGCAGCCCGAGCGATGCGGCGATCGACCATGCCGGCTCCGTGACCACCCTCGCCGTCGCGTTCGGCGGCTTCGGCGGCGTCTTCCTTGCGATCGGAACCGGGCTTCGCGTGGTCGGAAGGCGCATGGCACGCGTATCGGCCGCGACGACCCTGCCGACCGCATAGACTGTTGACTTCCATGCTCTGGCAGCCGTCTCTCCCAGAACGCTATCTCAACGCCTCCGACGACGAACTCGGCGGGTGGATCGAGGCCCGCCGCCGCGAGCTCGGCTCGAGGCTGCTCATCCTCGGGCACCACTACCAGCAGGACGATGTGATCCGCCACGCCGATCTCGTCGGCGACAGCCTCAAGCTCTCGCAGATGGCCGCGGCCGAGGCGCCGAAGCGCGGCGCGAAGTTCATCGTCTTCTGCGGCGTTCACTTCATGGCGGAGACGGCCGACATCCTGACGCCCGACGATGTCGATGTGATCCTGCCCGACCTCTCGGCCGGCTGCTCGATGGCCGACATGGCCGCGTACGAGGACACGGTCGACGCGTGGGACGCGATCCACGCCGCCATCGCCGAGAAGAAGTCGAGCGCGAACACGCGCGTCATCCCGATCACCTATGTGAACTCGACCGCCGCGATCAAGGCCTTCGTCGGCAAGCATGGCGGCGCGTGCTGCACCAGCTCGAACGCATCGCGCGTGTTCGAGTGGGCGCTCGCGGGCGGAAGCCAGAAGCGCGCGCGCGGCGAGGAGATCAAGATCCTCTTCCTGCCCGACCAGCACCTCGGCCGCAACACGGCGAAGGCGCATGGATCCGTCACCGAGGTCGATGTGGAGGTCGGCGCGCGCGGGCCTGCGGAGACGGCGCTCTGGAACCCGAAGCGCGAGTCGGGCGGCCTCACCGCCGAAGAGATCCGCAGCGCGAAGGTCCTGCTCTGGGCCGGCCACTGCAGCGTGCACAAGCTCTTCCGCCCCGAGCATGTCGCGGCCGCGAAGCGCGACGGGCGCACCGTGCTCGTCCACCCCGAATGCGCGCAGGAAGTCGTCGATCTCGCCGACCTGCGCGGCTCGACCGAGTACATCATCGACACGATCCGCCAGGCGATGCCGGGCTCGAGCTGGGCGGTCGGCACCGAGGTCCATCTCGTGAACCGCATCGCGCGCGAGGCGGCGAAGCGCGATGTCGATGTGCACATCCTTTCGGATTGCCAGTGCCTCTGCACCACGATGTACCGCATCGACCAGGCGCACCTCGCGTGGTGCCTCGATCATCTCGCGGCGGGCAAGGTGGTCAATCGGATCAGCGTGCATCCCGAGGCGAAGGCGCTCGCGCGCGTCGCGCTCGAGCGGATGCTGTCGCTTGCGCCTGGCAAGAACGCGGCGCCCGTCGCTGTCGACTGAGTTGCGCGGCGGCGCAGCGTGCCGGGTCACGACAGGAACTTCTCATGCCGTCGCGTTCCGCGATCTGATCCGACTCGGTTGTGAAAAGTTTGGAGGAATGTGACATGCCATCGGGACGACCCTCAGGTGGTTGCTACTGTTTGCGCGCGACGCACGCCGTCGCGAGATACGGATTCACCGCATGACCAATGCCGAGAGGACAGCCCGCACGTCGCTCCTGCAGCGCAAGTGGTTCCTTGCCACGCTTGCCGTGCTGCTCGTGGTCGTGTTCGCGGTGGTGTTCGCGCCGCTCTACCTGCGCGGCTATGTGCGCGGCATCGTCGAGCGCGAGGTCGGCGCCAAGGTGAACGGCGTCGTCACCGTGGCCGGCGTCAAGCTCGGCTGGTTCTCGCCGCAGCGGCTCGAGAAGCTCGCGATCCAAGGCGACGAAGGCATGGGATCCGTGGAAGTGACCGCGGAAGTGGCGCAGGGTCTGTTCGCGCTCGCGACGGGCGACGAGGTGACCGTGAGCGTGTCTGGAAGCGCGCAGACGCCGATCGACGCGGAGGGGCGCGCAGGGATCGCGAAGATGCCGCGCACGGTCGAGCCTGGGCAGGCGCTGCCCGCGGCCGCGCCGGCCGCCGGTCGGCAGCAGATTCTCGGCGGTCGCAAGATCCGCATCGAACTTGCCGGCATCGACCTCGATGCGACGCGCGACGGGAAGCCGCTGTACGCAGTCGATGGGCTCACCGGCTGGGTCGGGCTCGAGGGAACCGATGTACAGGGCCTGCAGGTCAACGGCGAACTCAAGGCGACAACCGCAATCGCGCAGGGCGACGGCGTGCGCGCAGGCGACTTCGAGACCGCATTCATTGCGCTCGTGCCGCAGGCCTCCGATGGCTCGTTCAACGCGCGAGGCATCACCGGCTCGCTGAAGTTCACGGGGTTCAACCTGCCCGTGCCAAGCACGGCGGAGCAGCCGATCGTCGCCGAGCAGCTGTCGGTGACGGCGGCCTATCTCGGGGAGAGCTCGATGCTTTCCGCGCGCGGTGAACTCCGCGCGGGTAGCGACGAGCCCGCGACGATCAACGCATCCTTCCAGTCGGGCGCCGTGATGAACGACGCCGGCGAATTCGTGCTCGACCCGGCCACGGTCGAGGCGGATGTCGAGGTGAAGGCGCTCCCGATGACCGTGCTGCAGCCTTACGCGCCTGAACTGCGCGAGGGCGTGCGGCTCGACTTCAGCGAAGACTTCGGGCGCTCTGCCAACATCCGTATCAAGAAGGAGAAGGGCAAGCGTGCGAGCGCGCTGCTCGACACCCGACGCGTGAAGGTCGCCTTCGACGCCATGGTCGCGGCCGATGGCGGCAGCATCGACGACGGCACGCTCGAGGCGAGCGTGTCGGTGCGGCCGGAACTGCTGCGCGCGCTCGGAGTCGATGCACTCGGGCCCATGGTCGCGCGTGCTGAGGGCTCGAAGATCGCCTGGCGCAAGCCCGCGAAGGACGCAGGCGGTGCGCTCGAGTCGTTCGGCGGCGCGTTCAAGCTGGAACTCGCCGAGCGTCTCGGGGTGCGGGGTGCGTTCGAGGCCGCGGGCGAGAGGGTCGATCTCAGGGCGGATGCCTTGCGCGCCGCACTCGACAAGCCGATTGGAAAGAGCACTGCGCGCCTCGAGGCTTCGCTCGAAGGCGTCTATGGCGCGGAGAACGCGATCCGCGCATCGCTTTCGGGCGATGTCGACCTTTCCGCGAAGTCGGTGACGGGCGCCGCACTCGATGCGGGTGTTGCGCTCGATCCCGCGCTTGTTGAGCGTGCGACGAAGAGTTCCGTATCGGTCGGGCGGGGAGGCGGCACGGCGCGGCTCACAGTGCCGGCGTTCGCGTATCGCCCGAGCGAGGGGCGCACCGCGCTCCAGTCGCTTGAGGCGCGCGGCCGCGTCGAAGTTGCGGGTGATCTCCTCGTGTCGGGCGGCAAGTCGGTGGCGACGGTGCGCGGGCTTGGTGCGAACTTCGCGCTGCCGGCGGCTGGTACGCCGGGATCGATCGACCTCGCGGCCCGCATCGACGGCGCCGAGACGCGCGTCGTCCAGCGGTTTGCAGCGATTCCCGCGGCGTTTGACGATCCCGCTCTCCTTGGCCTCGAGGGCACGATCGATGTGCGCGGGCTCGATCCATCGGTCGTCGCGCGATTTGCACCCGATGCGAAAGACTCGATCGGCGTACTTGGCGCTGGCCCCATGACGCTGTCCGCGCGGAACCGCACCGAGAGCGGCGCGATTCTCGCCGACTTCACGCTCGCGGCGGCCACGCTCAACGCCTCGGGCAGCGCGCGCTACGCAAAGGACGCCCTCTCCGCGACCAACCTCGCGTGCGATGTGTCGCTCACGCCCGAGGTGCTCGCGGCGGTCAAGCTTCCCGACACCGTGGCGCTCGCTCCGGGCGCAAAGGTCTCGATCCGCGTACCCACGCTCGCGGTCGCGAAGGACGCGGAGGGTTGGGCGCCATCGGGCGACATCGCGGCCCGCGTGGCCGTCGATCGCCTCCGTATCGAGCGCGCGCCAGGTCTCCAGGCCGCGCTCGAAGTGCCCCGACTCGAGGCCGACGCGAACTACGCGATGAAGGACGAGCGCGCGACCGCGAAGGGGTTCGCGACGCTCGGTTCGGGCGGGTCTGCGGGTCGGCTCGGGTATGACATCGTCTGGAAGAAGTCGGACGAGGCGAAGCTCTTCCGCGGCGTCGAGGGCACGCTCGCGCTTACCGGATTCGACCTCGCGCGCGTCGAAGGCGCCTTCGGTCTTGAGCCCGGTGGCTACTCGGGCATGCTCGGAGGCGCGGGCGACTGCACGGTCGAGCTCCGCGAGCGGGGCGCTGCGCAGGCGAAGGTCGCGCTCGCGTTCCCGAAGACGCGCGGCGAGGTTGTCGTCGATGTGGTCGAGGAAGCGAAGCAGCGCACCGCGCGCGCGAGCGGAGCCATCGACGCACAGATCGCAGCCGACGCGTTCGCGTCGCTGGCCGGCCTTGGCAAGGATCCGAAGCGCCGCGTCACGGCACCGGTCGACGCGAAGGTGGCGATCAAGTCGGCGGGGGTGCCGCTCGACGCGGATCTCAAGCCGGTTCTCGCAGACGCCGCACTCGACATCTCGGGTTCGCTCTCGCCTGTGTCGATCGAAGTCACCGACGCACAGGGGCAGAAGTCGACGGTCTCGACGGGCGCGCTTGTGCTGTCGGTCACGACCAAGCGCCTGTCGGAGGAGCTGCTCGTCCGCATCGCGGGCGATGGAAAGGCTGCCGCGGCACAGGGCGCGCTCGATCTCGACGCGCGCGTGCGTGGGGCGGTGGCGCGCGCGGAGGATGCCAAGGCGACCCCGACGATCGACGCAACACTGAAGGCCACGAGATTCCCCGCAGCGACGGTCGATGCGCTTGCGGGTACGAAGGGAGCGGTTGGCCGCTATGTCGGAGACGCGATCGATGCAGAAGTGGTTGCCAAGAACTTCTCGACGGGTGGCGGCGCGCAAGGCTCGCTCTCGGCGAAGGTCGCATCGCAGTATGCAACGGTCGAAGCGCCCGCCCTGACCGTTGGCGAAGGATTCCTGCGATCCGGTCCCAGCCAGCCGATGCGCGCGACCTTCACGCTGTCCCCGGAGGTCCGCGAGCAGCTGCTCACGCCGATCAATCCGGTCTTCTCGGATGTCACCTCGAAGGATCCTGCGCGCTTCACGCTGACCTCGCTCGCATGGCCGCTTGACGGCGACCGCCGCAAGTTCGACGCCGCGTTCACGCTCGAGACTGGCGAGATCGCGCTCACGAACTCGGGACCACTTTCCTTCCTGCTCTCGATGCTTGAGGCCGGGCGCACCGAGGGCTTCGAGGCGCAGATCGACCCGCTTCGCGCCACGATCTCGAAGGGGCGGCTGACCTACCGCGACTTCAACCTGCGAGCAGGCAAGACCCAGTCGGGCGCCTGGCGAAACACGCTCGTCTTCTCGGGCGACATCGACTTGGCGGCCACGCCGATGTTCGCGAACGAGATTCGTACCGCTGTTCCGCTGTCCGACGCCGCAAACTGGTCGCGCGACGCACGCAATCTCTTCGACACGATCGGCGCTGCGAGCCCTGAACTGCTGAAGGCGCTCACGGTCGGCGTGAAGCTCAGCGGGCCGCTGTTCGATGCGAACGGCAAGCCGGCGAAGCTCAAGCAGGAGCTCGCGCTGCCCAACATTGGCGATGTGCTGAAGCGCGACCCTGGCGCGGTGGCCGAAGGAATCGGCGGCATCATCGACGCCTTCCGCAAGAAGGACAAGAAGAAGTAAGCAGCAGGGGAGTCGAGAAACTCCTCGCACCTCCGTTGGAAGATTCGGCCGGTCAGGGCTTGACGGGCATCACATCGGCTTTTCGCCGACGGTCTCGTCGTACACCTGCAGCAGCTTCGTCTTGTCGAAGATGAGCTCCTGGCGCGAAAGGCCCGTCACCTCGTAGTGAGGCGTCAGTTCGATCGCGTCGCAGGGGCAGGCTTCCTCGCACATGCCGCAGTAGATGCAGCGCAGCTCGTCGATGTCGAACTGCTTGGGGTACTTCTCACGGTCGCTCCACGGCGACTCTTCGGCCACGATGTGGATGCAGTTCGCCGGGCACGCGGTCGCGCACATGAAGCACGCGACGCAGCGGACGCGGCCGTCTTCATCCTTGTTGAGGCGATGCACGCCGCGGAAGTAGGGGCGGTACTGGCCGCCTTCCTCGACCGGCCGGTCGTCGCGCTTCTGCTCGGGGTACTGGACCACCCAGATGTTCTTCTTGTTCGAGCCGCCGCGGCCGATGTTCTCGAAGCAGTGGCGCAGGGTCGTGCCGAGACCCTTGAAGATCGACGGCAGGAAGAGCGCCTCGCCGCGGGTAAGGCGGGTGGGGGTCACATCGATGACATCTTCGTCGCGGGTCGCCATGGGGTCGAGATGGTACGGTGTACGCGTGAAGGACGAAAGCGGACCATCCCAGCGGTCAGATCCCGCGTCTGGATCCTCGGCCACCAAGCCGATGGGCTCGGGCGCTCGCGGAATCAAAATGCTCGGCAGCACCGATGCATCGCTGTTCGGGCTCGGAGCACAGATGCTGAGCGAGGTCGCCGCTGGCGTCTTGCTTGGTCTCGCCGCGGACTACCTGCTTGGCACCCACAATCGATGGATCGTGGTCGGCTCGATCGCTGGGGTGGCGGTCGCGATGTGGACGGTCATCCGCACGGCGATTCGCCTCGGAAAGCGCGATTCCGCGGAGCGTGCCCGGCGCAGCGCTGCTGCCGGAAAGCAAAGACAGGATGAGCAAGGCGGGGGGTCGGCATGACGATTCCTGCTGCGGATGCACTGTTCCCGACGGTTCGGCTCCTGACAGTCATCTCGGCGACCGCGGCGGTACTCCTCGTGCTCTGGACGGTGGTCAAGCTGGGCGGAATCGTCGACGAGGCCGTCTACAGGGGCGTAGTTCTCGGACTTATGGCCGCCACGGGGTCCCACATCCTCGGCACCTTCTTTGGCGCGTACCTCTCGGCATCTCCTGCAGACGCGGGAAAGCCGGCGCGTTCGCTGATGGCCGCCTATCTCGGCTCGACGACGGTTCGCTTCTTGGCGACACCTGCTTTGGCACTCTCGTTATACTTTCTCCTCCCTCAGAAGCCCGCCCCGCTCCTTCTTGGCGCGGCGACGGGTCACCTCCTCATCATGGTCGCAGATGTCGCGGCACTGCTGAGGTTCGTGCAGGGGAGTGCACGATCGAGCGCGCCCAACGCGTGATTCGCTCAGGCACAGGAAGTTTCCCGCAGCCTCGCGCTGCGGGGGTGTGAGTCTGGGCCACGCTGTGTCTCTCGCTCACATCGACTTCGTGACAGATTTCACGATCCGCCCTCGGCGCGCGCGTCGAGAGCAGATCAAGACCTTGCAAAGACGACCGTCGCAACGACCCAAGACTTCGAACCCATGAGCAGCACCGTTCAACTTGCTCAGCATCTCCCGACGCTCGCGGATGCGTTCCCCACGCTCCTCGCGGCTGGCGGCAATCCGCTCGATCACGTGAAGGACAAGCCGTCCGCCTTCGGCGAGCTGCTTGGGGTTCCGATGAACCTGAGCTGGATCTCTATTCCTGTCGCGGGCGCCTTGGCGTTCGTGATGCTCCTGATGGCCTCGCGCAGCATCGCGACGGGTCCCGCTTCGCAGGGCACCGACCGCTACCTCACGAAGGGACGCGTGGCGCAGCTCGTCGAGACGATCGTGCAGGGGCTGCGGCAGGGCGTGCTTGAGCCGCTCCTCGGCAAGAAGACGGCCGACTTCTACCTGCCGTTCTTCCTGTCGCTGTTCTTCTTCATCCTCGCGCTGAACCTGCTCGGCTTTGTCCCGTTCGCGGACTTCCAGGGCCTTGTCTACTCGTTCCTCGGCGGCGGACACGGCGCAGAGGCCGGTCACGATGCGAAGGCTGCCGAGCACGCCGAGCACCTGTACTTCTTCGGCGGCACCGCGACGGCCTCGATCTCCGTGACCGCCGGTCTCGCGACGATCTCGTTCCTCGCGATCATGGTGCAGTCGATGCGGGACCTCGGGGTGAAGGGATTCCTCGAGCACATGTGCGGCGGCAAGGAGCTGCTCACCGGCCCGAAGGGCCTGCTGCTCGTCGTCCCGATCATCTTCGTCGTCGAGATCCTCGGTCTCTTCATCAAGCCGGGCGCGCTTGCGATTCGTCTCTTCGCCAACATGCTCGCGGGCCACACGCTGCTCGCGACCATCTTTATGTTCGTGGGAATGGCGCTCAAGGCGGGCGGCTGGGGCCTGGCGGCTCCGATCGGCCTCGTCGCTGGCGCGTTCGCCGTGGCCATCTTCTTCCTCGAGCTCTTCGTCGCCTTCCTGCAGGCGTTCGTGTTCATGTTCCTGACCGCGGTGTTCATCGGCATGATGAGCCACCACGGCGACCATGACCACGACCATGCACACGGCCACGAGGATGGCCACGGGCATGGCCATTCGCATGCCCACGCGCACTGATCCGTCCAACCCCGGGCCCGTGGGAGGCCCGGCTGAATGATTCCAATCCTTCAACCGGCGCGTCCCACAGCGTCCGAGCACAAGACCAAACCCTTTGGAGCACAGTCAGAAATGAGCAAGATCGCCAAGTTCATCCCCGTCGCCCTCGCCGCCTTCGCCGCCAGCCCCGCCCTCGCGCAGGGTGCTGAGGCCGCCGCCTCGACCGGCAAGCCGCTCGCCGCTGGTCTCGCCGCGCTCGGCGCTGGTCTCGCGGTCATCGGTGCCGGCCTCGGCATCGGTCGCATCGGTGGTGGCGCCGTCGAGGCGACCGCCCGTCAGCCCGAGGCTGCGTCCTCGATCCAGACCCAGATGATCCTCACCGCGGCGCTCATCGAAGGCGTCGCGCTGTTCGCGGTCGTCGTCGCCCTGCTCGGCGTGCTGTGATCGAGCCCTCGGGGATTCGGCGATGCGCTCGCCGAGTCTCGACTGAGGTCACGAATTGAGATTCAGGTCTTCGTCGGGGACACCCGACGAAGACTTTTCCGCGCAGATCCCCGAGGGCCTGCGCACCAACGACAGGAATGCACCCAATGACTTCGATCCTCGCAGCCGGACTGCTCGACCCCGACTACATCGCGTACACCTTTGCGGTGGTGGTCTTCCTCGTCTTCTTCGCGCTCACCGCGAAGCTTGTGTGGCCGAAGATCATCGCCGGCCTCGACGAGCGCTACGCGAAGATCCGCCACGAGATCGACGCCGCGGAGAAGGCCCGCCACGAGGCGGAGTCGGCGCAGAAGAAGTTCGAGGAGAAGCTGCGCCAGGCCCAGGAAGAGGCCGCGCGCACGATCGAAGAGGCGAAGTCGACGGCCCGCAAGGTCGCCGACGAGCTCCGCGCCAAGAACGACGCCGAACTGTCCGACATGAAGTCGCGCGCGCTTGCCGACATCCAGGCTGCGCGAGAGAGCGCCGTCCGCGAGCTGAACGAGCACGCGGTCACGCTCGCCGCGTCGATGGCTTCCAAGATCCTCCGCCGCGAGGTCGGTGCCGCCGACCAGTCGCGCCTCGTCGCCGAGAGCCTGGCCGAGCTCGCCCGCGGCCGCAACTGATCGACCTTCGCGCAGCTTTCGAACGCGCATCCACTTCGTACCCAATCATGGCAACCACCCAGCACATCGACGAAATCGCGAGCGTCTACGCGACGAGCCTGCTCGAGGTCTGCGACAAGCAGGGCGGCGTCGCCCTCGCCGAGTCGTGCGCCGCCGAGCTCTCCGCGCTTGCCGAGATGGTTCGCGCCGACAAGCGCTTCGCCGAGTTCCTCAAGACCCCGATCATCGGTGCCGCGGCTCGCCGCGCGTCGATCGACCGGATCGTCAAGGGCAAGGTCTCCGACCTCGTCTACCGCTTCGTCATGGTCGTCGCCGCGCATGGCCGCGCGGGTCGCCTTGCCGACATCTCCGATGCGTTCGACGGCCTGCTGCAGGCTCGTCTCGGTCGCGTCGAGGTCGACATGTACACCGTCACCGGCCAGGCCGCGCCCGATGTGGTCGCGACCGTGAAGGGTGGCGTCAAGGAAGCCTTCGGCAAGGAAGCCGTGATTCACCAGTACGCCGATCCAAACATGATCGGTGGCGTGAAGCTCCGCATCGGTGACCAGCTCATCGACGGATCGGTCGAGACCCAACTCCGCAACATGCGCGACGCGGTCGCCGCGCGCGGCACGGGCGCCATGCGCTCGCGCCTCGGCGACTTCCTCGCATAAACCGCACCTGCATTCAGCTTCTTCCACGCCGGGCAACCGCCCCGCAACTCAGAGGACCTACCCGTGAAGATCAAGAGCGACGAGATCACGACAGTCATTCGCCAGGAAATCGAGCAGTACTCGGGCAAGCTCGAGATCTCCGAAGTCGGCCAGGTGGTCGAGGTCGGTGACGGCATCGCCCGCGTCTACGGCCTCTCGAAGGCGATGGCAGGCGAGCTCATCGAGTTCCAGGGCGCGGGTGGCCGCGTCATGGGCCAGGTGATGAACCTCGAGCTCGACACCGTCGGCTGCGTGCTCTACGGCGACTCGACCGCGATCCGCGAAGGCGACACCGCCCGCGCGACCGGCAACCTCCTCGAGGTGCCCGTCGGTCCCGAGCTGCTCGGCCGCGTCGTCGACCCGCTCGGCAACGCCATCGACGGTGGCCCCGCGATCAACGCGTCGGGCCGCCAGAAGGTCGACATCGTCGCCCCCGGCATCGCCGCGCGTCAGCCGGTGAAGGAGCCGCTCCAGTTCGGCATCAAGGCCGTCGACTCGATGGTCCCCGTCGGTCGTGGTCAGCGCGAGCTCGTCATCGGCGACCGCAAGACCGGCAAGACCGCCGTCTGCCTCGACGCGATCATCAACCAGAAGGCGTACTGGGGCACCGAAGACGCCGTGGTCTGCATCTATGTCGCCGTCGGCCAGAAGGATTCGACCGTCGCGGGCGTCGTCGAGACCCTCCGCAAGAACGGCGCGATGGACTACACCATCGTCGTGAACGCGGGTGCGTCGGCCGCTGCGCCGCTCCAGTACATCGCTCCGTACGCGGGCTGCGCGATGGGTGAGTACTTCATGTGGCAGGGCAAGAACGGCAAGACGCCGAAGCATGTCCTCTGCGTGTACGACGACCTCTCGAAGCAGGCCGTCGCGTACCGCGAGCTTTCGCTCCTCCTCCGTCGTCCGCCGGGCCGCGAGGCGTACCCGGGCGACGTGTTCTACCTGCACTCCCGTCTGCTCGAGCGCGCCACCAAGCTCTCGAAGGAGAACGGCGGCGGTTCGCTCACCGCGCTCCCGATCATCGAGACGCAGGAAGGCGACGTGTCGGCGTACATCCCGACGAACGTGATCTCGATCACCGACGGCCAGATCTACCTCCAGCCCGAGCTGTTCGCGGCCGGTATCCGTCCCGCGATCAACGTCGGTATCTCGGTGTCGCGCGTCGGTGGTAACGCCCAGATCAAGGCGATGAAGGAAGTCGCCGGCTCGCTCCGTCTCGACCTCGCGGCCTACCGCGAGCTCGAGGCGTTCGCGCAGCTCGGCACCGACCTCGACGCTGCGTCGAAGCGCCAGCTCGACCGCGGCGCGCGCATGGTCGAGCTGCTCAAGCAGGGCCAGTACAAGCCGTTCGATGTCATCGACCAGTGCATCTCGATCTTCGCCGCGTCGCGCGGCTTCCTCGACGACATCCCGGTGCCGTCGGTGCCGAAGTTCGAGGACGGCCTGCTGAGCTACTTCCGCGCGCAGAAGGCGGATCTCCGTGCCAAGCTGGCGACGGCGAAGAGCTTCAAGGGCATCGAGGACGAGTTCAAGGCTGCGGTCGCGCAGTTCAAGAGCAGCTTCAAGGCTTGAACGAGCGCTCGCCGCGGCGGCGGCGGACCTTCTCGTGAGAAACGACAACCACAACGGCGGCTGCTCCGGCAGCCGCCGTTTCCATTTCGCAGGCTACGACATGTGCACGGCACGTGCCATGCAGTGCCAGGCACCGCGTGGCACGTGCCGTGCACAGGCGAAGCGGTGGACGAGTCGCTTCCCGGCGTCGCGTTTTGCGTCTGGGGTATAGGTGCGGGGGAAAGGTGCCAGGCACGTGCCAGTCAGTGCCAGGCACTGCATGGCACGTGCCGTGCACCCGTCATTCCTTCCGTCATTCCTTCCGTCATTCCTTGGGCTTTGCGCGGCTCGAGTCTCGCGGCGCGCCTCGGCCAAACGCTGCGCCGACGGCGATTCCGGCAAGTCCAGCGGCGAGGTTGCCCCACTCGCACCAAGTCGGCGTCTCGCTCCATTGCGCGGCCTGCAACGGGCCGAGATCGGCGGGTCTCGCTTCCGGTCGATCCTTCAGCCGAACTTCCTTCCCCTGCCCGAGCATCCCGAGAGCGGTGAGGGACCCGATTCCGCCGAACAGGATGCAGAGGAAGAGGACGGAAGCCGAACCCCCGATGCGAATCGCGGTGAAGCCCCCGAGGAACGCCGCGATGGCGAACAAACCGACCCCGACCACGCAGAACTTCTCTGAGGCAACCCACGAGTCGCCCTCGAAGCAGAAGTCCGTGCCAGCCAGCACCATCACGGCTGAGAAGGCGGCGAACACCGCGGCGATCATCACGAGATAGCCGAGCATCACGCCGAACGGAATCCGAAACAGTGTCCCGATGCAACCCATCGATCAGTTCCTTTCCAAATGCGCGCGCTTGACGAGTGTCGCCGCCAGCGCCTCGAGCGCCGCGTGCACGCCCGCTGCTGCAATCCGCGCTTCCATCATCGGACCGCCACGCGCATACGACTGCTCGGGAAGCTGCGGGACATGGATGAAGCCCGCGTGCCCAACGCGCTCGTCGGAAAGCAGGCGATACATGACTTCGTTGCAGAGAAAGCTGCCGGCTGAGAGTGAAAGCGTCGACGGCACGCCTGCATCGACGCACGCCTGCGCAAGCTCCCGCACCGGCAGCGTCGTGAAGATGGCGTCTGCTCCGCCATCGATCACGGGCTCGTCGACCACGAGCACGCCGGCATTGTCGGGGATTCGACTGTCGCGCAGATTGACGGCGATACGCTCGAAGGTGATCGCATCCGCCTTCGCGCTCTCCCCGAGCGCGACGACCGCATCCGGAGCCAGGGACGCGATCAGTCGCGAGACCTTGCCCCATGCACTGTCCGCGTCTGTGCCACCGACGACCGGCAGTGCGGCATACGCACGCGCGCCAAGCGCGCAAGGCATCGACTCGAGCAGTCTGGCGATCACCATCGTCGGATTGACATGGCTGCCGCCGAAGGGTTCGAAGCAGGTCACGAGAATGAGCGGGCGCGCGGCGCTCATTCGCCGATGTCCTCGGCCCAGAGATCGGGCTTCTCGCGCTTCATGCGCTCCATGAGCGCGATGCAGCGCGGATCATCAACGACATGCAGCTCGACCTTCTCATGGCGCAACCAATCCTCGGCGCCCATGAAGGTGCGGTTCTCGCCGATGATGACGCGCGGAATCTTGAAGAGGATCGTCGTTCCCGAGCACATCGGACAGGGTGAGAGCGTCGAGACGAGCGTCAGGTGACGCCAGTCGCGGCGTCGACCGGCGCGGCGAACGCAATCGACCTCCGCGTGCGCGGTCGGATCGCCGGACTGGACGCGCTGGTTGTGACCAGCGGCCACAACCTCGCCGCGTGCATTCAACAGTGAGCTGCCGATCGGGATACCGCCTTCGCGCCAGCCCTTTTCGGCCATCTCGATCGCTGCATCGAGTCCGCGCTTGATCCAATCAGGGTTGATCATGCCGAGAGTATCGGCGTCTCTCGGCGTCGAACATCAGGGGAGGGCGCCCTGCACAGGGAGGGCCGCCGCCCCGCCGTAGTCCGTCGACCGCAGGATGTAGAGCGCGTGCTGCGCGCGGCTGCAGGCGGTCAGAATCGCCTCGTAGGACACATTTTCGGCGCTGCCGCGGACATCGTGCAGGATCACGGCTGGCGCCTCAAGCCCCTTGAACCGGTGGAGGGTCTCCCAGCGAATCGCGGGCGGGTCGCCGTCGTTCAGCGAGAACGAGTCGGCGAGATTGACGAGCATGAACCCCGCGATCTGGTCCTCGCCGGCAAGGCAGCCGCGGTCGCGGCGGAAGGGCGAGAGGATCATCACATCCTCGGGTCGGACTCCCTCTGCGTCGACAAGGTGCTTGATGATCCGATGGATGGCCTTGCGCTGCCCGGACACATCCTCCGGCGCGAACTCGGCGACGACAACGGGCTGGCCTTCGCGCACGGAGGGTGGCGCCTCGATTCCCGCGAGGCGGGTCGGGTCGAGCGAGCGGAGGAAGGCGGTGATCGAGACCGAGTTGCGCAGGTTCTCGCGCAGGACGAGTGGGCGGCCGAAACGGCGCTCGATCTCGGTCAGGTCCGCACGGTGGTAGATCGCCTGGTTGGGATCGTGGAAGAAGGCAACTCGCGCGTGAGGGCCGGCGAGCGCGTCCAGCGCATCAAGCATCGCGGGCGTGAAGTCCTGACCTTCGTCGATCACGATCGAGTCGAACGATCCGAGATGCCCGGCGCGCGCCGCCTCCGCGAGCGTCGCGATCATCGCCGCGTAGCGGTCGTTCGGCGCGAGCGACGAAGGCGGGGTGCGGCCGAGACTGTTCGTGACGCTCTCCGCCAGCGCGTGAAGGTTGGCGACGACGACCAGGTCGGCCCGAATGGCGCGCAAGGGGGTCGAGTTGTCGACGGGGCGTGCGCGGCACGCGCGGCCGAGGATGGTCGCGAGCGGCTCGTTGAAGCAGGTGACGAGGGTGCGGCGCCCCTCCGCGATCTCCCGGCGCGCTCGGTAGAGCGCGGCGTAGGTCTTGCCGGTGCCCGCGAAGCCCTCGATCTGCACGCGGTCGAGGCGATAGGTCGCGTCGACGATGCCGCGAACCGGTCGCATGACATCGTGCTCGATGACGCGTGCGTTCATGATCTCGTCTCGCACATAGAGCGCCGACTTCATGGTCGGCAGGATGTGGCGGTCGACGATGCGGCGCATAGGCGAGCGCGCGCCCTGCGGGACTTCTGGGTACTTCGCGGCGAGCGCCTCGAACATGCCCTCAAGATCCCGCTTGAGCTTCGCGGCGTTGCGGCACTGCGAGGCGCCGATCAGGTGATTTCGCACGCTGAGCGGAACGGTGTTGAAGTCGACATGAGCGTCGACGAGCGCGAGGAACCAGCCGTGGAGGTAGGGCGGATGGCGGTCGTCGTGGCTTCCATAGTTCGCGAGCGCGCGGACGAGCGCATACATCGCGCTGATCGCCTGCTGCGGCGCCTCGCGCTCATGCGTGCGGATCTCGCCGCGGACATCGCGGTACCACCCATGCTCGGGCGAGTAGCGGAAGTCTCCGCCCTTCACCTCGATGATGATGAGTCCGCGATCAGGATCAATGACGACAAAGTCGAGCTCGCGCGTGCCGACGGCATCGGGGTCCTGCACGAGCAGGTTCTGGATCACGATCCAAGGCTTGTCGACGAGCGCGTCCTCGAGGCACTTGCGCATCACAAGCTCGGGCTCGTTGGAGGCCCGGTCCTTGCCTTCGTCACGGATCTCGTAGGGGACGCTCGGGAAAAAAGTCGCCATGCGGACGCGGAGTGTAGGGGTGCACGGCACGTGCCGTGCAGTGCCAGGCACGTGCCAGGCACCGCCCGAATCGTGTCGTAAAGCACTGCATTTATTGAACTTATGGATCTGCAGCTCGGTGCACGGCATCTGCCAGGCACCGACTGTCACGTGCCGTGCACCATTCGGAGAGGGGTTCGTTGGTGCTCAAAGAAGAAGGCCGCTGCTTTCGCAGCGGCCTTCGGAGTGACTGCCTGTCCTGTCCCGTCGCTCACCTCTCGCGGGCGGTCTCCTGCTCGTCGCTCTCTTCATCGTGGAAGCGCAGCGCCTCGCTGTCTGCGTCCGAGTTGTCGTAGTGCTTCTGGAAGACGGTGCCCGAGGCCTCGGCCTCGTCGCGCATCTCCTTCATGCGCGCCCATTCCTCCATCGTCACCACGACCTCGCGCGCGACCGAGCCCTTGTGCTCGCCGAGGATGCCCGCCTGGCCCATCTGGTCGACGAGCCGCGACGCGCGTCCATAGCCGATCGCGAGCCGACGCTGCAGGAGCGACACGCTTCCGCGGCCCGACTCGATCATGATCTCGACGGCGCTGTCGAACAGCGGATCGCGCTCGCCGCCGGCATCGCCAGCGTCGCCCGAACCACCGTCGCCACCGCTCGCCACCTGGCCGGACCGAATCGTCAGCAGCTGGCGCTCGAAGCTGGGCGCAGCGACCGTCTTGAGGAACTTGGTGACCGCGCGGGCCTCCTTGTCCTCGACGAGCGTGCCCTGCGAGCGGCGCGCGTCCGTCTGGCTCGGCGTCACGACGAGCATGTCGCCCTGACCGAGCAAGAGCTCCGCGCCCTTCTGGTCGAGCACGATGCGGCTGTCGGTGCCCGACGCCACCTTGAAGCTCACGCGGCACGGCATGTTCGACTTGATGAGGCCCGTGACGACCGTCGCCTGCGGGCGCTGGGTCGCGAGGATCAGGTGGATGCCGACCGCACGCGCCTTCTGCGCGATGCGCACGATCGACTGCTCGACCTCGCGGTGCTGCATCATCAGGTCGGCGAGCTCGTCGATCACGAACACCATGTAGGGCAGCTTCTTCGGCGTGCGGATCCAGGCCTCCTCGCTCGGGGGGGCGAGGGCGGCGCGAAGCTGCTCCTCGCCGAGCTCGTTGAAGCCGCGGATGTCGCGGACCTTGGCGGCCTTGAGCAGCTCGTAGCGCTCCTCCATGTGCCGGACCGCCCATTCCATGATGCCGGCGGCCTTCGACATGTCGGTGACCACCGGCGCCATCAGGTGGGGCACCTCGCCGAACTGCGCCATCTCCACCATCTTCGGGTCGACGAGGCAGAGCTTGAGCTCGTCGGGCCGCTTGGTGTAGAGCCAGCTCATGATGATGGTGTTCATGCACACGCTCTTGCCGCTGCCGGTGGTGCCGGCGATCAGCATGTGCGGCTGCTTGGAGAGGTCCAGCACCATCGGCTCGCCGGCGCCGTCCTTGCCCATGAACATCGGCAGCGACATGTCCTTCGCGGCCGGGCCGCTCATCAGCTCCTTGAGGCGCACCTTCTCCTTCTGCGGGTTCGGCACCTCGACGCCCACGGCGGTGCGGCCAACCATGTTGGGGATGATGCGGACGTTCGGCGCCTTCAGCGAGCGTGCCAGGTCGACGGCACGCGCCTGCAGGG
>JBEAUK010000073.1:0-13927 GCA_041161465.1 Planctomycetota bacterium | reverse complement strand
CGAGCATCTTCGCCGTCGCGGGGCGATAGCACTTGTCCGCGACCTTGCGCATGATCTTCTCGTTCGCCTCGTTGTCGAAGTAGAACGGGTCGGTCGAGAAGACCGAGTAGCGCCGCAGCCGGTAGGGCTGGTGGAACTCGAAGTAGAAGCAGACGCTTGCCATGCAGGCAGCGTAGCCGACAAACGCGGGATACGAGCCCAGAAGCCGTAGTGCCTAGACGCCGTAGTACCCGCGGTACCACTCGACGAACCGCGCCACGCCCGTCTCGACGGTGGTCGACGGCCGGTAGCCCGTGTCGCGCTCGAGCGCCTCGACATCGGCCATGGTGTCGGGCACATCGCCCGGCTGCAGCGGCTTCAGGATCATCTCCGCCTTGCGCCCAACCGCGCGCTCGATGGCGCCGATGTAGTCGAGGAGCTCGACCGGGCGGGAATTGCCGATGTTGTAGACCCGCCACGGCACGCTCGAGGTTCCGGGGTCGGGGTGCGCCGCATCGAACGCGGGGTTCGGCTGCGCGGGGCGGTCGAGCGTGCGCACGATGCCCTCGACGATGTCGTCGACATAGGTGAAGTCGCGGCGGTGGCGCCCGTGGTTGAAGACCTCGATCGGCTTCCCCTCGAGGATGTTCTTCGTGAACAGGAAGAGCGCCATGTCGGGGCGGCCCCACGGCCCGTAGACCGTGAAGAAGCGCAGGCCCGTCGTCGGCAGCGCGAAGAGGTTCGAGTAGGTGTGCGCGAAGAGCTCGTTCGCCTTCTTGCTCGCCGCGTAGAGCGAGAGCGGGTGGTCGACCGAGTCGTTCACCGAGAAGGGAAGCTTGGTGTTGCCGCCGTAGACCGAGCTCGAGCTCGCGTAGACGAGGTGGCGGCAGCCGCCGTGCTTCTCGTGCACGGCGCGACAGCCCTCGAGGATGTTCTGGAAGCCGACGATGTTCGAGTGGACATACGCGTGCGGGTTCGTGATCGAGTAGCGCACGCCCGCCTGCGCGGCGAGGTGCACGACGCGGTCAAACTTGTGATGCGCAAAGAGCGACTCCATGCCCGCGCGGTCGGCGACATCCATCTTCACGAACGAGAAGCCGCGCTTCGGCGTCAGACGCGCGAGCCGCGCCTCCTTCAGCGTCGGGTCGTAGTAGTCGTTGAGGTCGTCGAGACCCACGACCTCTTCGCCGCGATCGAGAAGGACATGCGAGACATGCGAGCCGATGAAGCCCGCGGCACCGGTGACAAGAACCGCCATGGACAGAGTTTACACGGTGCGCGTGACCGAGGCGTTTTGCGTGACCTTCGGTCGTGCCGCCGTCAGCTCGCGCTCGCACGCCTGGATCACGCGCGCGACATCGGCGTCGCTCATTGACGATCCCGATGGCAGGCAGACGCCGTCGCGGAAGAGTCGCTCGCACACGGGCGTGCGGCCTTCTTCGTGCGCGAACATGCGGCAGCCCGAGAACAGCGGCTGCTGGTGCATCGGCTTCCAGGTCGGACGCGCCTCGATCTTCTGCGCGGCGAGCGTCGCGAGCAGCGCGTCGCGGCTCGTGCCCGCGCGGGTCGGATCGATGGTGAGCGCGGTGAGCCAGTGCGTCGAGCGGCTCCACGCGGGTTCGGGCATGAACTCGACGCCGTCGAAGCCGCCGAGCGCGCGCTGGTACTGCGCGAAGATCTCGCGGCGTCGCGCGACGCGTTCGTCGAGCACGAGCAGCTGCCCGCGTCCGACGCCTGCGCAGATGTTCGACATGCGGTAGTTGAAGCCGGCGACCGAGTGCTCGTAGTGCGGTGCGGGGTCGCGTGCCTGCGTGGCGAGGAAGCGCGCGCGCTCGGCAACGCGCGCGTCGCCCGCGGCCAGCATGCCGCCGCCCGAGGTCGTGATGATCTTGTTGCCGTTGAAGCTGAACGCGGCGACCGCGCCGAAGGTGCCGCACGGGCGGCCGTGCACGGTGGCTCCGAGCGCCTCGGCTGCGTCCTCGAGGACCGGCACGCCCCATTCCTCGCAGATTGGCGTGATCGCGCCGTAGTCGCAGCCTTGGCCGTAGAGGTCGACGGTCACGACGGCGCGCGGGCGCTTGCCTTCGGCGGCGAGCGCGTGCAGCGCGCAGCGCAGCGCGGCGGGCGACATGTTCCAGCTTGCGTCGTCGCTGTCGATGAAGACGGGCTCGGCGCCGAGCTGGCGGATCGGGTTCGCCGTCGCGACGAAGGTGAAACTCGAGCAGAGGACGAGGTCGCCCGGCTGCACGCCGAGGGCGATCAGGCCGAGGTGGATCGCGGCGGTGCCCGACGAGGTCGCGCAGCAGTGCATCTCGGCGCCGTCCGACGAGAGGCGTGCGGCCATCTCGCGCTCGAACGCGTCGACATTCGGCCCAAGCGGCGCGATCCAGTTGGTGCGGAAGGCCTCCTCGACGAAGTGCCGCTCCGCGCCCGACAGGTGCGGCGGCGAGAGGAGGATCTGCTTCGGTTCGTCGGTCGGCATGGCGTCGGGGGGGTTCTACAGGGCTATCGGCGGTTCACGGCGGGTGGACAACCCCCGATCGGAGAAGCCGCGTCGGCGGCGGTTCTATCGGCAATTCTCGCGCGATTTCAGGAGGCGGGAGCGGTGGAGCCCTGGCCCCGCGGCAAGCCCACCCCGTCCCACTCCCATCCCGTGCCACTTGACGACCTCTTGGTACCTACCCGCGTGTACCCGCTCGTACCCGCCAGGTACCCGGCACGGGATGCGGGCACCGGATGCGTACTCGTGATCACGCTTCGCCGTCAGGATGTGGGGTAGAGCGGAGGGGCACGAACGCGACAACGACATCGTGCTCGCGGATAGCCTGCAAGAGCGCGATCGCCTGCGTCCATGGATTCGGCTCATCGCCTTCCCCGAATGCATGTGAGCGATCGAGTTGGAGGCCTCCGTCGTGTCTGCGCAGCACTTCGAGGCCATAGAGCGGACATTCGTGGGGAACCGCGAGGGCAAGCCGCCTCAATGCCTCGTCGGGTGAGAGTAGCCACGGATCGAGCTGTCGAAGCCAATCGCCGTCTTCTTCAACGGTCAATCCAAACATGCGAAGTTCTGCCTGCGCTCTTGCGACGAGCTCCGGATACTGGAGCGTCAGGGATCGATGGTCTCCGAGTCCTGCGCACCAAGTCTGGATCCACAGATCTCGCTCGTGGTTCGGGAGGTGCAAGAGCCGCAATCCAAGCTGGTCGGAAAGGACCTCTCTGATCGCAGGACCGGCGGTGGAAGTGGGTACACCAGGCTCGATTGTGATCGAGGTCGTCGTACTCGCACCATGAGGATTGGGCGCGGCATCCTGTAAATCGCATTGCGCTGCGAACTTCTCGAAGACTTGCGCAAGCTCTCGGAAACCCGAGCTGTTCGCATGGATCCTGATCTCGGGGAAGGCGGCGCCCTCTGACGCGTCCACACGATTGCCAAGCCGCAGCACGATCCAGGGGAGCGGTGGCGCTTCAGGCGTGTTGCGAGTCCGCGATGATGACTGCATGTGAACGAACCTCTGCTTTCTCAGAAGGTACCGCGCAGCGCCGTATCCCGCCGACCGTCGCCCGGCCGCCGACCTTGCCCGAGAGCCACCCAGCACCCGATGGGCACGCTCATCGCACCGCGCCGCCACCCCACCGGTCGAGCCACGACTGGAACATAAGCACATTCCACGCCTCATAGCCGTTCGAGCGCTTGGCGGGGTCTAGGGTGCGGTTCCAGAGCGCGGCGACGGCGGTTGGGTCGAAGTACCCCTCGCGCGCGAGGCGGTCCGGCGCCAGCAGCGACTCGGCCCACGGGCGCAGCGGTCCGCGCAGCCACTCTGCGAGCGGCACGCCGAAGCCCATCTTGGGGCGTTCGAACAACGCGCGCGGCACGCGGCGCTCGAGCACGCGGCGCAGCGCCCACTTGCGTTCGCCGTCGCGGATCTTCATCGAGAGCGGCAGCTGGAACGCGAGCTCGGCCAAGCGCGAATCGAGCAGCGGTTCGCGCGCCTCGAGCGACACGGCCATGCTCGCGCGATCGACCTTCACGAGGATGTCGTCGACGAGGTAGCTCGCGATGTCGGCCTGCATCATGCGCGTCTGCATGTCGAGTTCGGAGGCGAGCTCCGCAGGGTCGGTGAGCGCGGTCGCCGGCCGCGACGCGCCGAGCACGAGCGTCTCCGACTGCGGGCTGATCGCAACAAGGTCGAGGTAGATCGCCCACGCATCGTCGTGGCCGAGGAGATCGGCGAGCCGGTGCGCGCGGTCGCCCGCGCGGTCGACCGAGTAGCGCGCGGGCAGGATCTTCGACAGCGCGTGGCCCGTGCGGTTCGCGATTCCGCGCGGCGTCGCGCGCAAGAGCGCCGACATCAGCGCGCGCGCAGGCCGCGGCACGCGGCGCGAGCGATGCGCGATCGACTCGGTCCACGCGTAGCGGTAGTAGCCGCCGAAGAGCTCGTCGCCGCCGTCGCCCGAGAGCGACACCGTCACGCTGCGTCGCGCGACCTCGCTCACGAGCAGCGTCGGGATCTGCGAACTGTCGGCGAAGGGTTCGTCCCAGATTCCCGCCAGTCGCGGCACCATCGCGAGCGCCTCTTCGCCCGACACATACACCTCGGTGTGATCGGTGCCGAGATGCTTCGCGACCGCGCGCGCGTACGGCGCCTCGTCGAACTCCTTCGGCCCGAAGCCGATGGTGAAGGTCCGCACGGGCTTCGACGACTGCGCCTGCATCGCGGCGACGACCGCGCTCGAGTCGATGCCGCCCGACAGGAATGCGCCGAGCGGCACATCGGCCACCATGCGCAGGCGCACGCTCTCGAGGAGCGCGGCATCGACCGCGTCGATCGCCTCGGCGTCGCTGCCTGTGAAGCGATGCGCCGCACCGCGCCGCACGAGGTCGCGCGAATGCCACCAGCAGCGCTCCTCGGCGCGCGCATTCGCGAGGTCGACGCGCAGCAGATGCCCCGGCCGCAGCTTGCGCGCCTCGGGGTGGATCGAGATCGGCCCCGGCACATAGCCGTGCCGCACGAAGAGCGTGAGCGCGCCGCGGTCGACCGAGCCCGACCACGCGGGAATCGCGCGCATCGCCTTGAGTTCGCTCGCGAACACGAGCGCGGCGCCCTCGGGCAGCGCAAACACGCCGCCGGGCACGCGCGTCGCGTGCGTCAACCCGTAGTACAGAGGCTTCACGCCGAAACGATCGCGCACGAGCCACACGACGCGCTCGGCGCGGTCGAGCACGGCGAACGCGAACATGCCCTCGAAGCGCGCGATCGCGGCCTCGACGCCCCATTCCTCGAACGCGGCGAGCATCGTCTCGGTGTCGGAATGGCCGCGGAACGCGTGCCCGCGCGCGCGCAGCTCGTCGCGCAGCGCAGCGTGGTTGTAGACCTCGCCGTTGAACGCGATCGCGTAGCGGCCGCGCGCGGACTCCATCGGCTGGTGGCCCGCGGGCGAAAGGTCGAGAATCGCAAGCCGCCGAAACGCAAGCCCCACGCCGTGCTGCGCGTCGAACGCGACGCCGTCGTCATCGGGCCCGCGGTGGACAAGCGTGTTCGCCACCGCGCGCAGCATCGCCTCGGCGGCGGCAGGGGAGTTCCCGAGCCGCCCGCGTGGGTCGATGAAGCCAGCGAATCCGCACATGCCGCGAGGGTATCACACGCGCCGCGGCGGCAGCGCCCAGCCATCCGCGCGCGGCAGCGCGGCGATCGCGATCGCCAGCACGGCGGGGGCGTACGCGACATTCATGAGTTCGACGCATTCGCCCGCGGTCGCAAGCGCCACGAACAAGACCGCCGCCGTGGCGCCGGCGACGAGCGGGTCGCGTCCGATGCGCGCGAGCCCGCAGCGCAGGCACGCGACGATCGCGCCCGCAAAGAGCACGAATCCGACGACGCCCGTCTCCGCCAGCGCGCGCACATAGCTCGAGTGCGGGTGCTTCTGCAGCAATTCCTCGCGCGTGATGCCGCTCGCCGCGACGAAGTCGGCGGTCGCGGGGTGCGCGTCCACGAATCCGCGGAAACTCCCGAGCCCTCCGCCGCGAAGCGGATGCGCGAGCCACTCCTCGAACCCGAGTCGCCACCAGAAGAGCCGCGCGTGGATCGAGGAAAATCCCGTCTCGCCACGCATCGCGGCGGCCGCGTCACGCTGTGCATCCTGCATGTATCGCGTGAATTCGCCGCCGAACACCGCGAGCGCGCCGATCGCCACGGCGGCGAGCGCGATCGCCGTCGCGACGATCGCACGCATGCGCACATGACCGCCCGCGACGAGCAGGATCGGCAGGAGCAGCATCGGGAAGACGAGCGACAGCGCGGGATGCCGCGATGAACTCAGGACAAGTCCTGCCGCCGCAAGCGCCGTGAGCGCGACGAGCGCGACGCGCGCAGGCCATCGCGCGCCGACCAGCAGCGCAAGCGAGAGCAGGATCGCGATTCCCGCGTTGATGGCTGCAACCGCCGGAATCGCGACGATGCCCGTGGGCCGCCAGGTCAGACCGCCTGGCTGCTCGACCCAGCCGAGCTTCTGCATGACCTGCACCGCCGAGTTGGTGCCGACCGCAAGCACCAGCGCCCACGCGAGGAGCCGGGCGCGGTCGATCACGGGAAAGAGCGCGATGAGCGCAAGCAGCGCCCGCTGCGTGCTCAGCGTGCCGAGCGCGCCCGCGCCGAGCGGCGACCACAGCGAACTCAGCGCGCTCCACGCGACCCACCCGAGCCCGAGCCAGAAGGGCGGCCATCGCAGGAGCGGCGTGAACAGCACAGGAAACACCGCAAAACGCGCGATTGCAACCGTGAGCAGGATCGCGAACGCAGCCGAGTTGGGCGCCTGGTCCAGCGCGGAGAGATAGACGAACAGCGCTGCGGCGACGACATGCAGCGCGTCGCCATGTCGGTCGCGCGCACGCACATCGTGCATCGCAGAGGCGAGCGCGTCGCCCGAGGGCGGCGGCCATGCGCGCGTGAGCGCAGCACCGCGGTCGAACCATGGCAACGCGGGAAGCATCATGCGCCCAGTGCCTCGATGATCGCCGCGTTCACGAGCCGTACATCGAACTTCTCGACCGCACGCTGCCGCGCGCGCTCACCCATCTCCGCGCACATCGCCGCGTCGTCGCCAAGCCGCAGGCACGCGCGCGCGAGCGCCTGCGCGTCGCGCGGCGGCACGAGCAGGCCCTCGACGCCATCGCGCACCGTCTCGCGACAGCCGATCGCATCGCTGGTGATCACCGGGCGCGCCGACGCCAGCGCCTCGAGCACGCTCTTCGGCGTTCCCTCGCGGTACGACGGCAGGACGAACACGCTCGCGCGCGCGAGCTCCTCGCGCACATCGTCGAGCCGCCCCGCGAATTCGATCGCGCCTTCGTGCACCCATGCATCGAGCTCCTCCTTGCGAATGGCCGCAGGATTCGCATCGATCCAACCGACAAGCCGGAATCGCCAAGCCGGCCGCTGCGCGCGCACGGTGCGCGCGGCCTCCGCATACTCGCGCACGCCCTTGTCTCCGAGCAGCCGCGCCACCATCAGGAACACCGGCGACCCCTCGGGCTGCGGCATCGCTCGAAAGGCGTCGATGTCCACGCCGCTTCCCGCCACGATCCGCGGCGCAGGCGCCTTCATCAGAGCGCCGCGCCTTGCGAGCTCGTCGCGGTCATCGGTGTTCTGAAAGAGCACCGTGGTCGCATCGGACAGCGCGCTGCGATAGAGCCTCGTCGCCACCGCACGCAGAACACGCGCCTTGAACGAGCTGCCCGTGAAGGCGTAGCCAAGCCCCGTCACCATCGCGACCCGACGCGCGACGCCGGCCTCGCGTGCCGCGGGAATCGCGTGAAAGATCGGCTTTGGGTTCGAGACGAACACCGCGTCGGGCCGCAACTCGTGGAAGAGCGCGTCGTAGTGCGCGCGCGCCCGGCGTTCGGACAGCGGGTTGAGCCCGGTTCGCTTGAGCGGAGCGAACACGCATCGTGCGCCGAGCGCCTCGATCGCCCGCATGACGGCGCTCGGATCGGCTTCCTCCGGTGTCGGCGTCGATACCGTGACAACATGGCCTCGCGCCACGAGATCGCGCACGAGCGCGCCGCGAAACGCGACGACCGTGTCGCCGATGCCGTTGACGATGGCGATCGAGGCCTTCTGGGTCATGGGCGCCGTCAATGTACGCGCTGCGGGCGCGACCGCGGGTCAGATCGCCGGTTCCGCCGCGCGCGTCGGAAGCAGACGCTCGCGGGGCGCGCGCTCGCCGCGGCTGCGCCGCTCGCTCACGATCTCGTGGTAGAGCCGTCCGTACCGCGCGGCAACCGACTCGATCGAGTACGCGGTGCGGATTCGATCGCGCGCCGCGTCACCGATGTCGCGGCGATGTGCGTTGCCGAGCGCTGAAAGCGACTCGATCTCGGCCGCCAGCCGCGCAGGATCGCCGCAGGGCACGATGCGCCCGGCGTCGCCGATCACATCGCGGGTGTCGCCGATGTCGGTGCCGATCACCGGCAGCCCGCACGCCATGCCTTCGCCGACGGCGTTCGGGCAGCCCTCGGTGTTGCTCGAGCTGACCAGGATGTCGAGCCCGGCCATCACGCGCGGCACATCGACGCGCTCGCCGAGCAGCCGCAGCCGGCCGCGCAGCGGGCCCCGCAGCGCCTCGCGGCATCGGGCGTGGGCATCGGTTCCGCGGCCTGCGCACACGAAGACGAGCCGCGGATCGCGCGCGGCCGCAATCTCCGCGGCGCGGAAGTAGTTGGCGTAGTCCTTGCTCGGGTGGACGCGCGCGACGATTCCCACGAGCAGGGCCTTGTCGTCGACCGCAAGTTCGCCGCGGAACGAGGCGCGCGCCACCGGATCGGGCCGGAAGCTGTCCACTTCGAAGCCGTTCGGAATCACGAGGCTGCGCGTGTTCACATACCCGATGCGCGCGTGCTGGTCGCGGCTCACATGGGAGTTGTTGACGAGCGCATCGGCATGCGGCGCAAGCACGCGGCCTGAGCGGATCACGGCCTGCGTGAGGAACCGCTCCTTCGAGATGTCGTAGAGCGACTGGCGGATGTTCCACGCGATGCCGGTCTTGCGGGGCAGCCACGGCCGCGCCATGCTCGCCGCGACATTCGCGTGATACATCCACGACTGCACGATGTCGGGGCGCGACGCACGGAGAATCGTGATGAGCCGGCGCAGCGCGCGCGGGCTCACCTCGCCGCGACGGAGATCAAGGCTGCGGACCTCGATGCCCATGTCGCGGATCACATCGATGAGTGCGCCGTCGTTCACCAGGGTGACGACCGTCGGCTCGAACTCCGAGCGATCCATCGCCCGGAGGAGCTTCACGAGCATCTGCTCTGCCCCGCCGATCGCGAGTGTGGTGATGAGGTGGACGACGCGCATGAAAGCTCGGGAGCACGACGGAGAACTTCGAAGGGGCGCAGTCTATCCGCGGCGTGTGCGGCGCTCAATGAACCATCGAGCGGAAGATTTCGCGCCGAAACGCGCCATCGTGGCGGTCATGCCGAGATTATCGCCGTGCCCGCAGCCAGAGCTCGAGAATCAGCATCGGCCAGAGGCGGTAGATCGAGAACAGGTTCGGATTGCGTTGCTCCTCGACGAAGCGGTCGAGCGCGTCGCCGTCGAGGTGGTCGCGCAGCGCGGCGTCGCGGCCGAGCGAACTCTCCGCGAGCGCGAGGAGCGCCGGCTGCGACCAGCAGCGCGTCGGAAGACCGAAGCCCATCTTGCGCCGCTCCATCCACTCGCGCGGCAGGTACTCCATCGCGAGCTCCTTGAGGATCCACTTCGTCCCCTGCGGCGGTTGCCACAGGAGCGCATCGGGCAAGGTCGCGGCGAACGCGCCCAGGTCCTTGTCGAGCAGCGGACAGCGAACCTCAAGCGAGCACTGCATGCTCATGCGGTCGACCTTCGCAAGCACGGCGCCCGGCATGTAGGTCCACGCATCGAGCGCGCGCATTCGCTGGAGCGGCGTGCGCTTCCGGTCGGAGAGCAGCGCGTGCCACGCCTTGAACTCCGCGCTTGCCCCCGCGGGGATCGGCGTCCCGAGCAGCTCCGCCACGCGTTCGGGCTGGAACATCAGCCAGCGCGGCGAGAGGTAGCGGTCGGCGACGGTCGTGGCGCGCTGTCCGCGCAGCCGGAGCGCGAGGCGCGAGAGGAAGCCGCGCGTGTCGGCGGCCGTCTCGTTCAGCGTGTCGCGGTAGCGGCCGTAGCCGCCGAACAACTCGTCGCCGCCGTCGCCTGAGAGCGCGACCGTGACGAATTGCCTTGTAAAACGCGACAAAAGCAGCGTCGGCAGGCACGAGGAGTCGCCGTTCGGCTCGTCGAGCCGCGACGCGATCTCGGGCAGCATCGAGAGCGCATCGGGCGACAGCACCTCGTCGCGATGGTTCGTGCCGAGCATGCGCGCCGTCTCGCGCGCGAAGAGATGCTCGGTCGCCTCGGGGTCGTCGAAGCCGATCGAGAAGGTGTCGACCTTGCGGCCGAAGTCCTTCGCCATCACCGCGACGACGAGCGAGCTGTCGACGCCGCCCGAGAGGAATGCGCCGAGCGGCACATCGCTCTCGAGGCGCTTCTCGACCGCGGCCCGCACCAGCGCGCGCAACTGCGACTTCGCCTCGTCGGGAGTGAGCGTCGCCTCGATGGCGCGCCGCGGCTCGAACTCGAAGAATCGCCTGCGTTCCCAGCCGCGCTCGGCGAAGTCGATCGCAACCGCTTCGCCTGCGTCGATCTTCGCGACGCCTTCGTAGATCGCGAGCTCGGTCGGCACATACTGGACGAGGAGATACGCGGCGATCGCGTCGCGCGAGATCTTCCGCTCGAAGAACGGCAGCGCCTCGAGCGCCCGCAACTCGCTTGCGAACGCGAAGTAGCCGTCGCCTTCCGCGACATACAGCGGCTTCTTGCCGAACGCATCGCGTGCGAGGATGAGCTTCTTTTCTCGCGCGTTCCACGCCGCGAACGCGAACATGCCCTCGAGCCGCGCGCATTGCGCGAGATCGTCCGACTCGAACATGTGACAAAGGACCTCCGTGTCGCTCTTCGAGCGAAACGCGTGTCCCTCGCGCTCAAGTTCGGTTCGCAGCGCGTGGTGGTTGTAGATCTCGCCGTTGAAGACGACCTGCACCGAGCCGTCCTCGTTCGCCATCGGCTGGCGCCCCTCGGGCCGCAGGTCGATGATCGACAGCCGCCGGTGCGCGAGCGCGACCATCCCGTCATCCGACACCCAGGTCGCGCCGTCGTCGGGGCCGCGATGCACCATCGTGTCGCGCATCGCCGTCGCGAGCCGCGCGATCTCCTCGCGGCCGAGGCCGAGTCCGGTGTCGATGATGCCTGCGATGCCGCACATGTGTGAGATTCGCCGCGAAAGGGCGCCGAGGATAGCAGGGACTGGGAGGGCGAAGACTACCCGCCGTACAGCGCGTCGGTCGCATCGACCATCGCATCGACCGAGAAACGCCGCGCGATCCACGCCGGCCCCGCGGCGCCGAGGCGCGTGCGCAACGCATCATCTCCGAGAAGGCGCAGCACGGCGTCGCGCAGGCCAAGCGGATCGTCCGCCCCGCACAGAAGACCCGTATGCCCCGCATCGACCGCATCGCCCACGCCGCCGACGCGCGTCGCGACGACCGGCACGCCGAGCAGCTGCGCCTCGAGGAGCACATTGGGCGTGCCCTCTGCGCGCGAGGTGAGAAGCACGAGGTCTGCGGCGGCAAGCACGGTCGCTGCATCGCTGCGCGCACCGAGCATCGCGAAGCGCGCGCCGAGCGGCGCGGCGAGCGCGCGCACCTCGTCGCGCAGCGGGCCATCGCCTGCGAGCGCGAACGATACGCGCGGATGAGCGGCGCACACGGCGTGCGCGGTCTCCGCGAAGAGAAGCGGGCGCTTCTCCTCCGTCAGGCGAAGCATGCCCACGACGAGCGCGCCGCCCTCCGGGACGAGCGACGCCCGGACGCGCGCGACCTCCGCGGGATCAGGCCGCGCATACTCGGATGGATCAAGGCCGTTGAGCACGACGGCGATACGGGCGGGATCGATGTCGAGCCACTCCGCGTAGCTCGCGGCGCCCGCATGCGAGTTCGCCACCATGCGCACCCGCGGATCCGCGACCAGCAGCCGGTACCACGGCAGCATCCAGTTGCGGTAAAGCGCTGGGAAATTGCTGGGATTCAGCGAACGGAACGAGAGCACGACGCGCGGAACCCCGACCGCAAGCGCCGCGAGGCCCGCCGTCACGTTCGCGTGGTCCATCCATGCATGCACCACCCGCGGTCGTGCGCGCAGGAGCTCGCCCGCGAGGTCGACCACATCGTGGCGAATCGGAAGCGGAAGCGCGCGGAACCGCTCGTGCAGCGTCGTGTCGGTGCAGATGCGCTCGAGCGCCGCGCGGTCCGCGTGGTCGCCGCGATGGACGACGGGCACCCCGCATGCGGCGACCTGCGGCAGATAGTGCGCCGACGCGCCCGCGCACTGCTGCAGCGTCACGAGCTCGTGCCGCGCGAGTCCGCGCCGGCTCGAGGACGCGAGGTACATCGCAAGCTGCCGCTCGGCGCCACCCGGACCGAGGCTCCCGATCACCGACACCACGAGGTCGGCGGGAGCGGACATCGGCGGTTCCGAATGAGGCCACCTTGCGGAAACTTCTTCATCGCGCTGGTGCACGGTGCGTGCGGCAAGCACGCGGTTGCCTGCCGAGCGGATCGCCCGCTCGACCTTCGGTCCGCCGACGATTCCGGCGCGCCGCGCAACGCCATGCGCGATACGGAGCCCAAACGCCGCCACGCGCCGATGCAGCGGAAGAATCCGATCGAATGCCGTGGCGTAGCAACCCATGACAGGGCGAGAATAGCAGGGTTTGCGCACACGACTCTCGTGGCGAGTCGCCCGAAAATGCCGTACTCTCTGCGAATGTCGACAGGAGTCCAAGACATGACGGGCGATGCCTCTCGCGCGCAGGAAGGTGCCGTGAAGGGCACCGATGAGTCGCTTCGCTTCGGGTTCGGCCGCAACTGGGCCGACTTCATCGCCCAGCACTTCAACGAGACGCGCGTCGAGTCGAGCCGCCAGCATCTGCTGAAGGCGCTGCGCACGAACTCGCTCGACGGCCTCAGTTTCCTCGACATCGGCTGCGGCAGCGGACTCCACTCGCTCGCGGCCCTGCGCTCGGGCGCCGCGAAGGTGACGGGCTTCGACTACGACCCGAACTCGGTGGCGACGAGCCTCAAGGTGCGCGAGATGGCCGCGGGCAACGACGCGCGCTGGACCGCAGAGCAGGGCTCGGTGCTCGATCCCGCGCGCATGCAGGCGCTGCCGAAGTTCGACATCGTCTACTCGTGGGGCGTCCTCCATCACACCGGCGACATGTGGAAGGCGATGGACAACGCGATCATCCCGCGCAAGCCCGACGGCCTCGTCTACATCGCGCTCTATTCGTCCGACCAGTATGTCGATCCGCCGGCCGCGCATTGGGTGAAGGTCAAGCGCGCCTACAACCAGCGCGGCGCGCTCGGCAAGCGGCTCATGGAGTGGAAGCACGCGTCGAAGCTCTTCGCGAACGGCCTGCGCAACCTCGAGATGCCGTGGACGATGGTGAAGAACTACGGCACGCGCGGCATGGACTTCTGGACCGACATCCGCGACTGGCTCGGCGGATGGCCGATCGAGTTCGCGTCGTACGCCGAGGTCGACGCGTGGGGACGCCGCCACGGGCTCGAGATCGTCAACGCGCTCGTCGGCGAGGGCTGCACCGAGTACGTCCTCGCCGATCCCGCGCAGAACGCGAAGTGGGGCGCCGAGGAGGCGCGCCGCCGCAACTCGCTCGAGACGCTCGTCGGCCCCTTCACGAAGGGCCCCGGAGCGTCGTGGGTCGCCAAGCTCCCCGCGCTCAAGGGCCGCGGCGACGACGCGCTCCAGCCGCGCGGCTCGACGCTCATGCTCTACGACCGCGACCGCCCGATCGGGCTGCCGCACTTCATGCA
>JBEAUK010000053.1:0-15067 GCA_041161465.1 Planctomycetota bacterium | reverse complement strand
CTCGAACGACAGCGACTGGATGCGCGACTGCTCCTGCCACGGCGCGCCGCGGAGAGCATGGCCATCGGCTTCGATCACCACCGACTTGGCGCCGCCCGCACGCGGCGGGGCGCCCTTGCCGGCGTCTGCGATCGCCAGCGTGGTGGGAATGAGGAGCAGGGCGGTCGCGAAGAGGGCTCGGCGCATTCGATTCTCCAGAGTGGTTCACTCAGACCAGGGGGCACGCGCGGCGTGACGGGTACTCCCGTCACCAGAACACGGTTCCGCGTTCAGGCGACGCGGGCAACAAACAACCGCAGCGCGACCCACGCTGCTTACGGGAACCTACACCTTCGATTGCCGCAGGCAAAGGGTTTCGACAAAAGCGAAGGACCCCCGATCACTCGGGGGTCCTTGAAGTCACTTATTCGGTCGTCTCTGGGGAATCCGAGTGGATCAGACAGAGGCCGCCATCTTCTCCGCCTTCTTGCGGGCGTCGGCCAGCGTGCCGACGTACATGAAGGCGCTCTCGGGGAGGTCATCGCCCTCGCCGTTGCAGATGCGCTCGAAGCTGTCGATGGTGTCCTCGAGCGGGCAGGTGACGCCGGGAAGACCCGTGAACACCTCGCCGACGTAGAACGGCTGCGAAAGGAAGCGCTCGATCTTGCGGGCGCGGGACACGGTCAGCTTGTCCTCTTCGCTCAGTTCGTCGACGCCGAGGATGGCGATGATGTCCTGGAGATCCTTGTAGCGCTGCAGGATGTTCTGCACGCGGCGCGAGCACTTGTAGTGGCGCTCGCCGAGCACCTGCGGATCGAGGATTCGCGAGGTCGAGGACAGCGGATCGACGGCGGGGTAGATGCCCTTCTCGGCGATCTTGCGCTCGAGCACGATGAATGCGTCGAGGTGGCTGAAGGTGGTCGCCGGAGCGGGGTCGGTGAGGTCGTCTGCGGGAACGTAGATCGCCTGCACCGAGGTGATGGCGCCCTGGCGGGTCGAGGTAATGCGCTCCTGGAGCGCACCCATCTCGGTCGCGAGGTTGGGCTGGTAGCCGACGGCGCTCGGCATGCGGCCGAGGAGCGCCGACACTTCCGAACCGGCCTGGGTGAAGCGGAACACGTTGTCGACGAAGAGCAGGGTCTCCTTGCCCGACGCATCGCGGAACTCTTCCGCCATGGTCAGCGCAGAGAGGGCGACGCGCAGGCGCGCTCCCGGCGGCTCGTTCATCTGGCCGAAGACCATCGCCACCTTGTCGAGGACGTGCATCTTCTTGCCGCTCGCATCGGTGTACTCGGCCTCCTGCATTTCCAGCCAGAGGTCGTTGCCCTCGCGGGTGCGCTCGCCGACGCCGGCGAACACCGAGTAGCCACCGAAGTTACGGGCGACGCGCGCGATCATCTCCTGGATGACGACGGTCTTGCCGACGCCTGCACCACCGAAGAGACCGATCTTTCCACCGCGGACGAACGGGCAGAGGAGGTCGATGACCTTGATGCCGGTCTCGAGGATCTCGGTCTTCGGGTTGAGCTCGATGAAGTTCGGCGGCACGCGGTGGATCGGCGCCGTCTTCTGCGACGCGACCGGACCACGCTCGTCGACGGGCTGGCCAAGGAGGTTGAACACGCGGCCGAGGACGCCTTCGCCGACGGGGACGCGCACGGGCGCGCCGGTGTCAACGCACGGGTCGCCGCGCTTGATGCCGTCGGTCGAGGCGAGCGCGACGCAGCGGACCTGACCGCCGCCGAGGTGCTTGGCAACCTCGCCGACGAGGGTCATCTTCTGACCGCGCGACTCGAAGTTGATGTGGACGGCGTTGTAGATCTCGGGCAGATCCGACTCGGGGAACTGCGCGTCGAACGTCGATCCGATGACCTGAATGACGGTGCCGGTGCTGGCCATGTGGGCTCCAAAAGACGAAAGCTGCTGACTCGCCACCTCGTCGGCGGCGTCCCGATGTGTTCGGGAGTCTCGATTGCATGAGCCGCGAACTCCGCGCGGAGTTCGTGACGGATTTCACAGAGGGACGAAGAGGATACAGGGACGACGCCCCGTCTGCAAAGGGGTCGGCAAGCCGAGAAAGGGCCGTGGGGAGGGCGCCGTCGGGGTCAGCCGCGGGCGTCGAGCGAGCGTCCGATCGCAACCGAGGTGGCGACCTCGACGCGGTCGGCCGAGCGGGTGTACATGGCGTAGGCGCCGGGAGCGCCGCCCCGTGCTGCGGCCGCGGAACCGCGCTGCGGCGGGGGCTCGTCAAAGCCCTGGCCGCGCGAGACGGGGGAGTCGACCTGGCCAGCGATGAGTTGTTCGATCTGCTCCGGGATCGCGTTTCCACCGCTGAAGGTGACGCGGTCCTGGCGCGACTCGGCGCTGTTTCCGTTCGGATTGGCGGCGGGCGAGAAGGGCGGCCGGATCAGGCCATCGGCGCCGATGGTCGCTTTTCCGCTCTCACGCGCTGGTGCCGGGAACGCGGCGCCCGCGGGCTTGCGCACGCCGTAGGTCTGGGCGACGCGTCCTGCGTGCGCCTGGAAGTTGATCGGGGTCGGCGAGTCCATTCGCGAGAGAGACTATACAGGCGAACGCGAGTTCTTTGCTCGGGGTTCGTCGCAGGTCCGCAGATGAGGCGCTTCGTCGGCGCAACTCTTGCGTGAAATGAGTCCGCGAAGCTCAGCGCGCGTCGCTCATCATCTCAATCGAAGGCGCGAGGCTGCGGCGCTCGACTTCCTGCTGGATCTCGACCCACGCCCGCGGATCGTTCGACGCCGAGGCGATGCGTGCAGCCGCATCGCGCGCGAGCGCGACGGTCTCCTGCTCCTCCGGAGGCAACTTCACCATCACCTCCTCGAGCCGATCGACGAGTTCGTCGTAGCGCACCGTCTCGCGCAGCTCGTTGCGGCGCACCTCGTCAACGAAGGCCGTGCGACGCGCATTGTCGAGGATGAGGCTCGTGGCGTAGAGCGCCTGTCGGTCTTCATCGGTCAGCGTCGCGAGTCGCACCGCGAGCGAGTTTGGCGCCGGGATCGAGTCGATCGCGCGCGGCGTCGCGTCATCGGCTCCGCGAACGAAGGTGCCCGGTCCAGCGGGCGTCAGGGATTGCGGAGTTTCTCGGGAGTTCCAGAGCCACCAGCCGCCGGCCGCGACGAGGGCGACGCTCGCCGCCGCGGCAATGCGCGGCAGCCAGGTGCGGCGATGCTCGTGTCCGATCGCGTTGACCACGCGCGACTGAAAGGCCTCGAGGTCGACGGGGTTCGCGGAGAACTCCGCGTCTGCGTCGGCAAGGTCCTCGTCGAACCTTGCGCGCAGCTCTCCATCAAGCGCCTCGGCGCGCTCGATGAGCGTGCGGCATCCGCCGCAGGCGACGAGATGCGCATCGGCGCGCAGGCGCTCGTCGCGCGTGATCTCGTCGTCGATGTACGCCGACATCAACGCCTTCATCATGTTGCAGTCGATCGGGCCTGCGGGAACTTCGTGGCTGGTGTCGTTCATGGTCACTCGCAATCTCTCAGCGACGGAACGCCTTGCGCGATTCGTCGCGGATGCTGTCGATGTCGAAGTCACTTGGTCGCTGCACATCGTCCGACGCCCCGAGCTCGTCCATGAGCGCGCGACGAGCGCGGTTGAGCTTGCTCATCACGGTGCCGATCGGGATCCCGAGGTGCTCGGCGATGGCCTTGTAGGAGAGTCCGTTGATGACCGAGAGGACGATGATCATGCGCTTGTCTGGATCGAGACGCTCGAGCGCCGCCTCGATGCGAGACATGTCCTCGCCCCGCTCGAGCCCGGCCGAGGGCCGCTCGGCGCGGACATCGCGCGCGGTGCCCGACTCATCGATGAGCGTCCATGCGCGGCGCTTGCGGCGCACGGAGCTGATCGAGAGGTTGGTGACGGTGGTCCGCATCCAGCTCGCGATCGCGGGCTCGCCGGCGTCGGGCGGCGACTTCGCGAGCTTGATGAAGGCCATCTGAACGATGTCCTCGGCCTGCTGCCGGTCGTGGCAGATTGCGAACGACCGCCGCAAGAGACCCGGGGTCAGTTGCTTCATCCAATGCTTGAGGACACGCTCCGAGAAGGGCTGGCCCATCGGTTCTTCATCACTCCTGCCGCGTGTGCGGCGCGCGAGGGACGCTATGCGATCGATGGCCATTCCGCCGCCCGATTGGATTCGGTGCCTGGGGTTTGATTCGTTCTCGGACCTTATCGGCTGGCGATTGCCCCGTCGAGCGGGCTTCCGCAGGTGGTGCGGAGGATGACGGTGCCTGGGTCGACCGCAACCTCGCCGGGCTCGACCGACGCTGGCCGCAGCACGGTGGCTCCAAGCGGGGCCTTGACCTCGCCCGAGGCGGTCCGCCAGTGCGCCATGCCTGCCAGCGTCATCCAGATCTCGGCGACACCGCTTGGTTCGATCGGGAGGGTCGAGGCGCGCGCGCATTCGATCCAGTCGATGCGGAAGAACGGCGTGCGGGCGAGGCGCTTGGTGAGGAAGCCGTTCGCTTCGACGCTGGGCGCCGCGTCACCGCGCACGAGCCCGGCGGTGCCATCGCTTTGGTCGGCGCCGAACCGCAGGCATGCACGCGCTTCGTCAAGGTGAAGCGGACGCGCGGGATCGTTGCGGTTCCAGTCCCACACCCGGAAGGTTGTGTCGCTCGGCGTTTGGATCTCCGCGACAACGATGCCCGCGCCGAGCGCATGACAGGTGCCGCTCGGGAGGTAGACGCAATCGCCGCGACGAACCTCGATGGCCTCAAGCAGCTCGACGACGTTGCCTGCAGCCAGCGCGCTCTCGAAATCGCCGCGTGTGACCGATGGTCGGAAGCCGCGGAACAGCGCCGCTCCAGGCGCTGCGTCGAGCACGACCCACGCTTCGGTCTTGAGATGCGCACTCGGATGGGCGCGCACGAACGCGTCATCAGGGTGGACCTGCACCGAGAGGTGCTCCGCTGCGTCGAGGTACTTCACGAGCAGTGGGAACGCGCCATCGGGCGCTGGCGTCGTCACGCCGAGCAGTTCGTCGCGGTGGGAGAGGCGCAGGTCGCGGAGGCGAATGCCGCCGAATCGACCATCGCAGACGACCGACTGCCCATCGGGAATCGATTCGGGGAGATCCGCGAGTTCCCAGCTTTCACCGATGCGCGTGCCGTTGGGAACGGGCTTTCCAAGCGTGCGAAGCCGCGTCGATCCCCACGCGCGGGACTTCAGGATCGGGTGAAACGAAAGAGGCGGAAGCATGGAGCGCGGCGCGGGATGGGCGTGGCCGCGGGACGGCTCAGATCGCCATGCCGGTGATCTTGGCCTCGAACACGAGCTTGCCGCGGACGAAGCCCTGCGTCTTCGAGATGAAGCGACGCGGGCTTGCCTCGAGTTCCTCGACGAGGATCACGAAGGTGTCGCCGGGGACGACCTGCCCACGGAAGCAGGTTTCATCGCAGCGAAGGAATCCGAGGAATCCAAGCGCGGGCCACTGCTTGCGGAACAGCCAGCTCGCCGCCTGCGCCGTCGACTCGATCATGAGGACGCCCGGGTACAGCGGGCGCCCCTTGATGTGGTGCTCGCACCAGAACTCGTCGGGACGAACATCCTTGACCGCGACGCAACGCTTGTAGGTTTCGTTCGCCCAGACGATGCGACTTACCTGGCGCATGGGGCCAGTCTGTGGCAGGAACTCGTCGAGTCCTGCGCTGTCGCAGACCGTCTGGTTGAGGTCGATCCCGGAAATGTCGAAGAGCGGGGGGCTTGCCACGGCTCAGGGGCGAGGCTTAGGCCTCGCCTTCCTCCGTGCCACGCATCTCGAGGACCTTCGCGCGGATCTCCTGCGCGGTCTCCTTGATCTCCTGCATGGCCTTGCGGACGCGGGTGCCAGCGGCCTTGTTGCCGCCGTTCGCCTTCTTCATGTCGTCCTCGACTTCGCGGACAAGGGCGCAGAGCTTTTCGTAGAGTTCCATGGCGATCTCCAGTTTGGGAAGGGGATCACGGGGCGCATCGGACGACCCAGAAACCCCGTTCGCGGGGATTAGCGTAACGGCAACGGGGGGCGAAGTGTCTTCACCACCCCGAGAACCGCCTTGAATTGGGGGTGTGCGGCGTCCCCGAGCAACTCGTAAGAGGCGGCCAATACCCCAGTTGGGACCGCGCCGGCCTTCTCCAGTCGCCGAAGCGCGGGGGCGATCTGGTCGACCTGACCCCCGGAAATCGTGTCGAGGAGGAGGTACGGCTGGCGTCCGGAGGCGAGGAGGTCGAGCACCGTCTGCGCCACGCAGACATGGGCCTCGACGCCGGCGATGAGCACATCGTCGCAGCGCTTGGCGGACAACATGGCGTCGACCTCGGGGGTGAGGGCGCTGAATCGCGTCTTCTCGAAGACGCGGGCGTGGGAGCCTGCCGCGTCAAGGATGGCGGGTGCGCTGTGGCCGAGGCCCTTCGTGTACTGCTCGGTCACGATCGCAGGCAGGCCGAGCGCCTGCGCGAGCTTGAGTGCCGCGGCGCAGTTGGTGACCACGCGGTCGGCGTCGTGAATGGTGGGCAGGAGCTTCTCCTGCACATCGATGACGAGGAGCGCGGCGCGATCGATGGTGGGGCGTGGGATCGGCATGCTGGGCTCGCTTAGACGCGGAGTTCGGCCTTGGTTCCGATCGCGTGCGCGTACTTCGCGCGGATCGGATCGACCACGGACTTGATGAAGCGGTCGGTCTGCTCGGGCGCGCGGCCGATGTGGCGCGCGGGGTCGAGCGCGCCGTCGAGGTCGATCTTCGCGAAGAACGGGTCGTTGCGGAGCCGCGCGATCAGGTCGTTCGGCTTGCCGTGCTTCTTCACTTCCTCGGCGGCGGCCATCGAGTGGACGCGGATCTGCTCGTGCGCCTCCTGGCGGTCGGCGCCGGCGCGCGTGGCCTCGAGCATGATGCTCTCGCTCGCCATGAAGGGGAGCTCGGCGGCGAGGTTCGCTGCGACGGTGGCCTCCCACACGACGAGGCCCTCGGCCACATTCGACATGATGTCGAGCGCGCCGTCGAGCGCGAGGAACGCCTCGGGCAGGACGAGACGGCGGTTCGACGAATCGTCGAGCGTGCGCTCGAGCCACTGCGTCGCGTGCGTCTGGAGCGGGTCGTTCACGAGGCCCATCACGAAGCGCGCGAGGCCGCAGGCGCGCTCGCAGCGCATCGGGTTGCGCTTGTAGGCCATCGCGGAGGAGCCGATCTGCTCCTTCTCGAACGGCTCCTCGATCTCCTTCTTGTTGGCGAGGAGGCGGATGTCGGTGGCGCACTTGTGGATCGCGCTCGCTGCGACGGCGAGCGCGGCGATCACCTGCGCGTCGACGAGTCGCGGATAGGTCTGGCCGCACACGCTGAGCATGCGGTCCTTCGGCCAACCGAGCTTCGCTGCGAAGCGCGACTCGAGGTCGTCGACCTTACCGCCGTTGCCATCAAGAAGCCCGAGGTACGACGCCTGCGTGCCGGTCGCACCGCGGAGCCCGCGGAGGCGCAGCGAGGCGCGCGCGAACTCGACCTGCTCGAGCGCGATGGCGAAGTCCTGCGCCCAGAGCGTGGCGCGCTTGCCGACGGTGGTCGGCTGCGCGGGCTGGAAGTGGGTGAAGCCGAGGGTCGGCAGCGCACGGTGCTTCGCGGCGAAGGCGCCGAGGCGGTCGATCGCGCGCGCGAGCTTGCCGGCGACGAGGTCGAGCGCGTCGCGCAGGAGCAGCGTGTCGGCGTTGCAGACGACATCCTGGCTCGTCGCGCCGAAGTGGATGATGGCGCGCGCCTCGGGGGCGACATCGCCGAGCGTGTGGACATGCGCCATCACATCGTGACGGAGTCGCGATTCGTGCGCAGCGGCGGCCGCGAAGTCGATGTCGTCGAGGTGCGCGCGGATCGCGTCGACCTGCGCGCGCGTGACCGGCATGCCGAGCTCGTGCTGGCTTTCGGCGAGCGCCAGCCAGATGCGGCGCCAGAGCCCGAACTTGCGGCGCTCGGACCAGATCGCACGCATTTCCTTGCTCGCGTTGCGCGTCTCGAGCGGCGATCGGTAGCTGTCGTGCTGGCTCTGGTCGTGGTTCACGGGATTCTCAATTCGTCTCTGCGATCACTTGGTCTCGGTGGACGCCGCGCCGTCGCCGGCAGGCTTTTTCGCGCCGACCTTCGGTTCGGTGCCGGCGCGCATCCGCGCGATGTTGGCGCGGTGCTTCCACACCACGAAGAGCGCGATCGCGCCGCTTGCAACGAGGAAAGGAACCGAGGCGCGCACGCCCGCGAGGCCGTTGGCCGACAGCGCTGCGACGAGCACCGAGCAGGGCACCGAGAGCGCCGCCACCATCGAGGCGAGGCTCACGATGCGGAAGACCGCGAGCACGATCGCCCAGAGCACGAGCGCGAGCACGGCCGGCAGCGTGAGGACCGGCCACATCGCGGCGAGCGCGCCGAAACCTGTCGCGACGCCCTTGCCACCCTTGAAGCCGATCCACGGCGAGAGCGTGTGACCGAGGATCGCGGCGAGCGCGACCAGAAGCCAGCACCACGCGGTGGCTGTGGTGACGCCGCCCGATTGCGCGCCGAGCGCACCAAGGAGCCAGCCGCCGAGGACGACCGGGAGCGCCCCCTTCGTCGCGTCGATCGCGAAGCAGAGGATTCCCCAGGAGCGGCCGAGGGTGCGGCCGAGGTTCGTGGCCCCGTAGTTCTTGCTCCCGACTGCACCGAGGTCGACGCCGCGCGAGCGCGCGAGGAGGTGTGCGGTGGGAAAGCTGCCGACGAGGTAGGCCGCGACAGGAAGCGCCGCCCAGAGAAGGGGCGAGGGGTCACCTGAGGTGGTGGCGGCCGACGAAGCCAGCGACGGATCCATGGGCGGCGATGATACGGAATGCAGGCGTTGCGCGCGGGCGCGTCACTCGCCCTGCCAGAGCTGCGCGCCATGCTTCGCGAGGTGCCAGCGACCCGTCGATCGGCGGACTTCTGCCGCGATGGCGAGCAGGATCGGCATGGGCATCGCGCCGGAGAGCTCGATCCGGTCATCGAAGAGCGCGACTTCGGGCACGGGGACGCCCTGGATTTCGGCGGTTTCCTGCGCGCATGCGCGAATGAGCGCCGCAAGCGGCGCATCGGCGAGCGCGGTCGGCGTGGCGGCGTGGAGCGTGACGCGAGCGTTCACGAGCGTGTTCAGGAGCGATCGAAGAGGAGGATCGTCGCGGTCACGAGCTGGAGCAGCGCGGCGCCTGCGATCCAGCGGAGGAATGTGTCGGTGTCGCCGAGGTTGAGGAAGGCGACCGCCGCGACGAGGATCGTGAGGAGCTGAAGCCCCATCGCCGCGAGACGGATTGCGCCGGTCTCGGCGCGGCGCAGGCGCAGCGCGCGGACTTCTTCGGTGAGTTCCGCGAGCGAGCGGCGCAGGCGCTCGCCGTCGCGGTCGCGACGCAGCTTGCGCGTGGTGGCGCGGGTGCGGCGGGTGCGTGCGATCGGGGTCGCGCCGCTCGCGACTGCGGTCGCGACCAGCGCGTCGTCGCGGTGACGCAGGATCAGCTCGACCGCTTCAGCGAGCGTCGCGGCGGAGAAGTCGGGCGCCGCTTCCGCGATGCGCGCGCGGTCGCGCGACACGAGCACGGTGCGCAGTCCCGCCGCGCGGCCCGCCTCGATGTCGCGCGGAGAGTCCCCGACGATCCACGAGCGGTCTGCGTCGAGTTCCATGTCCTGCACGGCCTGCTGGATCATGCCGGGCTTTGGCTTTCGCCACGGATGATCGCGTGCGTAGCCCGGAACCGTCCCCTTCGGATGGAACGGGCAGTAGTAGAAGCGCTCGACGGTGCGCTTGAGCCCGCTGGCTGTGTCGAGGATCTCGCTCAACTTGCGGTGGTACGCATCGACATCGGCCTCGGTGAAGCGACCGTGCGCGACGCCGCCCTGGTTCGTGGCGACCACGAGCCGGAACCCCGCGTCTCGAAGGCGGCGCAGTGCGGGCGCGACGCCATCGACGAGCTGAACGGCCGCCGGATTGCCAGCGCGCTCGTCATCGGGGACAAGCGTGCCGTCACGATCGAGGAAGATGGCGGGGTCCATGGTGTGAGCGCCTGCGGCTCGCGGCCGTTCGCGTTGGGGTCTCCCCTCGGGTGAACCCTCGGGGAGCCGGGTGGTGCGGGTGATCGGGACGCGGTCGGGTTTCGGAGGCTGACGAGTCTACACCAGCGCCGAAGGAATCGGCTTCGGGGTGATCGACCCCGCACCGTCGCCGAAACTCGTGCCGATCGCGCGCGCGGCCGCGATCAGCGGATGGTCGATCGGGACCAGGCGCTGCTTGCCCACGGTCTCGAAGAGGTCGATGTCGGAGAAGAGGTTGTTCTCGCGGACAACCATGCGGTTTCGCTTGCCGCTCGCGAGCACGGCCATCGCGTGGAAGCCGAAATTGGTCGCGAGGATGCGGTCGGACGCGATCGGTGCGCCGCCGCGCTGGATGTGCCCGAGGACGGTCGTGCGCGTCTCGACGCCTGTGAGGTCGGAGATCTCGGTCGCCACGAGGTTGCCGATGCCGCCGAGCCGGATGGGGTCGTGGCTCGTCGGGTCGTAGCGGCTCACGACTTGCTTGCCGCTCTGCGGCCGCGCGCCCTCGGCGACGACCACGATGGCGAAGCCCGTGTCGCGCATGCGGCGGTCGATGTCGTCGGCGATCTTGCGGAGATCGAACGGAATCTCGGGGAGGAGGATGACATCCGAGCCGCTGGCAACGCCGGCTGTGAGCGCGATCCACCCGGCGTTGCGGCCCATGACCTCGCAGACCATCGCGCGGTGGTGGCTGTCGGCGGTCGAGTTGAGGCGGTCGAGCGCGTCGGTCGCGGTGGCGACGGCGGTGAGGAAGCCGAAGGTGATCTCGGTGCCGACGAGGTCGTTGTCGATCGTCTTGGGGACGCCGATGACATTCACGCCCGCCTCGGCGATCGGCGCGGCGCACGCCATGGTGCCGTCGCCGCCGATCACGATCAGCGCGTCGAGGCGCTCGCGGCGGATCGTCGTGAGGCACTGGTCGGTGACATCCTTCCAGATCGGCTCGCCCGCCTCGGTGCGGCCGACGCAGTAGCGCGTCGGATTCGCCTTGTTGTTCGAGCCGAGGATCGTGCCTCCGCGGGTGAGGATGCCGTTGACATCCTTCTGGTGGAGCTGGCGCACGCGGTGCTCGATGAGGCCCTGGAAGCCGTCCTCGATGCCGATGACCTCGATGCCGTACTGGAGGATCGCGGTCTTCGCGACCGCGCGGATGACGGCGTTGAGGCCGGGGCAGTCGCCGCCGCCGGTGAGGATGCCGAGTCGCTTGAGTGAGGGAGACATGATTTGGTGGGCTTGGAGTCGAGTGTCTCGCGCGAGACCGAAGCCAAATAGCGTAGCGCAAAGCGGCGGGAAACGAAGCGGTTGGTTAGGATTGCGGGCTATGTCCGAGACGACCCCGCAGGAACCCGCTCCGCTTTCCGAATCCGAGATCATCGCGTCGCGCCGCGCGAAGTTGAAGCGCTTTCGCGACGAACTTGGCTTCGAGCCGTACGGTCAGCGCGAGGACGGGCTGCTTTCGCTCGCCGACGCCCGCGCCCGCTTCAACGAGGACGCGCATGTTGCCCACGAGACCGCCGCGAAGGAAGCGAAGGCTGCGGGTGTTGCGGCTGCGGGAACCGATGGCCGCGCGAAGGTGAAGATCGCGGGCCGCGTGGTGCAGCACCGCGACATGGGCAAGCTCGTGTTCCTCTTCCTGCGCGACGCGACGGGCGACCTGCAGGTGAGCGTCTCGAAGGCGTCGGTGTCGCCGCAGGCGTTCGAGCTCGCGAAGCAGGTCGACTACGGCGACATCCTCGTCGCCGAAGGTCCGATCGGCCGCACGAACAAGGGCGAGGTGTGCGTGTGGGCGACGGCGGTGTCGCTCGGCGCCAAGTCGCTCGCGCCGCCGCCGGCGAAGTGGCACGGATTGTCCGACCCCGAGCTGCGCTACCGCCGCCGCTATGTCGACATGTACGCGAACCCCGAGACCGCGAAGGTCTTCGCGATGCGCGCGCGCATCGTGTCGCGCATCCGCCGCTTCATGGACGCGCGCGGCTACCTCGAGGTCGAGACGCCGGTCCTGCAGCCGATCGCGGGCGGCGCGGCCGCGCGGCCGTTCACCACGCACCACAACGCGCTCGACATGCCGCTCTTCATGCGGATCGCGCCCGAGCTCTACCTCAAGCGCTGCCTCGTCGGCGGACTGCGAAAGGTCTACGAGATCAACCGCAACTTCCGCAACGAGGGCATCGACCGGAGCCACAATCCCGAGTTCACCGCGATGGAGGTCTACGAGGCCTTCGGCGACTACGGCACCATGATGGAGCTTACGGAGAGCCTGATCCACGAGCTCGCGGTGTCGATGGTCGAGGAGCGCAAGGCCGCGGGGCTGCGCGTCGAGGAGTTCGGGGTAGGGGAGGACGGCCCAAACGGAGGCCCCGTGCTGCCGTGGGGCGACCTCGCGATCAACTACGCGAAGCCGTTCGTGCGCGTGAAGTTCGAGGAACTGTTCCGCCGCGGCGCCGGCTGCGAGATGCGTGATTTCAAGGCCGTGCGCGCCAAGGCGCGCGAGCTTGGCCTCCATCACGAGGCGAAGCTCGACGACTGGCTCGTCGTGAACGAGGTGTTCGAGGAGTGTGCGGAGCCGTTGATCGATCCGTGCCGTCCGACCTTCGTCACCGACTACCCGAGCGCGATCTCGCCGCTCACGCGGCCGCACCGCGACGATCCTGCGCTCTGCGGGCGCTGGGACATCTTCATCGGCGGCATGGAGGTCGGGCCTGCGTACACCGAGCTCAACGACCCCGACATCCAGCTTGCGAAGTTCACCGAGCAGCTGAAGGGCGCAGACGACGAGGAGTCGACCTTCCGCACGCTCGACGAGGATTTCGTCGAGGCGCTGCGCGTCGGCATGCCGCCCGCGGGCGGCCTTGGCATCGGCATCGACCGCTTGGTCATGCTGCTCACCGACAGCGCTTCGATCCGCGATGTGATCCTGTTCCCGCTCCTGCGGTCGATGGGGTCGGGTGGCGCGAAGGATGACGGCGCGGTTGAAGGCGGCGCGAAGGCGTGATGCGCCGCGCGTTCATCGCGCTTGTCGTCGCGGCGCTTGCGCTTGCGGGTGGCGCGCGCGATGCGCGAGCCGGCTGGAAGACCGTCGACGAGCGCTGGTGGGTGCAGGAACTCGGCGGCAAGCCGTGCGGCCGCATGGTCGAGCGTGTCGAGGAAGGCGATGGCGACGACGCCGGCCGCGTGCGCACGAGTTCGCGCGTCGAGTTGCGGTTCCGCCGCGCCGGACAGGAGACGCGCGTCGAGCTCGAGAGCGTGTTCGTCGAGACGGCGTCGGGCGAGCCCGTCGAGGCGAGCGTTGCGCAAGGCGGGGGCGAGCCCGTGCGCTATCGATTTGCGAAGGAGAAGGGCGCGTGGGTCGCGAGCGTCGATCGCGGCGCTGCGGGCGCCGGCGAGCGCAAGGTGATCGATGGCGAGTTTCTCACGCCGCGCGCTGCATCGGCGCTGGTTGCGGCGCGGCATAAGGCGGGGGCGCTCGAGATCGGCTTTCGCGCGATCGATGTGCAGTCGGGGCTCTCGGTCGCGGAGATCGCGATGACGCGCGGCAAGGCCGAGGGCGCGCAGACGCGCTATTCGACGCGCAACAGCCTCGTGCCGGTCGTTGGTACCGAGTTGCTCGACGCCGAGGGGCGATCGATCGAGACGACGGTCGAGTTCGCGGGGCTCGGGGAGTTCCGCTCGCGTCTTGCCGACAAGGCTGCGGCGGACCGCGCGTACGACGCGGCGACCTTCGATCTCCTCGTCGGGACTTTCGTGAAGATCGCGCCGATCGCGCGCTACGACGAGCAGTCGCGGCTTGCGTTCACCGTGCGCGCGGATGCCGACGGTGGCGTCGATCTTCCGAGCGAGGGCGCTCAGGTCGCGCGGCGCATCGATGCGCGCACGCAGCGCGTCGAGATCGATGTGATGCGCGGCAGCACGGCGGCCGCAGGCGATGCGACCGACGAGCGCTGGCTGCGCGCGACGGAGCTGCTCGACTTCGAGAGCGAGCCCGTGCGCGAGCTGCTCGCGAAGGCGAAGCTGCCGAAGGATGGCGACGCGTACCGCGACGCGGAGGCGCTGCGGCGGCTCGTGTTCCGTCATCTGCGCCGCAAGGATCTCGCGACGGCGTTCGGCTCTGCGAGCGATGCGGCGCGCACGCAGGGCGGCGACTGCACCGAGCACGCTGTGCTGCTCGCGGCGCTTCTGCGCGCGAAGGGGATTCCGTCGCGGGTGGCGAGCGGACTTGTCTATGTGCCTGAGATGGCTGGGCAGGGGCCTGGCTTCGGCTGGCATCTCTGGACGCAGGCGCTCGTGCCAGATCCAGAGGGCGGCAAGGAGCGCGTGTGGCTTGATCTCGACGCGACGCTCGGTGGCGGCGGCCGCGGATATCACGCGGCGCACATCCTGGTCGCGACGAGCGATCTCGCCGGCGGCGCGACGGATCCTGCATTCGCGCGCGCGGTCGGCATGCTCGGCGGCGTTGCGATCGAGCTCGACGCGGAAAACGGCGGTGCGAGGTGAGCGCGGCGGACGGAAATCATCTCTCGTTCGAGCCGTTGCCGCCGCTGCCTGCGCGCGACGCGACGGGGCACAAGGGGACCTTCGGCTCGGTGCTCGTGATCGGCGGCTGCGCGCACGCGCCGCGCACGATGCTCGGCGGCGCGATGCTCGCGGCGCGCGCTGCGCTGCGTGCGGGCGCGGGCCGCGTGATCGCAGCGGTTCCCGCGCCGCTCGCGACTGAAGCGCTCGTGATCTTGCCCGAGGCGACGGTGGTCGCGCTGCCGTGCGAGGCGTCGGGCGAACTTCATGCGTCGGGCGCCGCGGAGGCGATCGACGGTGCATTGCGCGAGGCGAGCGCAATCGTGGTCGGGCCCGCGCTTGGGCGCAGTGCGGCGGCCGAGCAGGTCGTGATGCGGCTCGTCGCTCTTGGCGAGCAGCCGCTCGTGATCGACGCCGATGCGATCCGTGCGCTTGCGGCGCACCTCGATGCGCCGCGCGACCTGCGCGGGACGGTCGTGTTCACGCCTCATCCGGGCGAGGCGTCTGCGTTGGCC
>JBEAUK010000050.1:0-12085 GCA_041161465.1 Planctomycetota bacterium | reverse complement strand
CGCGGTGGTGATGCTCGGCCTCGCTGGTCTCGTCGGCATGCGCCGTCGCCGCCACTGAGCAGGTCGTGGCGTGAGGGAACCTTCCCCACGCAGTGCGTGCTCGCGGGCATCGACTCGAAGCAACTCGACCTAAGGCAACTCGACCCAAAGCGCCGCATCTCGCGGCGCTTTCTTCATTCGCCCGCGCGACCTCCACCTAGCCTTGGTGCAGGAGGTCCCGCCATGCACGACGCCATTCTCGCGGCTGCCGAGGGCAGCAACGGTCTCGAACTCACGCGCGCCGAGCTCATCGAGTGGTTGCTCGCCTGCGCGCTCGTGATCGTCGGCTTGAGCTTGCTTCTGCGCGCACGCACATGGATCACCGCGCTCTCGGGCGTCGCGAGCCATCCGTTCACGCCGCTCGCGTCGGGCCTGTACGCGACCCTCATGGGACTTGTCATCGTGCTCTGCCACAACCTCTGGGTGGCCGACTTGCGCGTGCTCGTCACGGCGATCGGATGGCTTGCGCTGGGCTCGGGCGTGCTGCTGCTGCTGATCCCGGAGGCGTATTCGTTCATCCTGCGTCGCGTGCCGATCACGCCGCAGCTCATCGCGCTCCGTGGATTCCTACGGCTGTTGCTCGGAGGCGCGATCTTCTCGTACCTCGTGACGCACGCCTGAGAATCGGGCGGGCAGCGCATCCCGCGGATATCCTCCGCGTCCATGCGCCCTTCATCGCTAGCCGCCGGTGTCATTCCCGCAGTCCTGCTCGGCGCCTGCGCCGCAAGGCCGCCCGTGGCCGAGCAGAAGCCATTCGTGGTGAAGAGCCCGCACGGCGACCGCGTCGACGAGTACTACTGGCTGCGCGACGACGACTCGGAGAAGAAGCGCCCCGAGATCATGCGCTATCTCGAGGCGGAGAAGGCCTATTGCGACGCGATGACCGCGCCGCTTGCGCCGCTTCGCGAGAAGCTGGTCACCGAGATGCGCTCGCGCATCAAGGAAGACGACTCCACCGTGCCGGCGTTCGATCGCGGCGCGTGGTACTGGACCAAGTTCGAGCAGGGCGCCGAGTATCCGAAGGTCTACCGCCAGAAGGGCGGCGCGGCGGGGCCTGATCCGCAGGCGCCCGCTGAACTGCTGCTCGATGGCCCGGCGCTCGCCGAGGGCGAGGACTACTTCGCGATCGGCGACTACTCGGTGAGCGACGACGGGCGATACCTCGCTTGGACGCAGGATGTCAGCGGACGCCGCATCCACACGCTGTTCATCAAGGACCTCACGACGGGCCAGCTGCTGCCCGAACGAATCACGCCGACGCTCGAGTCGGTCGAGTGGGCCGCCGACAGCCGCACGCTCTTCTACATGCGCCAGGATCCGGTGCTCCTCCAGAGCGGCCCGGTGTACATCCACGCGGTGGGCACGGATCCCGCGAAGGATGTCCTCGTCTACGACGAACCCGACAAGACGCTCTTCGCGGGAATCAGCACGAGCGCGTCGGGCGAGTACCTCCTCATCCAGCTCGAGGGGTACGACACCAACGAACTCCGCGCGGTGCCGCGGGCGCAGCCCGCCGCGCCCGTGCGCGTCGTCCTTCCGCGCGTCGACGGCATCCGCAACTACGCCGACCACCTCAAGGGACGCTGGGTGATCCGCACGAACGACTCCGCTCGGAACTTCCGCGTCGTGTCGGCCGAGGACGCGCGCGCGGCGGACCGCGCCGCCTGGCGCGAGATCGTGCCGCACCGCACCGATGCCGCGATCGACGCGGTCGAGCTTCTGGACGGCGGAATCGTGCTGCAGGAGCGCGTCGCGGCGAACGCACAGGTGCGCGTGCTGCCGTGGGAAGCGGGCGCGAAGGCCGGCGCGGGCTTCGTCGTGCCGACGAAGGAAGAGGCGTTCGCGATGACCCTCGGCGACAACAACGACGCGTCGCTGCCGTTCGTGCGCGTCGTCTACACCTCGCTCACCACGCCGCGCACGACGATCGATGTCGACCTTGCATCGGGTTCACAAGCCGTGCGGAAGGTCCAACCCGTGCCTGGCTACGACGCGTCGGTCTACGCAAGCGCGCGGCTCTGGGCCCCGAGCCGCGATGGCAAGCGCATCCCCATCTCGATCGTGTGGCGCAAGGACCGCTACGCGAAGGACGGCACGCGTCCGCTCGTCGTCGAGGGCTATGGCGCCTACGGCATCACGAGCGACGCGGAGTTCTCGAGCGGCGATGTCTCGCTCCTCGACCGCGGCTTCGCGGTGGCGACGCTGCATGTGCGCGGCGGCGCCGACCTCGGGCAGGACTGGTACGAGGACGGGCGGCTCATGTACAAGCAGAACAGCTTCAACGACTTCGTCGACGCCACCGACTTCCTCGTGCGCGAGGGCTTCGGCGCGAAGGACATGGTGTTCGCGCGCGGTGGCTCGGCAGGCGGCCTGCTGATGGGTGCGGTCGCGAACCAGGCGGGCGACCGCTATCGCGGCATGCTGCTCGCGGTGCCGTTCGTCGATGTGGTCACCACGATGCTCGACGAGACGATCCCGCTGACGACGAACGAGTGGACGCAGTGGGGCGACCCGCGCGAGAAGCCGGCCTACGACTGCATCCGCTCGTACTCGCCTTACGACAATCTCGAGGCGAAGCCGTATCCGGCGATGCTCGTGACGACCGGCGTCTGGGACTCGCAGGTGCAGTACTACGAGCCTTCGAAGTACGTGGCGCGCCTGCGGCGGCTCAAGACCGACTCGAATCCGCTCCTCTTCCACATCAACCTCGAGGCGGGTCACGGCGGCCAGTCGGGTCGCTTCGAGCGGCTGAAGGAAGCGGCGCTGGTCCAGGCGTTCTTCATCGATCTCGCCGGGCTCTCGCGCTGAACGCTGCTTTCCGCGCGAAATCTTCCGTCTCGTCCGAGATTTCGACCGCACAACGCCGGCACAATTCGGGTCGGTTTCGCGGCTCGGCGGCTATCCTTGCCGATAGTGGAAAGGGTGGCGCCCCGCGCGCCACGCTGCAAGGAACGAGCCATGACCACCTTCGCCTCCAGCACCCGTCTCGTCGCCAAGCGCGACCTCCAGAACCGGCTCTTCGCGGCGTTGTCCGCGATGTTCGCAAAGGAAGTGCCGCTCTACGACAAGGCGCTGCTCGTCAACATGGCGTGCAACAAGACGGTGTGCGCGCTGCTTTCGAAGCTGCACCTCGGCTTCTCGCTCTCGGACGAGGAGCTCGAGCGCACGAGCGGCGAGCGCCACGGCGCGATCCGCATCGGCCGCCCCGACGAGTACCGCTGGATCGGCCGGCTCTTCGCGTGCTTCGAGATGGAGCCGCACAACTTCTACGACATGACCTGCGTCGGCTCGAAGAGCCAGCCGATCATCGCGACCGCGTTCCGGTCGACGCTGCGCCCCGAGCACCGCGTGTTCTCGTCGGTGCTGATGACCGACTACTTCGACCCCGAGACCCGCGCCCGCATCGAGTCGCTGCTTGCGAAGCGAACGGTCTTCAGCGACCGCGCCAAGCAGCTCATCGAGAAGAGCGAGAAGCAGGGCGGACTCGAGGCGGCCGACGCCGACGAACTGATCCGCGAGTGCACCGAGCGCATCTTCAAGTGGACGGGCAACGCGCGCGGTCACGCGCTTTATCAGGAACTCTCGGCCGCGGGCTTCAAGATCGCGGCCGACATCGCGTGCTTCCAGTCGCACCACCTCAACCACCTCACGCCGAACACCTTCTGCATCGACCTCTACACGGCTGCGATGAAGCACTGCCTCGGCGAGGTCGACGCCGCGTGGTTCCGCGCGCGCGCCGAGACCACGCTCGGCCGACTCGTGAAGGAGGCCGATCACGACTACATGAAGCTGCACTTCAAGCATGTGCCGCTTGAGGAGATCGCGTCCTACAAGCCCGGCAGCGTCACGCCGGCCGAGGTCGCGGCGCTGGCCGCCGAGCTCACGGCGACCTTCGCGCACCACGACTACGCGCTCTCGAAGCTGAAGCACGCCGGCTTCAAGGACTTCACCGAAGGCCCGAGCGAGGACACGCCGGTCCTGCTGCGCCAGGACGCCTACAAGGCGCTCACCGAGCCGGTGAAGTTCACCGAGGACGACGGCAGCGTGGTCGACGCCACGCATACCGCGCGCTTCGGCGAGATCGAGGAGCGCTTCTACGCCTGCACGCCCGCGGGCCGCGCGCTCTACGACACCTGCCTCGCGGAGGCCGACGCCGCGCGCGAGAAGGATCCGTCTCTCCCGAAGCGCGACATGCCCGCGTACGAGTCGCTCTACGCGAAGCCCTTCGCTCCGTTCGCGAAGAACCTTGAAGGGCTGATCCGTCAGGGCTATGTCTACGCGCGCTACCTGCCGACTGAGAAGGGCATCGCGGCCGCGAAGTCGGGCGCGGTCACCTCGACCGATCTGCTCGCGCTCGCCAAGGATGGATTCGTCGAGTACGAAGGCCTGCGCTACGAGGACTTCCTCCCTGTGAGCGCCGCGGGCATCTTCGCGTCGAACCTGCAGCAGTACGGAACCAAGTCGACCGCCGCGGTCAAGCCGACCTACTCGCAGGCGTTGCTCGAGGAGATCCTCGGCAAGCGCATCGTCGACTCGACCACCGTCTATGCGGGCGTCGAGGCGGAGTCGAAGCTCGAGACCTTCGGGAAGCTCGGGCTGCTTGCGAAGATTCCCACGGGAGAGCGCGCGGAGCTCGAGAGGCGCGTCGCCGCATACCGCGCGATCTGAGCGCTGTCGGCCTCGCTACCATCCGTCCATGCCGCGCGAGTCGCCGTTGGTCCGCATCGAGCAGCTGTTCGCCGCAGGCGACAGCGCTGGCGCATTGCGTATCGCCGACGAGTTGCTGCAGAAGTCGCCCGGGAGCTTCATCGGACACTTCACGCGCGCACGCGCCAACATCCGTCTCGGCCAGCATGTGGATGCGGAGAAGGACATGGAGCGTGCGCTGGAGATCTCGCCGAAGGACGAGCATGCGAGGCTCGTGCGCGCCAACATGGACCTGCGGCTCGGCCGGATCGACCGCGCGGTCGAGTTGATGCGGCCGATCGCGCGGGGCCGCGGCCCGCATGCGACCGAGGCGCAACTCAATCTCATGATGGCGCTGCATCAGGCGGGCAAGACGGGCGAGTTCGTGGAAGAAGCCGCGATCGATGGTGCATGGCGGAAGGATCCGCGCGCACTCCTCATGTTCGCCCGCGTCGCTGCAGTCAAGGACAGGGAGGCGGGCGCGCGCGAGCTCACCGTGCTCTTCCGAAGCCACTCGCATCCGGCGTTGCGGCGCTCCGCGGGCTTCGAGGCCGTGGGCCTGCTCGACAAGCTGGGTCGATACCGCGACGCATTCGATCTCGCGAACGAAGTCCATGCCGCGACCTCCGGGCGCTACGAGCCTGAGCAGTGGATCGCGCCGCTCGAGCAGCAGATCGCGCTGCTCCGCAAGGGACCCGACTTCTTCAAGCCGCGGGCGGATCCGGTGAAGGGCGTCGCGTTCGTGGTGGCGATGCCGCGCTCGGGCACGACGCTGCTCGAGCAGATGCTCGACCGGCACCCCGCGATCGGCGGCATCGGCGAGTTCGACGGACTCGACCATGCCTGCCGCACGCTGTTCTCCGCGACATCGTGGCCGCGCGTGCCGTCCGCGGTTCCCGATGCGCGGTTCCGCGACCTGCAGCGGCACTACCTCGAGGGCGCTGCGCAGATCCGAAAGGACGGCGCGAGCTGGACCTTCGACAAGAGCCTGCGCACCTGGCGCGCGCTGCCCGAGGTCGCCTGCATCTTCCCGGGAGCGGTTTGCATCGCGGTCGATCGCGATCCGCGCGACCTCGCGACAAGCATCTTCCTCTCGTTCTTCAACGCGAACTCATACGAGTGGACGCAGCATTTCGATGCGATCCGCCACATGATCGAGATGCAGCGCATCCTCGTGCCGCTCGCATTCGAGACGCTCGGTCTCTCCCATGAGAGCATCGTGTACGAGGATCTCGTCGTTCAGCCCGCGATGTATGCGGAGCGCTGCCTCTCGCGCATGGGTCTCGCGATGGATGAAGCCGTGCTCTCGCCTGAGAAGAACACGAAGGCGGCCTTCACGCTGTCGCACGATCAGGTGCGGCAGCCGATCAACAACCGCTCGGTCGGGCGTTGGCGCAACTACGAGTGGGCCTTCGATTCGTCGTGGGACAAGGTCGTCGCGGCGCACGAGGCGCGGCGTCGGTTCCACTAGCATCAGCTCGCGCCGCGCGCGTGCGAGCGTCGCCGCTCATGCTCCGCGACCAGCGCGTCCCATGAATCATCGAACGCAAACGCATAGTTTCGCCATCGGCCGACCGATGTGCGATTGATCGGCCGGCGCACCTGGGCGACAGACTGCGTCATCGCTGCGCGCGCGTTCCGCTCGGGGGAGAGCACGCGATCGTCCATCTCGAGGCCGAGGAGCGCGAGCGCCCGCCGTGCGTCGCGCGCAGGATCGTCGACGAGTTCCTCGTAGAGGACCGACACATGAGGGATGCCCAGAACCTCGAGAAGTCGCGGAATCACGCGCTGCGAGAGATCGATCGTGCGCCGGATCGCGTCAAGGCTCGTGGTCCAGATCTGCTGGCCGGGCTGGAAGTGCGAGAGATAGAGGCTCGTGGCGAGATCGCGTGGATCGCGCTCGACGGAGATGCATGCCGCGCCGGGCAGCGCCATCGCGATCTCCGGAAGCGACTGCCAGGTGCGGAGGTTCTTGTCGAAGGCCCAGCGCGCATCGGAGCGGCGGTTGCGCGCGGCGCCCGCGAGATACAGCTGCTGCAGCGCGAGCACCGCCTCGCGGGGAACATCCTGTGGCCGCCGAGGCCAACATGGATGCCTGCGAATCCCTGCGGAGACGGCGCCGATTCCTGCGTACTCGCCGATGCCGCTGATGGCGGGGTGCCGGTCGAGCATCTGCTCGAGGAGCGTGGTGCCTGAGCGAGGCAACGCGCAGATGAGGACGACGCCCTCGACCTTCGGCACGACCGGGGTGATCCAGTTGCCTTCCGTTTCCGCACGCGCCAGTTGCTCGTTGATCGGACGATGCACGCGCTCGAAGTCGGCGTCGCCGTCGGTGGCCGCCCGCACCTCGCGCACGAGGTCGAACGCGCCACGGTAGTCCCCGGCGCGATCGAGAATCGTGACGGCCTCGAACCCAGCCTGCCGCCGGAGGGGCAGCGGGGCGGCGCCACGCAGCAGCGACTTCAGCGCGTGCGCGCCGGCAAGCGCGTCGTCGGCCGCGACCAGCCGCGCCTCGTGCAGCATCGCCCGCGGATCCTGCCGCCAGGGGCCAGCACGCTGCATCAGCTCTCGCCATTCGTCGCGGCGCCCGCTGTGGTACAGGATGTCGAGCAGCACGAGGAGCGCCTCGTTCGACTGCGCCGTCTTCGCGAGCGCGAACGGGCGCAGACGCTCGACGGCGTCTGCGTCGCGCCCGTACATCGCATCGAGGTTGGCGCGGATCGTGTTCGCCACCGCGTCGCCCGGCGTGGCACCGAGCGCCCGGTCGAGCGCGAGTTCGCCCTCGATGTCGCGGCCCATCTGGAGGAGCGCCCGGGCGCGGCCGAGCAGGCCGATCGGGCTCGACGGCGCCTTCGCAAGCAGGTCGTCGGCGGCACGCAGCGCGCCCGCGAAGTCGCCCGACTGCAGCAGTCGTTCGAGGGTCATCGCCGGTGTCTCGCGTCCTGGCATCGTGGATCGACTCTACCCGCAACGCCCCCTCGCGGTGGCGAGGCTGGCTGGAAGGCTGGTGGAAGTCGAACCGACACGGGGCTTCGGACGGTCTGCCGTAAGTTCCTTGGGAGTTTGGGCTTGCGATCGCCCCGCGCTCGGGGCTCGACCCCATCGGGTGTGTGCGTTGCGTGAACTCAGCAGTTCTGGGTGCACGCCTGACATGCCACGGGCTCGTTTCACGCTTCTGCACCGAAGAGACACCCCTCATTCCGTGGGGATCTCGTTCGTTGGAGACTTCGATGCGTCGGATGGCCTTTGCTGGAGCGGTTGTGTCGTTGATTGGTGTCGGCCCTGCGTTTGCGGGCTTGGTGACCGTTTCCGACCAGAATGGGCAGGTGGGCTCGTACTCGCAGATCGCCGACGCGATGGCGTGGATCAGCGCCGAAGGCAACGCGTCGAGCATGTATTCGGTCTGGGCGAGCTCCAGCGAGTACATCGGCTTCGAGGCTGTGGAGAACTCGACGCTCTCGTGGGGCAACTCGCCTGGCGTGCTCGAGATCGACGGCACCATGCGCGTCCGTTCGACGAGCAGCCTGACGGTCGAGGTCGGTGGCCTGAGCAACGCGCTCGCGACTTCCGGCGGTCCCGTCGACTACGACACGATTCTCTGCACCGGCCTCGTGAAGATCGAGGGCGCCGTGAACATCCAGCTCGTCGGCGGATTCGTGCCCGTCTACGGCAACACCTTCGAGATCATCGCCTCCGGCACCGATGTCCAGCTGTTGCCGACGGCCACGATCAACGGCCCCGCGCTCGGCGGGGGGCTTTCGTGGCAGATGTATGTCGGAGACAGCACCTTCTCCGGCCCCGACTACGGCGCCAAGTCGCTGTTCGTCACGGTGGTTCCGAGCCCAGGCGCGATCGCGCTCATCGGTCTCGCAGGACTCGTCGCCCGCCGCCGCAAGTAAGTTCGCGGTTCGCCGCGTAGACTGAGCCCCGTGCGAATCGCGCTTGCGACCTGTGCCGTCCCGCCGCGTCCGGATGCCGATCTTCCGCTGCTGATCGATGCGTTCGGTCGTCGAGGCGTGGCCGCCGAGGTGGTTGTCTGGAACGATCCGACGATCGCCTGGCACGAGTTTGACGCGGCGGTCGTGCGCTCGACCTGGGACTATGTCGAGAGATTCGATGGGTTTACGCGCTGGATCGACGCGACCGCGCGCGCGACGCGGGTCATCAATGATCCGGCCACCCTCCGCTGGAATCTGCACAAGCGGTACCTGCTCGAACTCGCCGCGCACGGCGTCGAGATCATCCCGACCGCGCTTCTCGAGGCGGGCGCCGAAGCCGACTGGCCGAGCCTCTTCCGGCGATTCGGCGATCTGGTGCTCAAGCCGGCGGTGTCGGCGGGCAGTTTCGCGACGATTCGGGTGAAGTCGGGAGACGCGGAAGCCGCGCGGGCGCACCGACGGGCGCACTCGGCGCGCGACTTCCTCGTCCAACCGCTCCTTCGCTCGGTGGTCGAGCACGGCGAGACGAACCTCGTCTGCTTTGGTGGTCGCCCGTCGCACGCGATCCACAAGGGCGCACGATGGAGCGGCGATTCCGAGCAGTCCCGAGGGCTTGTGGAGCCGTCTGCGGGGGAACTCGCGCTCGCGGAGCGCACGCACGCGGCGGTCAAGGCGCTCGGACTCTGCGTTCCCGCGTACGCCCGCGTCGACTGTGCGCTCGACGCGGAGGGCCGACCGCTCCTGATGGAGCTGGAACTGCTTGAGCCGTCGCTGTTTCTCGATCGGTCCCCGGCCTCCGCCGGTCGGCTTGCCGACGGTGTGATCGCCGAGGTGAGGTGCGAATAACATCGATTCGCGCCAGAAACAGTGAATTCTTGCGTCTCTGTGACCTATTCGGGGCTGAGTTTACGCCTTGCTTCTGAACGCCTCTGTCGGCCGGCAGTTTGCCCGGTGAGCGTTCGCGAGAAAGGTGCATTTCACATGAAGACTCAAGTTGCTCTCTCCGCCGTCCTCGGCGCTCTCGTTCTCTCCAGCGCCGCAAGCGCTGATCTCGTCACCGTCCGTTGCACGGGCACCGGCGCGGGTCGAAACGTGAACGTGACCTACGGCACGACCACCACCAGCGTGTTCGCCGGTCAGCTTCGACTGACGCTCACGAACAGCACCGGTCAGAACCTCGACGGTCTCTGGACCTCGTTCTGCACCGAGCTCAGCCAGTTCATCCACATCAACGGCACCGCGCAGAACTACACCGTGCTCCCCGTGTCGGATCTCCCGATCCCGGGCGCCGGCATGGGTACGACCCGCGCGAACGCGATTGCCCGCATGTACACCGCGGCTGCAGGTGCGCAGTTCGGCACCAACAGCGATGCCGCCGCAGCGTTCCAGATCGCGATCTGGGAAGTGTCGATGGACTATGACGGCACCGCCGCAAGCCTGAACACCGCTGCCGGCAACTTCAAGGGCAATAGCCTGAGCGCCGCCATCACTGCCCAGTTGACGAATCTCTTTGCCGCCGCCGCGAACACCAGCGGCATCGGCACGAGCCTGGTCGGCATCGGCAACACGACCTATCAGGATCAGATCCTCGATCTCTCGAACGGCATCCCTGCACCGGGCGCCCTCGCGCTGCTCGGTCTCGCGGGTCTCGTTGGCGCTCGCCGCCGCAAGTAATGCACCCTCTCGCTTGAATCGCACCCCTCGGAGTCGACTCCGGGGGGTGTGTCTTTTTGCGAGCCTCATCTCGCGCTGCGCGTGACCGCACGCTGCTCTGGCCAGACGCCGAACAGCGTGGCGTGCATGATGCGGTAGAGCGCGGTGTTGTCGAGATCTCCGCGGGCGAACTCGCTGTTGACGCCCGCTGCGCGCACGACGACAGGGTCGCCACCGTCCTGATGGCTCGCCCAGGCGACCGCGAATGGGAACTGCACGCCACGCGCATCGGGTGCGGAGAGGAAGGGTTCGCTGCGGGAACCCGCGACGCCATCGATCGGCGCGGGATCGTTCGGGAGCGTGGGCGGGAGCGGTTTGCCGCGCACGATCACGCCCACTGCTTCGGGCATCGCGACAAGCTGCGGCCGGCTCGCGTCGCTGTCGCTCGCGACCAGCACCAGCGTGTCGGGATGATCGCGGCGGAACCGCTCCGCCGTCGCGATCGTCGCGTCGGCGCGGCGCATCGCCTCGAGCAGGCCGCCGGCGTTGTTGAGGTTTGAGAAGTTGTCGGTGCCTTCCTCCTCGACGGCGAGAAAGAAGCCCTTCGGGTTGCGCGAGAGCACGCGCAGCGCCGCGTCGGTCATCTCGGCCACGGTCGGCGCGGTCGGTGCGTAGAACGGAAGCTTGCGTGTGGCCAGCACCTCCTCGGTGGCGTCGTTGTAGGTGTCGGTCTCCGCGAACAAGCCGAGGAGATGCGTGGTCTCCGCGGGAATCGCAGCAAGTTCCTCGCGGGTGAACACCACGGTGTATCCGGCTGCGCGCGCCTCCTCGACGAGGTTGCGCCCGTCGGCACGGCGTCCTGCGCCATGTCGGCCGGCGACGCCCTTCGGCAGGAAGTAGGCCTCGCCGCCGCCGAGAATCACATTGGGCTTGCCCTCGAGCAGCTGTCGGCAGATCTCATCGACCATGCTGCGCTTCTGGACGCTTGCGAGGAAGCAGCCCGTACCCGGCTCGGCGAGGTGACCTGAGTTGATGATGCCGACCGAGCGACCGTCGCGCAGGGCGTCGCGCATCAGGCTGATGCGCTCGCCTGTCGGCGTGCGCGGGATCTCGGTGCCGTCCATGCCGTAGCTCTCGAGCGGCACCTTGACGCCGTACGCATGGATCGTGCCCCCCGTGTTGCTCGCGGGCGCGAGGCTGTCGCGCACATGTGGGCGGTAGAGCGCCATCGACGGCAGCGTGTCCCACGCGAGCCTGCCGTCTGGTCCGACCTGGTGGACACGCGCGAGACCCCAGTGTCCGAGACCGGTGCCATCTGGATGGATGAAGATCACGCTGCCGCGTGCGGGCGCGACGAGTGCAGGCGCCGCCGGCGGGTCGACCGCAAGCACGATGACTGCAGAGAGAAGTGAACCGAGCATCGGCGCACGATAGAACAAGAAAGCGCCCTGCGCGTCGGCCGCGCAGGGCGCTTTGCGAAGTCTTGATGGCGTTCGCTCAGCGGACCTTCGCGAGGAACTTCTTCGTCTCGGCGCGCGAGGCCTTGATGATCGCGTCGGCTCGCTTCGGGTTCGCCTTCGCCTCGAGGAGCGCGGTCAGCATCATCGGGGCGACGATGGTCGCGTCGCTCTCGACGACGAACATCGGGGTCTTCTCGGTGAGCTTGTCCCAGGTGATCTTCTCGTTGGGCGTCGCGCCCGAGTACGAGCCGTACGAGGTCGTCGAGTCGCTGATCTGGCAGAAATACGCCCACGGACGCACGGGTTCCT
>JBEAUK010000036.1:0-45770 GCA_041161465.1 Planctomycetota bacterium | reverse complement strand
TCCATCGGGACCGACGGTCGGCAGCGTCATGCGCTCGACGAGGACATAGATGATCTTCGAGACGGGCGCGTCATCGGGAAGCGTCGCGGGCGTCCGCTTGTTTCCAGTTGCGTCCCAGATCTCGACATTCAGGTCTGCCATGTAGTGCTCCTGTTCAACGGCCTGTCACACCGGCGACGATTCCGATGACGATGTAGACGATCAAGATCACGATCGTCGGGATCACCGCAAGCCGCAGCCACAGTGCGCTCGACTTCTTGGCGGCTTCCGCGCCTGCCATGTCGCCCCCCGCCGCCTTCGTGTTCGCGGTGGTCGCGTAGACGAGCGACACGATGCCCGCGGGCAGGCAGCAGAAGAGGATCGCAAGGATCGGTCCGACGATGCTCACCGGCTGCCAGTACGCGCTCGCGCCCGACGACACACCGATGGGCGGAACGCCCGAAGGCGCGATCGGAGGCGTGCCGCCAAGGCCGACTCCAAGCATCGTGGTCGCGGAAACCCAGTCCTGCGTCCCCTCCTGGCAGAGCTGCGTCATGTTCGTCACGCGACCTTCGGCCGCGAAGCCGCGCAGTTCCTCGATGGTGTAGGGCCCGTAGCTCTGACCATCGCCGTTCGAGAGCCAGTACTTCATGCGAAGCGCTCCTCATGACAAAGCGAGCATCGGCCCCAACGCGGAGTCCTGCGCGCGCGATCGGGTGAAATCCTACCCAAATCGGATGTGGTTCCAAGAGATTTGCGCGATTCCCCGCGCGAAGCCGCTCGCGCCGAGGATGCCGCGCCCTGCTATCCTGCTCCATCCACGCATTTCACGCGGAAACTGCACCATGACTGGAATTACCGAACCCTCCGGATATAGCCACGAAGACGCCGCCTTCAAGAAGCAGGATCAGGAGGCGCTTGCGAAGCTTCGCGCCGCCGCCGATGCCAAGCGCCAGGAGACCGCCGCGAGCGCGTCGAAGTCCGCACACTGGATGTGCTGCCCGAAGTGCGGCGGCAAGATGGCCGAGAAGCGCTTCGAGACGGTGATGATCGACGAGTGCACCGCCTGCGGCGGCATCTACTTCGACAAGGGCGAGCTCGACATCCTCATCAAGCATGAGAAGTCATCGGGCGGTGTCCTCGGCCGGCTCTTCAGCCGCTGAATTCGAACCGGCGACCGCCGGGCGGACTCGACGACCCAATGAGATTTCGATGCGACGAGATTTCGATGCGACCCGATCAGTCGCGGAGCGGCACGCCCTGCGCGTCTGTCTTCGTCGTTCCGCTCAGGATCATGATGCCTTCGATCAGGCCCCAGATCCACGACACGAAGCCGAGGTAGCCACAGGTCAGAACGGTGATGAGAAGCTGCGCGACTCCCTTGCCGGTGTGACCAAGGTAGAAGTTGTGGACGCCGAGCCAACCGAGAAGGATGCCGAAGAGTCCCGCCGCGATCTTGCTCTTGGCGTTCGGATTCTGCGCGGCCATCGGCCCGGGCGGGTACGAGGCCTGGGCATATGCGGGCTGCGCGTACGGGGGCTGTGGGCTCGGGGATTGCTGGCTCGGGGATTGCGCGCTCGGGGGCTGTGGCGCAGGCGGCGCATTTGGCGGCGGAGGCGGCGGTGCGCCTTCTCCACCGAAGAGCACCCCGCTCGCGGGCGTCCACTGCTGCGCGCCTTCCTCGCAGACCATCGAGCTTCCGTTGAGTCGCCCCTGCGCCGACATGGCGCGCAGTTCCTCCACGGTGTAGGGGCCGTAGGTCTGTCCATCACCGACTGAGAGCCAGTATCGCTTCATGGCGCCGTGCTTCCGATTTCATGCCTGATTGATTTCACGCCGCGGCGTGAACACCGCACGATCCCCGCTCAAAGTCCAGCGACTTCCCAGCCCTTGCGGTAGGTGCGGCGCAGCGCGGCGCTCGCAAGCGAGCTGTTCTTGAAGATGCACTTCTCCGCGTCGTACTCGAGCAGCTTGCCGGGCTCGACGGCGCTCATCGCGCCGATCGAGAGGCTCTCGCACATGCGTCCGCCCTTCTCGAAGCGCGACACGCACGCGTCCTTCTTGCCGTTGAGGCACGCATCGACCCAGTTGTGCCAGTGGTTGGTCTGCGGATACTCGACGGGCTTCAGCTCGACGGGCTTGCCGTCGTGGAACACGCGGCTCCACGCGCCTTCGATCGGGAACCACATGATGCCCTTCTCGCCGACGAGGATCACGCCGCCGTCGCCGCGCACCACGCCCTTGCCCTGCTCGCCGCCTTCCCAGCCCTCGGGCAGGCCGATCGACTTGAAGTCGGGGAACTGGCCGCCGTCGAACCACTTGAGCGTGAGGCCGTCCTTCGAGGTCATCGAGCACGGCGCGTACTTGAGCACCACCGACTCGCTCTCCGGGAACTGGTCGTTCGAGGGCTTGACCGGGTGGCAGATCGCGGAGACCGGCGAGCCAAGGTCAAGCTCGTAGAACGGGACATCGAGCATGTGGCAGCCCATGTCGCCGAATGCGCCCGTGCCCCAGTCGATCGTGCCGCGCCACGCGAACGGCGTGTAGCCGTCCTTGTACGGGCGCTCGGGCGAGGTGCCGAGGAACAGGTCCCACGACAGACCTTCTGGAATCGGATCCGCACCGGACGGACGCGGATTGCCCTGCGGCCACCAGCCCGCGGGGCGGTTCGTCCACGCGTAGATCTCCTTGATCGGGCCGACGACCTGCTCGCGCAGGAGCTGTCCGCCCCACTGGCGCCACTTGGTGGCGATGCGCTGCGTGCCCATCTGCGTGACGACATTCGGCATGCGCGCCGCGGCCATGGCGAGCGCGCGGTTCTCCCACGCGCCCTGCGCGAGCGGCTTCTGGCAGTAGACATGCTTGCCCATGTTCATGGCAGCCATCGAGATCGGCGCGTGCATGTGGTCGGCGGTCGAGCAGACGACCGCGTCGAAGTTCTTGTCGAGCTTCGCGTAGGCCTCGCGCCAGTCGCGGAAGGTCGCGACGCCGGGGAAACGCGCCTTCTTCGTGTTGCCCTTGTCGTCCTTCGAGTCGAGCGTCCAGCCGTCGAGCTGCAGCTGGCTGATGTCGCAGAGGCCGACGATCTCGACCATCTTGTGCGACGCGACCTGCGAGAGGTCGGCGTTGCCCATGCCACCGACGCCGACCTTGAGGACGCGCATCTTCGAGTTCTGGTTGAGTCCGCCGCGGAGGAACGCGGGGGCGGCGCCTGCGGCGATCTGCGAGGCGAGTCCTGCGGCGACCGGCGTGGCGAGTGCGGTGAAGACGAAGCGACGGCGCGTCAGGTTCGGTTCGGTGGTCATGCGCGACATTCAACCACAAAGCGCCCGCGCGAGAGCGAGCCCGCGGGGCGCTTTGGAGAAAATCGCGGCGCGTTCACTCGTCCGCGGGCACGACGCGTGTTCCCGTGGGGACCGACTGCCGGACCGTCCACGAGATGCTCTTGGTCGAGGGCTTGCCGTCACTTGCGATTCCCGGCATCGCGAACGACCAGCGCAGGATGCCGCGCGGGCGGTCGTCGGCGAGGTACTTGGCGTCGGTCGACAACGGCATCGACAGATCCTTCAGCTCGATCTTGACTTTCTCGTCGCGCGAGACGGGAACGCGGTCGATGACCTCGAGCTGCGTCGAGCCCTTCGCGCCCGAAGTGATGTCGATGCGCCACTTCCACACCGTGACATCGTCCTTGCCGAAGACGCCCTGCTCGCGCGCGTCCTTCTCGACGAGCATGCGGCGCGCCTCGTAGCGCGCGTCGCCGCCGAGCCACAGCGTCATCTCGCCGCCGGGCGCGACCTCGGGGAAGTCTGTCGCGCCGACCGAATCGTCGCCGACGAAGATCCGCGCCTCGCCCGCGACGAGCTGCGTGCCGGTCGTGTTGCGCGCCTTCGCGCGCAGATACACCGTCGTGTCCGCGATCGGATGCACCACATGCGTGAACTCGGGCTTCAGGTCGAACGACGCGACGCGCTGCGAGCGCGTGCGCGAATCGTCGGTTGGAATCGTCACCTTGCGCGGGATCGTGTAGTTCACGATCGCGCCGCCGGCCGCCTCGGCGTCGGCGTATGCGGCGTCGTACATCTTCGCGCGGCTGATGCTGCCGGGCTTGCCGGGGTCTTCGCCCGGATCGCCGACGATGCCGCCACCGCCGAGGCCGCCGTAGCCACCGCCGCCCGGGCTTGCGGGCGCGCCCGTCGCCGAGCGCGCGATCACGGGCACGACAGGCTCGGCAACGGCGAGGAACTCGGGCTCGACCGCGGGCGGCGCCGGCCGGCGGCCCGGCTCCGCGGTCGAGAGCGTGAGCGCGATGTCTTTCCAATCCTCGCCCGTGCGCTGCGAGATCTGGGCGTTCAGCTCGATCGTGACGAGGTCGAGCGCATCGTCGCCCGCATCGGTCGCGCGCACGGCGTAGCGCGGCGCCCAGCCGGCCTCGCCCACGAGATAGTTGAGGGCGAGCGTCGCGGTGCCCGCCTGCGACTTGCCGACGGTCACGATCGCTTCGCGCGCTATCTTGGTGCGGCCGCCGAGCGCGCGGATCTTCGCCTCGAGCGACTTGATCTGGTCGCTGGTGGTGACTCGCGCGGCATCGAGCGCGAGGCGCTGGTTGATGATCTCCTCGCGCGACTGCGAGAGGAACTTGATCTGCGCGGCGAGCGCGGCCGGGTCGAGGTTCTTCGAGCCGAAGTCCTTGCCGGCTTCACCCGCGGTCCTCGAGGAGATCGCGTTGAGGAGATCGCCCTGCTCACCGAGCATGCGCGACTGCATCTCCTGCTTCGCCGCCGTGCGCCGCGCCTCCTCGAGCGCCTTCGTCGCGCCGCGGAGGTCGGTGCTTGTGGCGGCATCGGCCTCGAGCAGCGTCTCGCTGTAGCGGACATCGAGCACCTTCGCGCCCGTCACGCGGGCGGCGAGCGAGCCCGGGTCGACCGTCGGCGGGAGTCCGCCGACGCGGATCTCGAAGGTCCCTTGTCCGTCGGGCAGCGCGCAGCTGCGCGTCACCATCGCGCGGCCCCGGTAGAGCGTGACGGCCGTGATCGGCGCGTCGACCGCGACTTCGGTCGCCGCAGCCAGTTCGGCCTGCGCGAGGACCGGCGTGGCGGCGACAAGCACGGGCACGCCGAGCGCCGTCGCGACGAGGCCGGAGAGGAGGAGCGAGGAGAGTCGGGTGTGGGTCGGCATGGTGGGGTCTCGAGGAAGTACGCGCGTCGTGGCGGTGGATGCAGCGATGATGGCGATCCGTCTCAAGGCGCGCCTGAGAATCGACCAAATCACGGCGGCGCCTGCAGCGTCTACATTGCCGCGATGCCCGCTCGAAAGCACTCCACCTCCACCGCTGCGGCCCCGCACCTCGACGCCGGATTCGATCCCGATGCCGCCGCGACGGGCGACGGGCTGTTCGGGCTCTCCACCTCGCCTCTCGATGCCAGCGTGGTCGTGATTCCGGTGCCGTTCGACGCGACCACGAGCTACCGCCCCGGCACCGCCCGCGGGCCTGCGGCCGTTCTCGAGGCGAGCAGGCAGGTCGACCTCGAGGACCTGCAGTACGGCCCGGTCTGGGAGGCCGGAATCGCGATGCTGCCGATCTCGCGCAAGATCGCCGCGCTGTCGAAGTCGGCGCGCAAGGCGGCCGAGCCCGTGATCGCGGCCGGCGGCGCGGAGCCCGGCAACCGGGCCCACGCGAAGGCGCTCGCGGCGGTCAATGCGGCGAGCGCCAGCGTGAACGAGTTCGTCGCGCATGAGGCGCGCGCGATCCTCGACCGCGGCGCGATTCCCGCGCTCTTGGGCGGCGACCACGCGAGCCCATTCGGCCTGATCGAGGAACTCGCCAAGCGACACAAGGGGCTCGGCGTCCTTCAGATCGACGCGCACATGGACCTTCGCGAGGCGTTCGAAGGCTTCACCTTCTCGCACGCGAGCATCTACCACAATGTCATGACGCGCATCCCGCGCGTCTCGAAGCTCGTGCAGGTCGGGATCCGCGACTTTGGCTCGCGCGAGCGCGCGTTCGCCGAGAACTCGATGAGCCGCGTGAAGGTGTTCTACGACCAGGCGATCCGCGACCGCCAGTTCGCGGGCGGCGCGAAGTCGAGCTGGAACGCGATCTGCGCCGACATCGTCGCGGCGCTTCCGAAGGAGGTCTACATCTCCTTCGACATCGACGGCCTCTCGCCCGACCACTGCCCGAACACGGGAACGCCTGTCCCCGGCGGGCTCTCGTTCCCCGAGGTGTGCCATCTCTTCGAGCTGCTCGCGAAGAGCGGCCGCCGCATCGTCGGCTTCGATCTCGTCGAGGTCGCCCCCGGCCCGAACGGCGAGGACTGGAACGCAAATGTCGGCGCGCGCGTCCTGTACAAGATGCTCGGCGCGACGCTCAGGAGCCAGAAGAAGCTGTGAGCGCGATCACTCGGCCATCAGCTGCGCGCGCGCGTCGGCGAGCTTCGCGCGGCCTGCGTCGTCGAGCGAGGGATAGTGGAGATCGACCGACGCCAGCGCGTCGATGATCGTCGCGGCGACCACGAGCCGCGTGTACCACTTGTTGTCGGCGGGCACCACGCTCCACGGGGCATCGTCGGTGGCGGTGTTGCGGATCATGTCCTGGTAGGCGTCCATGTACTCGTCCCAGTGCGCGCGCTCGGCGACATCGGCGGAGCTGAACTTCCAGTTCTTCGCGGGATCGTCTATCCGCTCGAGGAAGCGCTTCTTCTGCTCGTCGCGCGAGACATTGAGGAAGAACTTGCGCACGATGGTGCCGTTCCTCGCCATGTAGCGCTCGTACGAACGGATGTCCTTGAAGCGCTCGTCCCAGATGTCCTTCGTGACGAGTTCCTTCGGCAACTGCTGCTTCGCGAGGTACTCGCGGTGAATGCGCACCACCAGCACCTCCTCGTAGTACGAACGGTTGAAGATGCCGATCATGCCGCGGCGGGGTGCCAGGCGCGCGCAGCGCCACATGAAGTCGTGGTCGAGCTCCTCGGCGCTCGGAGCCTTGAACGAGTGCACCTCGCACCCCTGCGGGTTCACGCCGCTCATCACATGCTTGATCGCACCGTCCTTGCCCGCGGCGTCCATCGCCTGGAACACGAGGAGCAGCGACCAGCGGTCCTGCGCGTAGAGCATGTCCTGCATGCGCGACACGATGCGCACGCCCTCCGCGAGAAGGTCCTTCGTCGCCTCCTTGCGCGAACCGGCCGCTGCGTCGGGAATCAGCGGATGCTCGCCGTCCTCGAACGCGCCGATGTCGGCGGGGTCGTGCTTCGAGAGCTTGAAGCCGTCGCCATCGCACACCATGTGGCGCGCGGCGAGCTTGCGCGCGGCCTTGATGAGCGCCACATCGCGATCCGACCACTCCGCATTTGCGTCGACATCCGCCATCGATCCTCCACGCGCCGCGGGAAAGCCGCGGCGACGCGCAGGATCATCGTCGCGCGGGGCGCGGGATGCAATGGCGCAGCGCATCCACGCCCCTACTTCAGCCCCTGGTCATCCTCCGCGTCCTCCTCGTCGTCGATCGCATCGATGTCCTCGTCGCCGCCTCCCGTGCGCGGGAGGGCGAGACCCTCGTGCCAGGTGCCGCTCGACAATCCACCGATCTGCCACTGGTGGCGCTCGTCCCCCGTGACCTGTCGACCATCCTCCCCGATCAGTCTTCCCTCGAGCCTCTGCCCGATGAGCCGAAGAAGTTCGTCCGAGTCGAACGGCTTCTCGATGACCGCCGAGCCCTTCACCTCCGCGATCCCCTTCTGGTGGTCGCCTGCGAATCCGGTGATGAAGATGATGGGAACCGCCTCCGAGCGCTGCAGCGCCTTCGCAAGCGCGATGCCGTCGCCGTTGGGCATGTTGAGGTCGGTGACGACGAGATCGAAACTTCGTTCCTGCCACTCCGCAAGCGCCTGCGCCCCCGTCGCCGCCGTGACGCACAGATACCCCGCGCCTTGGATCACATGCTCGAGGTACCTTCGCACCGAGGAGTCGTTGTCGACGACGAGAATCACTGCCGTATCGGTCGCCTTCATGGGTTGAGCCTCCGCATCCGTGCACCGCACGCATGCGATCGGATTCAAGGCGCGTACCCGCGACGACGGCACGGCTACCACGGCCATCGTGCGCGATTTGCGCGTGACTCAGGCGCCTTCCCCATGGAACCCGTGCCCCAAGCGCGCGAGGTCGGTTCCACACGCATCACGGCGCTTGACTTCGCGCGCAGCTCGGGCGGCGGTAGGCTGCGGCACCTCCGCCATGCCCGCACGCACCAAGCAGGCCCCAGCAGCCGAGGCCGTGCCGATTGAATCGGCGCGGCGGCTGCTGCTCGCTGGCTGTGCGCTCGACCGCGCGCCCTCGCGCGCCACGACATCACGCGTCATCTCCTTGGTACGCGACCTCGGATTCGTGCAGGTCGACAGCATCAATTCGGTCGAGCGCGCGCATCACCTGATCCTGCACGCGCGGCTCGACGGCTATGAACCGGCACATCTCGCGCATCACACGGAGTCCACGCGCCACGCGTTCGAGCACTGGACGCACGACGCGAGCGTCATCCGCAGCGACTGGCTTCCGTGGTGGACGCACCGCTTCGAGCGGAGCCGCGCGCGCCTGCGGCAGAGCGCCTGGATGCGCGAGCGGCTCGGCCGCAACTGGCGGAAGACGATTCTCGAGGTGCGCGACGCGCTCGAGGCGCGCGGACCGCTCGCGACGCGTGATTTCCCGCGGCCCGCGAACGCACGCAAGAGCGAAGGCTGGTGGGACTGGTCGCCGCACAAGGCCGCGCTCGAGTTCCTGTGGCGGACGGGCGAGGTCGCGGTCCATTCGCGCCGCGGATTCGAGAAGATCTACGACCTCGCAGCGCGCGTGTACGGCGCGGTTCCGGCGCAACCGCCGCGCGACGAGCTGATCGCGTGGGCGTGCACCGCGGCGCTCGAGCGGCTCGGCGCCGCGACTCCACGCGAAGTCGCGCACTATCTTTGGGCGATCACGCCGGCCGAGGCGAAGGCGTGGTGCGAAACCGCTGCAAAACGCGGGGAAATCGCGCCAGTCGCGCTCGAGCGGCTCGGCCGCGCGCCCGTCGCCGGCTTCGCGCGCAACGACTGGAGACGCGCTGCGGCGCGCGTCGAGCCCGACGACACGCCGCGCCTCCTCGCGCCGTTCGACCCGCTCATCCGCGAGCGCCCGCGCCTCGCCGAGCTCTTCGGCTTCGACTACCGCTTCGAGGCGTTCGTGCCCGCTGCGAAGCGCGTCCACGGCTACTACACGATGCCCGTCCTCGCGGGCGAGAGGTTCGTCTCGCGCGTCGACCTTGAGAGCGATCGCGCGCGCGCCGCGCTGCGCGTCAACCGCATCTGGCTCGAGCACGGGATGCCAGCGGCCCGCGCGCGGCGCGCGACGACCGACGCCTGCGAACGCCTCGCGTCGCAGCTCGGGCTCACGCTCGCGATCGACCCCTCCGCGTGGCGCGTGGGTGGCGCCGCTACCGCTCTTCGGCGGTCGAGTGAACCTCGACGAGCCGCGCGGCGTGCGGCGCGAGCGCCTTGACCTCGATCGCGTCCTCGATCTTGCCAAGCCGCTCGCCCGTCCAGACATCGCGTGCAAACGCAGGGAATTCCAGCGCTGCGCGCAGGTCGACGGGTGCGTCGCCCCAGTTGAAGAAAGCGTAGCGCGCGCGGCCTTCGCCGAGCTCGATGCGCGCGACCGACAGCGAGAGATCGGCGAACGCCGGCGCGACACCGGTCGGTCGCGACAGCGCGCGCACCACCGAAACGCGATTCTCCGGCAAGCGCGAGAGATCGTCGCCCGCGAGCATCGCCCCGCCCGTCGCGTAGACAAGCGTCGCGTGGAAACGCGCCTCGTCGTCGGGAAGCCCCGTCTGCACCAGCGTGTCCGGATCGTTCCACCAGAGCGCGCCGTTCTGCCACGCGCGCAGCAGGTTCTCGCGGCCCGTCCGCGAGACGCTCTTCCAGTTGCGCTCGATGTCGAGCGAGCTGCGCGAGCCATCGATGAGCCCGAGGCTTGGCCAGATCGGATGATTGCAGCCAAGGATGTACGCATCGTCACCCGCACCGCGGCGGATGGCGCGCATGCCGGCGCGATAGGCCTCGACGCGCGTCGCGTTCGCGTCGCGCAGCCGACCTCCGTGCATCATGCCCCAGAAGGTCGCGTCGAGCTTGAAGTACCTGACGCCCCACTCGCGCCGCATCGTGGCGAAAAGCCGCTCGAAATGCGCCAGAACCTCGGGATTCGTGCCGTCAAGCACATACCACGGCCCGAGCCGCCAGCCGCCGAACATCACGCGGTCGCTTGGCATCGGCTTGCCGTCGTCGGCACCACCCGCGACCTTGATGAACCAATCGGGATGCTCGCGCAGCAGCTTCGAATCAGGGCTCGCGATGAACGGCGCCACCCAGATCGCGGGTTCGCGGCCGCGCGACTTGATCTCGCGCAGGATCTCCTGCACGGGCTTGCCGCCGAACCCCGGGCCCGTATCGAGCCAGTCGCCCATCGTTGGTTGGTACCCGTCGTCGATCTGCACGAAGGTGAGGTCGGGATAGTTCTTCTCCATCGCCGCGAGGTTGTCGAGCACATCCTTCGCCGTCACGCGCGGGCCGAAGCAATACCACGAGCACCAGCCGCTCGGCGGCGCGGGATACGCCGTGCGCGGGTGCACCTTCGCGATCTCCCCGCCGAGCCGCGCGAGCAGGTCGCCGCGCGAGGCGCCCGTTGTCGCGAGCACGCCCTCGAGCGGCCACGCCGATCCCGCGGGGATCACGAGTCCTTCGCAGTCGACCACCGCGCGCAGCCGAGTCGGCGACACATCGAACGCGCCGACGAAGCGCGCGCACGAGGTGAACGCGACGAGCACCTGGGCGTCGGGCGCGGGCTCGATCGTGACCAGCGAGTAGACGCGGCGGAATCCCTCGGGTTCCGGCAGGCGATAATGCGAGCGATCCGGGTAGTCGCCCACATCGAACGGCGCCGCGAGCGTCCCCGCCGTCTGCGCGAGCATCTGCAGGCCTTCGCCGTAGAACGGCGTCGTCGGCGCGAGCCCGTGGGCGAGATCGAAGAGCACCACCTCCTTGACGGCGACGGGCGCTGCGCCCGCGTTTCGCAGGACGGGCTGCGCGAGGTCACCCTCCCAGCGCATCTCGACCGCGAGATCGCGCGCGCGGTCCGGATCCGCGGCGACCACCGACGGCGCCGACGCACGGATCAGGCCGACGAGACGCTCGGCGTCGCCCTGTGCGGGCGCCTGGGCGGTGAAAGTTCCAACCAACGCGCCCAACATTGAAATCGCGATGCGACGACGGGGAAGGAGTCCGCTGAGCATGCGATGAGTGTACGGGGAACAGCATGGCAGCCTGCCATCGCGTACGCTGCGTGCTTCCGTCGAGGAGACCGCCGATGAACAGCCTGCCGACAAACTCCGCGCCCGGCCCTTCGCCCAGCACGCCCCAAGGCGGGACGACTTCCGCGCGAACGCCTCACGCGGGCGTCTCGAACATCCGCTTCGCGCTCGCCATGGCCGTCGCCGTCCTCGCCGACACGGTGGGTCTCCCGTTCGGAGAGTTCGGCGTGGTGGTCTTCGATGTGGTCATCGGGCTCCTCCTCGCGCTCTGCCTGCGCGGCTTCCGTCCCGAGATCATCATCGCCTGCCTCGTCGAGGCGATCCCGGGCATCGGCCTCTTCCCCAGCTGGTCGCTCGCGGTGCCTGCGATCTGGGCGCGCATGAAGCTCGGACAGCAGAAGGCGACGGTCGCTGCCAGCGAGTCGTCGCGACCGAACTGACCTGCGTCGAAATCGCGCGGCACGCCCGAAAATCCGCAACGGCGCGGCGGGTTTGCTTGTTTTGTGCGGTTACACTCGCACCATGACGCTCCCCGCGATTGTCCGCCTTGCCGCGCGCGCCGCAGTCACCCTCAGCATCTCATTCGCGTCCCTCGCGGTCGCGCTGCCGTCGCATGCGGCGCCGCCTGCGATTCCCGACGAGTGGTTCTTCGACGGAGCCAACCGCCCAGCCGCGCTGAAGGCGCTCGAGGGCAAGCCGGCACCGACGCTCGAGGCCGATGCGTGGATCGGCACGGAAACCTCGGTGGCCGCGAGCAAGGGCAAGGTGGTCGTCGTCGATTTCTGGGCGACCTGGTGCGGACCGTGCATGAACGCGATCCCGGAGAATGTCGCGCTCGTCGAGAAGCACAAGGCCTCGGGCGACCTCGTCTTCATCGGCGTCCACGACTCGAATGCGGGCTGGGAGAGCGCCGACAAGGTCGCGAAGGAGAAGAAGATCAACTACGCGCTCGCCAAGGACAAGTCGGGCGGTCCGTCGGCGAAGGCCTTCGCGGTGCAGTTCTGGCCGACCTATGTGGTGATCGACCGCAGCGGCATCGTGCGCGCGGCCGGACTCATTCCGAACCATGTCGCGGATGTGGTCGAGATGCTGCTGAAGGAAGCGGCGCCCGCGGGCGACAGCGCGGGTGCGGCGGGCGAGTTCCCCGCCGACACCTTCGTCGGCGGCGCGAAGCGTCCGCAGTCGTTGCGCGCGGTCGAGGGCAAGGAGCCCGCGCTCGCCGAAAAGATCGCGGGCATCGACTGGGTCGCGAACGCGCCCGCCGCCAGCTGGACCTCGACCTGGAAGGGCGCGGTCGTCGCGCTCCACTTCACGGCGCCGCTCGGCGCGTTGAGCGCGCGCGAACTCGAGCGCTTCGCGGCGCTCGAGAAGGAGTTCGCGGCGCAGGGCGTTGTGTTCGCGGTGATCGTCGATTCGAAGGCGAAGCGCGCAGCGGTCGAGCAGATGGCCGCGGCCGCGAAGTTGACGATGCCGTTCGGCCTCGACGGCGAGCGACAGGCGCCTGACAGCGAGAGCGGGATGACCGCCAACCCCTACGGCGTCGCACGGCATCTCCTCCCCACCACCATCCTCATCGACCGCAGCGGCAAGATCCGCGCCGCGGGCGTCAAGAGCGACAAGGCGAAGGCGCTCATCGAGAAGCTCCTCGCCGAAGAGGCACGCTGAACATGACCACCATGACCGAGCCCAAGACCGGCCACTCTCCGTTCGTCGACCACATCCGCACCGAGGTCGCGCGCACCGTCGTCGGCCAGGACATCGTCGTCGAGCGCGTGCTCATTGCGCTGCTGACCGGCGGCCACCTCCTGCTCGAAGGCGTGCCCGGCATCGCGAAGACGCTGCTCGTGCAGAGCGTGGCGAAGGCGATCGACCTCAAGTTCGCACGCGTCCAGTTCACGATCGACCTGCTGCCGAGCGACATCGTCGGCAGCGAGATCCTCGAGCAGAAGACGGGCGAGTTCCGCATCCACAAGGGCCCGATCTTCACGAACCTGCTGCTCGCCGACGAGATCAACCGCGCAAGCCCGAAGGTGCAGTCGGCGCTGCTCGAGGCGATGCAGGAGCGCCGCGTGTCGATCGGCGACACCACGCACGACCTTCCCGCGCCGTTCCTCGTGATCGCGACGCAGAACCCCGTCGAACAGGCCGGAACCTTCGAACTGCCCGAGGCGCAGCTCGACCGCTTCATGCTGCGCCACCGCCTGTCGTACCCGACGCCGACCGACGAGGCGGAGGTCGTGCGCCGCAGCCTCAAGCTCAAGCTGAAGAGGCAAGGCGACGGCGCCGTGCCGATGAGCGCGTTCGACGCGATCGACGACAGCCGCCGCATGCATGTCGGCGACCTCACCACCGCGATGGCCGCCGTGCAGGCCGTGCATGTGAGCGATGTGTTCGTGCGCGATGTGGTCGAGCTCGTCAACCTCACGCGCCGCCACAGGGACATCGAGCTCGGCTGCAGCCCGCGCGCGGCGCTTGCGCTTGTCCACGCATCGCGTGCCCGCGCGTTCATCCAGGGCCGCAACTACACGATTCCCGAGGACATCTTCGCGCTCGCCGACGATGTGATCCTCCACCGCATGCGGCTCAACTACGAGGCGCTCGCGACCGGCAAGACCGCGCAGGGCGTGCTGCGCGAACTCCTCTCGACGATGGCGTGAACCCGCAACGCGATGACCCTCGCCGCAGCCAGCACCGACCTTGATCTCCCCGCGCCCGAGTCGCTCGCGCGCGGCGACTTCGACATCGTCATCCGCAGGCTCGCCGACGACCTCGCGTTCGGCAGCGACACCTCGCGCCTCGTCGGCAGCGGCCTCGAGTACGCGAGTTCGCGCCCGTACATCCCCGGCGACTCGGTGCGCCTCCTCAACTGGCGCCTCACCGCGCGCACGGGCAAGCCGTTCGTGCGCGAGTACGAGGCGCTCAAGCGCACGGTCGTCTACCTCTTCGTCGACACCTCCGCGTCGATGTCGGTCGCCTCGACCGCGCGTTCGAAGCACGATCTCGCCGTGTGGATCGCATCAGCGATCGGCCTCGTCGCGCAGCGGCGCATGAGCCCGGTGGCGCTGATCTCGGGTGGCGAGCGCGAGATTCCGCTTCTCCCGAGCCTTTCGCGCAACGAGCTCTGGCAGGCGATCGAGCCGCTGCGCACGCGCGGCATCGACGAGAAGACGACGCTCGGCGCGCAGCTTCGCCGCGTCGCGCAGCGCGCCACGCGCGCGAGCGTGATGTTCGTCCTGAGCGACCTGCACGACCCGGATGCGATTCCCGCGATCCGCCATGCCGCGCAGAAGCACGACTGCTCGGTGATCCATCTCGTCGACCCCGCCGAGACGAAGCCGCTGCGCGCAGGATTCTTCCGCGGTCGCGAGGCCGAGACGGGCCGCCGCTTCGTCGGCACGAGCTCGACCGTGCTCGGCGAGGTCGAAGTCGTGCGCGACGAACTGCTGCGCTCGGGCGCCGACTACCTGCGCCTCGACACCGATGCACCGTTCATCCCCGCGCTGCGCCACCACCTTGGTTCGCGCGGCGCGCTGAATCGAGGGCGCGGATGACGAGTCGCAGCGCCGCCATCCGCAGCACCGCTTCGCTTGCCATCGCCACGGCGCTGGCGGCGGCCGCGCTCGCCCAGTCGAGCGACACCCGCGCAGTCGCCCGCGCGGCGCGTGGCACCGTGGGCTCGATCGAGGTCACCTACCGCGAAGCTCCTCTGCGCGCGAAGGCCCTGCGCGATGTGAACGCGCCCGTCCTCGTGCGTGTCACGGCGCTTGGGAACGACCGCTACCGAATCGACTACATCGGCGCCGTGACGGGCACCTACGACCTGCTGCCCGCGATCGAGCGCGCCGACGGCCGCGCGCCCGAGGGCCTCGATGCCGGCCTAGGCTCGCTCTCGGTCGAGATCTTCTCGCAGTTGCCCCCGAACGCGGGCACCGATGTCTTCGGCCTCTCCGCGCCGGGATTCAACTTCTCCGCGCACTACACCTCCGCGCTGTGGGCGGTCGCCACGCTGTGGACGGCGGTACCGGCCTTCTACCTGATCCGCCGCGCGATTCGGCGCACCCCGCAGGCAACCGCCGTCCCGCCTCCACCCGAGCCGACCACCGCCGAGCTCCTCTTCGCGGCCGTCGACGCCGCGCGCACGCGCGAACTCACCGCCGACGAGCGCGGCCAGCTTGAGCTCAGGCTCCTCCAGATCCTGCGGCGAGGCACTCCTGAAGGCGATGTCGCGTCGGCGATCAGCGCACTGCGCGCCGACCCACGCACGGCCGCGATCGTGCGCGCGGTCGAGTCGTGGCTGCACGCGCCAGAGGGCGGCGACGCCACGCGCGCGCTCGCCGAACTCGACGCCCTGCGCGCGAAGTCATCGAACGCGCCCGCGACGGGAGGCGCTCCGTGACCTTCACGCATCCGTGGGTGCTTCTCTTCCTCGCGATTCCGGTCGTTCTCGTCTGGACTGCGATCGCGCGCGCCCCGGGCCTCGTCAGCCCGACCGACCATGCGAAGCACGGCGAGCGCCCGTGGCTTGTGCGCGTCCTCGGCTTCTTCGACCTCGTGCCGCTCGCGCTGCTTGCGGTCGCGATCCTCGTGCTCGCGGGCCCGCAGACGCTGCAGCAGCCGAAGCGCGAGCGCTCGCTCACCAACATCCAGATCTGCCTCGATGTCTCGGGCAGCATGTCGGGCCGCAACTACGAACTCGCCACGAAGGCTGTCGAGGACTTCACCCGCGCGCGTGAAGGCGACGCGTTCGGGCTCACGCTCTTCGGCGTGCGGCAGATCCGGTGGATGCCGCTCACGAAGGACCTCAACGCCATCCGCAACGCGCTTCCGTTCGCGAACCCCGAGCAGCAGCCGACGCACATGGGCGGCACCATGATCGGCGCGGCGCTTGAGTTCTGCAGGGAAAACATGATCGCGGAGGCGACCGAGGGCGATCGCCTCATCATCCTCGTGTCCGACGGCATGAGCGCGGATCTCGATGCCGATGCGCCCGATCGCATCGGTGGCGCGCTGAAGGACGACGGCATCACCGTCTTCCATGTCCACATCGACGAGACCGATGTGCCCGCCGAGGTCGTCGAGCTCGTCGAGACGACCGGCGGCCAGGCCTTCGCCGCGACCGACACCGACTCGCTGCGCGCGATCTTCGACCACATCGACAAGATGAAGCCTGCGAAGTTCGCACAGGTCGGCACCGTGCCGCTCGACCGCTTCACGCCCTTCGCGGCCGTCGCGCTCGCGCTCCTGGGGCTGCATGCGATCGGTCTCCTCTTCGCGAGGTACACGCCATGGTGACGCCGATCTTGACGGCGCTCCTCGTGGGCGTGGCTGCGCTGCTTGTCGCTGCGTTCGCCGAAGCGCAGCACGCGAAGCGCGTCGCACGCGTGCGGCGGCTCGTGTTCGGCGCGAGCGGTCGGCCCGCCGGATGGGCCGAGATTGCCCCGTTCGCCCGCGCGCTCGCGCTCGGCCTCGCCGCGTTCGGCGCGACCGCGCTCTACCTGCACGATCCGCTCGAAGGCAACGGCGAGCCGAACCCGCGCGCGTCGCGGCAGCTGCTCGTCGTGCTCGATGTCTCGCCCTCGATGAATCTGTCGGACTCGGGTCCGGGCAACGAGAAGATGATGCGCGGCGTGTGGGCTGGCAAGGTGCTGCAAGGCATCCTCGACCGCCTCGACATGACCGACACGCGCGTGTCGATGATCGCGTTCTACACGAAGGCGATCCCGATGCTGCAGGACTCGACCGACAAGAATGTGCTCTCGAACCTGATGGACGGACTGCCGCTCTACACGGCCTTCAAGCCAGGCGAGACCGACATGCAGGCCGGAATCGACGCGGCCTTCGCGATGGCGAAGGGCTGGGCGCGCGACTCGACGACGCTCGTCGTCATCTCCGACGGCGACCTCGACAAGCCCGTCAACATCGGCCGCCCGCCGTCCTCGATCGCCGACGCGATCGTGATCGGCGTCGGCGACCCCGCGCGCGCCACGCCGATCGCGGGCCGTGCGTCGAAGCAGGACCAGTGGACGCTGAAGAGCGTCGCGGCGAAGCTCGACGGCTACTACCACGACGGCAACACGAAGCACCTGCCGACGGCGGTGCTCGACGAACTCACCATGATCGCCCCGCGCGTGTCCGACGCACTCGGACTCCGCGAGGCCGGACTCCTCGCCCTCGGCATCGGCTGCACGGTGCTCGGCGTGCTCACACCGCTCCTCATCATGTTCGGTCTCCGACGCGATGAAGCTACCTCTGCGAACCCACGCGCCTCGTCAGGCGCACTTGAAGGGAACCCGGCATGAACAGCTTGAACTCCCCGTCCCCCGCCGCCTCGAATCGAAATTCCGTCCTCTCGCGTCGACTCGCATGGACGCTGTGGGCGCTCATTCCGGTCGGACTGCTTGCGTTCCACTTCGGCCCCGGCCAGCAGGCATGGAAGGAAGACCGCGCCGCGCGCATCGTGGCGCGCGCGGAGTCGTTGCAGGCGGCCGCGGTGAATCTGCAGGATGCCGCGTACGACGCGCACTTGGCGGCGATCGAGGCGCGGCTCGCGGCATTTGGCCAGAACGACGACGCGCTGCGCAACGCGGCGCTCGAGGCGAACAAGGCGGAGGAGACCGCCTACGCAAAGGCGGCGGCGGCATGGCGCGACACCGCGAATGCGCTTGCGGAGGCAGAGGCCGTGGTCGAGGAGACCGGCGGTCCCGTCCGTGATGAGATCCGACTCGCGCGCGGCCGTGCGCTGGTGCGCACCGGCGAGGTCGCCGCAGGCGCCGCGGTGCTCGAGGATCTGCTCGATGAACTCATGCAGGCGCGTGCCGCGGAATCGGCGGGCGCGCCCGTGCAGGCCGTGCGCACGGCCGCGGGCGGCGAGAGCGACGCCATCGCTCGGGCGACGCGCGAGGAACTTGCCACCGCGTACTACTACGGGGCGCGGTTGCTGCGTCTCGCAGGCGAGCCCGCCGAGCAATGGCGCGAGGCGGCCGCGCGGGCAAAGCAGAACTTCCGCTATCTCGCCGAGGACGCGAAGTCCCGCGGCGCATCGCGAGATGAGATCGCCAACCACGAGAAGAACGGCGAGCTCGTCCTCAACCTCGAGCAGAGCTCGCTCGACGAGCTTTACGCGAAGCCACGCCCGAAGGACTCCCCGACGGGCAACTGCAACGGCCTCTGCAACAACAAGGGCAAGAAGCCGGGCAAGAAGCCAGGCGGCGACAAGCCGTCGAAGGGCGCCGGCATGAACGGCGAGATCGGCAACGGCTGGTGAGCGGACGGCGTGCGACGCATGCAACGGAACCCGACATGAACGAGACGATCTTTCTCTCCCGAATGACCACACCTGCCGCGTTCGCGCTCGCCGCGGCGGTCGCCTGCACCGGCGGCGCCTTCGCGCAGATCCGCGCGATCCCGGTCATGCCCGCCAAGGGCATGCCCGTCGAAGGCGAGATCCTGTCGTACGACGACGAGGGCAGCATGGCGGAGCCGCCGCCGATGCCGATGAACGAAGGGATGGGCGGCGATGCCGTTCCCACACCGATCCCGCCTGAACTCGTGGTGCAGCTCGGGCCCGCCGAAGTCGCGGCGCTCAAGGCGCTCTACGAGTCGCTCGATCCGCCCTCGCAGGACGAGATGCGCGCGTTCTACCGCGATCTCGGCGTCGACCTCGACATGGCGCTTGGCCTCACGCAGGCGAAGTCGATGCAGGCGCAGCGTGGCCAGATGATCGCGATGTCGATGCGCGACGGAAGCCTCGACTTCACGCGCAAGCCAGAGGCGGTGCTGAACGCGCGTGCGCGCCTCGGCTTCGGCCAGGTCGCGTATCCGAACCCGGAGACCGCGCAGCCGCAGGAAGTCGCGCGCTGGATCCACCTCCACATCATGGCGGGCGAGTGGAAGACCTTCTCGAACTACCTCGAGACGCGTCCGATCGGCGAGAGCGAACCGGTCTACTCGGCGATCTTGCAGGCGATGAACCGCGGTGACATCGGGCTTCTCCCCGAGGAAGTGCTTGCCTTCGCCGAGGCGTCGCCCGCGCCGTTCAAGCCGTGGCAGCTCCAGGCGCTCGGCCGCATGCTGCAGCAGGCGGCCGCGAAGTACTCGACCGGCGAGATGCTCGCGTCGATCCGCGAGGGCACCCGCTACTTCGGCAAGTACGACGACGCCGTGCGCCGCCGCACCGTCGAGTTCCTCGCCGCTGGCGGGATGCTCGAGGCTGCGTACGAGTTCCTTCCCTCGCTCGAGACCGCGCGCGCGGAAGGCGACGGCGGCCTCCTCATCGTGCACGCCCGCTACATGCTCGACCTCGCGAAGAAGGCGGGCGACGGCCCCGAAGCCGAGGCCCTGCGCATCGAGGCGTTCCGCGTGCTCGCCGAGGCGACGCTGCTGCCGAAGGAGTCGACCGACCGCCGCCGCGAGGCGCTCAAGCTCGCCATCGCCCAGATGAACAATGTGCCGAAGGTGCAGGTTCAGCCGTGGCTCGCCGAGGTCTTCGCGAGCCCCGCGCTCGGCCCCGCGGCGCTCGAGCAGCTCGCGCTCAGCGCGGCGTCGATCGGCAACATGCAGGTCGCGGCCGAGCAGCGCGCGAAGGCGATCCTCAACCTGAAGGAATCGGTCGATGTGCTGCTTGCCCGCGAGGACATCGACTCGGCGGCGCTGCGCGTGCCGCTGCGCATGGTCACCACGGCGCTCGTCGCCGAGATGGAGCGCGCGGTTCAGGAGCAAGGCCGACAGCAGTTCATCGGCCGCGACTCGCAGTTCCTCTACCGCGCGATTCCCAGCGAAAAGTGGCTCTCGTCGCTCGAGCCGAGCCTGGCGACCCGCGCGCGCCTCGCGTGCATCGGCATCGCCACCGTCGCCGATGAGACCGATCAGGCGCTGTCGCTCCTCGACGACGCGATCGCAGCGAGCCCGAAGGAGGCCGCGCGCTTCGCAGACGGCTTCCTCTCCACCTGGGTCATGCGTCTCCAGCCGGAGAACCCGTACCCGGAGGAGATGATGATGTTCTACTCCTTCTACCGGGACTCGATGCCGATGGCGCCGCTCACGCGTGGCCGCCAGCGCCGCAACCTCGACCGGCTCATCGCGCTGATCGACACGCTGCGTTCGGTGGGCGTCGACGCGCGCACGCTGCCGAGCGTGGTCAACGCGTTCAAGGCCTGCCATGCGAGCACCGAGGCCTATACGCGCGCCGACATCGAGCGCGTGTTCGGCGACTTCGCCACCATGCCGCCCGCGACCGCGGTCGGCCTCGCCGTGACGATGGCCGGCAGCCTCAACGGCGACTGGCGCAGCCGCGACGCGCAGAAGGCGACGGGGACGAAGCGCACCGACAGCGAGATCGCGCAGCTCGTCGACAAGGGCTACGAGGTCGCGATTGCGCTCATGGAGAGCGCGGTTGCACAGCGGCCCGATGCGTGGAACCTCGCGGTCGTCAACGCAGCGCTCACCTACGACCGCCTTCAGTTCCGGCAGACGCTCAAGACGCCGCAGGATCCCGTCAAGCAGAATGAGCTCCGAAAGGCGGCGTTCGAGGCGTTCGGCGACGCGGCGCGGCGATATGTGACCGCGCTCACCGACGGCCAGACTCGCGACGACCCGAGCGTCTACCGGCGCTGGTTCGGCGCCGCGATGGGCACCGCCGAACTCAACTTCCTGCGCCCCGAGGATCTCCCCAAGGAAGGGACGCTGCAGGACGACCAGATCGATCTCATCCGCAAGTCGATCGATTCGCTCGAGATCGAGGCGCGGGAGCGGCATCTCGCGGCGTTCGCGGCCGACATCCAGGGCGCCGTGCAGCGCGCAGCGCCGGAGGTCAAGCCGCGGCTCGTGCGCCATGCGCTGCGCATCATCGGCGACCACCCGGCGGGCGCGTCGCTCCGTTCGATGGAAGAGCTCTACCGCGACCTCGTGAAGAACGAGATCAAGCTCCGGCTCACCGTCGACGGCTCGGACGAGGTCGGAGTCGGCAAGCCGTTCGGCACGCTGCTTTCGCTGCGCTTCACGAACTCCGTCGACAAGGAGACGGGTGGCTTCAGCAAGTACCTGCAGAACGGCGTCTATGCGCGCGTTGGCAACCAGTTCCGCCAGATGAACTACCGCGATGAGTTGCAGAAGACGATTCTCGAGGCGCTCGGAACCCAGTTCGATGTCGAAGCCGTCGGCTTCTTCGATCCGTTCATGCCGCCGCGCGGCGTCGTCGAGGAAGGCCAGGACGGATGGCTCGAGAAGCCGCTCGCATACCTCGTGCTTTCACGCAAGGATCCGTCGGTCGACACGATGCCCGCGATCGTGATGGAGATGCAGTTCACCGACCAGACCGGCCCCGTGACGCTTGCGCTCCCGAGCAACACGCCGCTCCTCGCGGCTGGCGAGGAGCGCGAGCGGCGCGCCTTCAGCGACCTTGAGATCCAGCAGCTCGTCGATGTTCGCTCGGTCGCGGATCCGCGCGGCGGCGGCAAGGACAGCGATTCCGTGACGCTCGAGGTTCGGATGCGCGGCAAGGGCGTGCTGCCCGAGCTTCGCGAAGTGCTCGCCGGGCTCGACGCGGCGCTCCCGGGGTACACGATCGCGGCCGACGGACTCGTGTCCGAGCCGCCGGTCGTGATGACTTCGGGCAGCGCGGCGTCGTCGCCCTTCATGATGATGCAGCAGGGCAACGCGGCGCCGAAGGAAGGCTATCCCGAACCGGATGCGAACGGCATGTACAGGCTGCCGGTCGAGCGTTCGTTCAAGGTGACCTACACGCGCGGGGCGGGCGCGATTGGCAATCGGTTCACGCTGCCCACGCTCGCCGCCGGAGTGGACGCCAAGCTCGAGAGCCGCTTCTACGACGAGCTCGACATCTCGCCCGTCGTCGGCGCGTTCGTACCGGTGTCGCTGCCCTTCTGGAGCGCGCAGCGGATCATCCTCCTCGGCGTGTGCGCGGCCATCGTGACGCTCATCGGTCTCTGGCTTGCGCGCCGGCGCAAGTCGACCGAGTCGGTCGGCCGTGGCGCATGGGAACCGGCGCGCATCACGCCGCTTGGCGTGGTGACTTCGCTCCGACGGCTCGAGCAGGAGCGAGGCGCGGCGCTTGACCAGTCGCAGATCGAGTCGCTGCGGCGCGAGATCTCGACGCTCGAGCTCAAGTACTTCGGGCCGGACGCCAAGGAAACGACCGAGCCCGAGCTGCGCGAGGTGATCGACCGCTGGTCCTCAAGCGCACGCTGAACCGTGCGCCGAACCGTGCACGGCACGTGCCACCCAGTGCCTGGCACTGCATGGCACGTGCCTGGCACCGTTTCCATCAGTCTCCGGCGTGGGTCACCACGAATTCACTCGCGCGCTTCTGGATCGCGAGTCGGCGCTGAAAGGTCACTTTCTCGCCGATCTTGCTCGCGAAGCGCTGGGCGCCCTCGCGCAGCGGCTCGCTGATCTTCTCGGCACCCGCTCGAGCCCAGAAGTAGGCCTCGGCTTGGTTCGGATCGGTACCGATGCCGTCGCGGTACATCGCCGCGAGATTCAGCATCGCCTCGGCGATTCCTTCGCGAGCGGCCTTCTCAGTCAGGTCGAAGGCCTTGTCTTCGTCCTTCTTGGTGCCCTTGCCGTCGGCGTGCATCGCGCCGCAGTGCGCCATTGCCTGAGGGTGACCAAGCTTCGCGCCACGCTCGTACCACGCGAACGCGGCCTCATGGTCAAGGTCCGCATGCACGCCGTTGCGGTGAATGTCGCCAAGCGCGACCATCGCGATGGCGTCATCGAGCGCTGCGGCCCGTGTCAGCCAACGAATGCCCTCCTCCGAATCACGCTCGACGCCCTTGCCCTCGAGGAACGCGACACCGAGGTTCGCCATCGCTGTCGAGTCGCCCTGGTCAGCGGCGGCGCGGAACAGGTTCACGGCTTCCGCGTGATTCACAGCGACGCCGGTGCCGTTGAGGTGCGCGGTGCCGAGGGCGGTCAACGCCGGCGCGTGACCGGCTTGCGCCGCGGCGCGAAGCCACTGGTGTGCATCGGCAAGATCCGTCGCATCGGTCGATCGCAGGAGCGCGACGCCAAGGAGGTACATGCCGGTCTCGTCGCCCCTCTCGGCGGCCTTGCGATACCAAGCGAGCGCCTCGGCCCGATTCTTCGCCAACCCCTGGCCCTGCGCGCACCGCGTACCAAGCATCACCATCGCCTTGGCGCTTCCGGCATCCGCCGCCTTGCGGTACCACTCGACGGCGATCGTGTCGTCGTGAGCCACGCCTTCGCCACGCGAGTACATCACGCCGAGATTCGCCATCGCGCGCGCATCACCGCCTTCAGCGGCCTGCCGATAAAGCGATGCCGCCTTCGCGTCGTCTTCCTTGACGCCACGCCCGCGTTGATATGCAACCGCCAGCTTGAAGAGCGCGTCGGGGTCGCCCTGATCCGCCTGTGCCGAAACCTGCTCGATCACGGTGGGTTGTGGCGTATCGCCGAGCGGAAGCGAGAGCGATCCGGCCAGCATGAGTGCGACGAGCGGTACCATGGTTTCCCTCCCTCGCTCGAGACGCTAGCGCGCGCGCAACCATGCGCCTGCGACCACGCATCTCTCAAGACGAGTTCAGGGAGACAATCGGTCTCATCCGGCGCCGAGTTGGGGAACGAACCCTTGGGCGCCAAACTTCACAATTTATCTGGCTTTGTTGCGCCGCTGGAATCGGCATCCGTCTGAGATTCCGGCGTGGGTTGTGCGGTTTTCCGCGCGGCACGCCATACGGCGACGCGCTCGTCGGCGTCGCCGCGCGCCTGCTTGGAGATGGCCTCGCCAAGCTCAAACCGCGTGGCCGCCGCCTTCTCCCGCAGGTCGACGCCCACCGTCTCGGCCGCCACGGAACTCCAGTAGTACGCCTCGACGGGGTCGCGGCCGACGCCCTCGCCGTCGCGGTACATCATCGCGAGGCGAAGCATCGCGGGAGGATCGCCGCGGTCCGCGGCGGCCTTCATCCACTTGAATCCAAGCGCGTCCTCCTCGGCGACGCCCTTTCCTTCCGCGAGGATGAGTCCGAGGTTGAACATCGCGGAGGTGTCGCCTGCTTCGGCTGCGATGCGGAGCCAGCGCACCGCTGCGGCGGCATCCTGCGTGACGCCACGACCGGACGAGTGGCGCACACCGAGGTTGCATGCAGCCTCCGCGTCACCCGCCTCCGCGGCGCGTGTCAGCCAGATGACCGCGGTCTTGTCATCGACGGGCACGCCGATGCCGGACTCCAGCGCTCGAGCGTAGAGCCGCATTCCGTGCGTACTGCCGGACTCGGCCGCCCGGCGGTACCACTCAGCGGCAGCAGCAAGATCGCGAGGCAGGCCGGCGCCATTGGCGCTGCGTGCACCGAGCGCGACCATCGCACTTGGCTCGCCAAGTTTCGCGGCGAGCGTGTACCAGCGGATCGCGTCGGCATCGCTTGGAGAGACGCCGCGCCCCTTCGAGTACATCACGCCAAGCGCGGCCATCGCGCGCGCGTCGCCTCTGTCGGCGGCGCGCAGGTACCAGATGACGGCCTCTTTCTCGTTCCGTGCGACCCCCTTGCCAGAGGCGAGCATCTGCGCGAGCCGAAACATGGCGCCCGTGTCGCCCTTCTCGGCGGCGACCTGAATGGCGGCTGGGGATGCATCTGGGACCGCGGTTGGCGGCGCTGCGACCTGACCAGCCTGCATGGCTGCAATGAGCAACGGACCTACAAGCGACGCGGGTGATGCGGCCATGGCGAGAACGGTAGCACGCGTGGTGGTTGCCGAACTCACCGGGTGCACGGCACCTGCCCGTCAGTGCCAGGCCCTGCACGGCACGTGCCGTGCACCGGTCGGTCGCGAGCGACACGGGCGTGGCGAGAACGGTCGTACGCGTGGTGGTCGCCAAAATCGTCGGGTGCACGGCACGTGCCAGTTAGTGCCTGGCACTGCATGGCACGTGCCGTGCACCGGTCGGTCACCGGTCGGTCGAAAGACAAGACCGAAGAAAGACAAGGCCCCGGAGAACCTGTTGGTTCTCCGGGGCCTTGCATGTTCCGAAGTGAATCGGGGTGACAGGATTTGAACCTGCGGCCTCTTGCTCCCGAAGCAAGCGCTCTACCAAGCTGAGCTACACCCCGTCAGTGCACTTGCGTGCTGCGGGTCGGGAAGGATACACCAAGATTCGGATGCGAACAAGCAGCGCGCAATCCGACAACGACTCCATAACTCCCTGCAATGAAACGACATCTGCCGCATAGCGATGCGGCGCAGGGGTCGTCTGCCCGCTCCCGACGGCGTGAATCGCGATCGCGTCGCGGTCGCCTTCGGGCGAAAGCGCTCGCATCCGACTTGCTCAGGCACCCTCCCCATTCGCGGGCATTTGACCTAATTCGGACACGAGTGTCCGCAATGATTCTCTACTTGCAGTAGACTCCGTTCACCTCGTCGGGGAGGAAGTTTCGACGAGGTCAACAGCTGAGTTTCCCAGGATTGGTTGGTGCGCGCGACCCGCAGGGTTGCGTCGTTGGCACATTCGCAAATAAAGGAACATGCACATGAAGAAGAACATTCTCCTCGTCTCCGCAACTCTCGTCGGCGCTGGTCTCCTCGCAAATGTCTCGCTCGGCGATGTGGCTCCACTCAACGCCGCAGGCTCCAAGCGCCGCATGTCGGCCACGGTCAACACGACGACCAAGATCGTCGTCGCGCCCGTCGTCGAGAAGAAGATCGAAGCGACCAACACCTGGGTCGCTGAGCCGGCCGAGACCGTCACGACCAATGTCATGAAGGCCGTCGAGGAGCCGATCCGCCCGGTGATCCCAGTCATCGTCGCGCTGACCACCTTCGACTGCAACGGCAATGGCATTCCCGATGGCAGCGAGATCTCCGCTGGCGCAGCCGACTGGGACAACGACCAGATCCTCGACAGCTGCGAGTACAAGATCGGTGACCTCAACCTCAACGGCGTGATCGACGGCGCAGATGTCAGCATCCTCCTCGGCTGGTGGGGCGTCCCCAATCCGCAGTACGGTGACCTCAACGCCGACGGCATTGTCAACGCGCTTGACCTTGGCATCCTCCTCGGCCGTTTCGGCGTCGTGACCTACTGATCGCCGCACGCTCGAGCACACACACCTCACACCGCCTCCGTTCACCCGGAGGCGGTGTGCGTTTTGGCCCCTGTCCCCTGCCGCACGCATCGCGGAGAGATCCTGCATGCGCGATATCTCGGACGCACAAGGCACGATCACGCCGAAGCCGACCCCTATTCCGCGCGAAACGGCAATCAACTGCTTCGGACTCAGCGGGCTTCGCGTACAACCATGCTCGTGCAAGCGTGCCGGTTGGCGCGTTCGGACAGCAGGGTACTGCCATGACGATCACCTTCATCCTCTCGACAACCGCAGCGCTTCTCGCCCAGGCCGGCCCCATCAACCGCGGGCCGGCATCGACGCCGCCCTTCACCCCGTTCACGGAGGCCGTGGGCGAAAGGGAGTTCTCAGGCGAGTTGATCGTGCGCCCCAAGCAGACCCTCGATGCCAGGGGCCGCGGCCGCGCCCTCGCCGCGCTCGGGAAGGCCCCGAAGCGTCACAATCCGAAGACCGATGAGTTCGTCATCACGGTCGGTGTCGGACCCGTGAAGCCCGGCGCGAGCGAAAACGCCACCGCAGCGCGCCTGATGGCGACGGGCCTCTTCCAGTACGCCTGCCCCAACTGGACCATCTATCCCGTCGTCACGCCCAACGATCCGCGCTATCCGGAGCAGTGGCATCACGCGATGATGCAGTCGCCGCTCGCGTGGGACCTCCATCGCGCCGATGGCGCGAGCGAGGTCATCGTCGCCGTCACGGACACGGGCATCGTGGTGCACGAAGACCTGCTGAACCGCGTGCCGGGCTTCAACAGCGCCGATGACCTGGCGGAAGCCGACGGCGGCGACATGACCGACATCAACGGCCACGGCACGCATGTCGCCGGATGCGCCGCAGCCGCTGGCGACAACTCGGTCGGCGTCAGCGGCATGGGCTGGAACCTCCGCATCATGCCCATCCGTGTGAGCACCGCTGCGAATGGCGGCGCGAGCTACGAGAATCTCCTCCAGGGCGTGCAGTGGGCGGCGGAACACGGCGCCAAGGTCATCAGCACGAGCTACTCGGGCATCGGCTACCCGCCGATCGAGACGACGGGCGAGTATGTCCGCTCGCTCGACGCGACCATGATGTGGGCCGCGGGCAACTCCGCGACCAACCACTCGGGCTGGGACTTCGAGCATGTCGTCGTGGTCGGCGCAAGCAACCAGAGCGACCAGCGCGCGAGCTTCTCGAGCTACGGCCTCGGCGTCGACCTCTTCGCCCCAGGCGTCTCGATCCTCAGTTCGTTGCGAACCGGCGGATATGGCCTCGCAAGCGGCACCAGCATGGCGACACCCGTTGCGAACGGCGCGCTCGCGCTTGTCCGTTCGGCGAATCCGGCCCTTTCGGCCGAGCATGCCGAGTACCTGCTCTTCAACAGCTGCGACTTCTGGGATGGCGTCGCCAACAACGAGTTGTTCGGCTGGGGACGCATCAACCTGCGACGCGCGGTCGAGTTCGCGTTCGCCGCGCAGTCGCCGCAAGTCCCGGTTGCACGCGATGACCGGGCCAGCGCCGTGGCCAGCGCGGCGGTCGAGCTCGATGTCCTCGCGAACGACTTCGACGCGAACATGGATGCGCTCGAGATCCAGTCGTACAGCGCCACCACGAGCGCGGGCCAGCCGGTGACGCTCATCGAGGGACGCGACGGCGGCCGTGACCGCCTGAGCGTCGCCGATGTCGGTGCGGCGGCAGGCGCGCAGACCCTGAATTACACGCTGGTCGAGCCGACGAGCGGCGCGACGGCAAGCGCCACGGCGACGATCGAGACGAGCATCGCGCGCGCGGCCGACAATCCGATCGGCGCCGAACTCGCGCTGGAAGCCAAGTACTACGCGCTCGAGAATCCATCCGTGCTGCCCGACTTCTCGCTGCTGCTCAGCTACGCGAGCAATCTCGTCGTCAACCTCAACTACCCGTCGACCAACGATGCCTTCGGCGACAGCGGTCGCGCGGACAACGTGGGCGCCGTCTACACGGGATGGATCGACATTCCGACGACAGGCTTCTGGACGCTCAGCACCTCGAGCGACGATGGCTCGAAGTTGTGGATCGGCGACGACCTCGTCGTCAACAACGATGGCCTGCATGGAATGGTGACGGCGGCCGGCACGCGTGCGCTCGCCGCGGGCAAGCACGCGCTGCGCGTCGAGTTCTTCGAGGCCGGCGGCGGCGCGGGGCTCATCATGTCGTGGGCAGGTCCTGGCCAGTCGAGCGCCGTCGTCCCGTCGTCGCAGCTCTACCATGGCGGCGTGATCGAACCTGCCGACCTCAATCGCGATGGCACCGTGAACAGCCAGGATCTCGCGATCCTGCTCAACGCGTGGGGTACATCGGGCTCGCCCGCCGACCTCGACGGGGATGGCGTCGTGAGCGCGCCGGATCTCGCGATCCTGCTGTCGCGCTGGTCATGACGCGAGCGGCTCAGTCGCCCCGCTTCCGTTCGCCGAAGAGCGCGTCCGCAACCTCATGCACCATCTTCCTCGGCTCGACGCGCTGGAGCGACGGTCGGTAGCTCTGCGCTGCGGCGAGCACGGCGTTCGTCTTCGGATCACGGAGCTGCGCATCGAGGCTGAGGAGATAGGGCGTGATGTCCCACCACCACCTCGACTGGTAGAAGAGCACGACATCCGGCCTCGCCTCCGCGATCGCGTGCCGATCGTCGACGCCGACGAACGCGTCGAATCCGCGCGCCTTTAGGTCGGCGGCAAAGAGATTCGCGATGCCGCTGCGGTCTTCCACCTCTGGCACGACATACACCAACCGGATCGAACTGCGGCGCTCCTCGTCGATCGACTGGGCGTGGAGCTCGGCGCAGCCAACGCAGGCGAGGAGCGCAAGACCCGAGCCAAGCGCAAGCGTGCCTTGGGATACCGCATTCATCGGCGCACCTCCTCGATGCATTGGAAGAGACCATCCGACGCGCGCAACGACCGCGCGAAGTCTGCGAACACGCGGCTGCACGCCGCGCGCACGACATCGTGGCCTGGGTAGAGGTAGGTGCGCTCCGTGTGCCGCGATCGGAATCCAGGCGGCGCGCAGACAGCGCCCGTCGAGCCGTGGCGAACCGAAAGGTGTGCCGCGACCTCCACATGCACATCCCAGTAGACCGCCGTCGTGTCGTTCCATGCGCGATGGGTGCCGACCCGCCCCTCGACCACGACATCCGCGGCCGCTTCATCGACGAGCGTGCATCCAGCGGCCACGAGCTCGCGCTCGATCGCCTCGCGAAGCCGCTCGGTGACGGCCGGGGCGAAGCTCACGCGGTAAAGCGGCGAGCCAAGGCTGTCGATCGTGCCTTCGAGCGCCGCCATCTGATCGTCGTCGAGGGGTCGCACGAAGACGCGCGCATCGAGCCGATCGGCCGTCGCAACCGCCGCCGGCGGCGGGAACGGCGGCAAGGCGACGATGTCGGTCTTCACGGGAAGGCCGCTGCAACCGGCGGCGAGCGTCGTCAGGCACGCAAGCGCGATCCGCGGGAAACCGAAGAAGCCTTCAACGCAGCGCATCGGCGTAGTATCGTTCAGCGCCCGCACGCCGAAACCGACCATGGCACGGGAATCCTCCCCAAGTTTTGCGTCGCCCATGACCGATTCCGACCGCCCAATCTTGCCGCCATCACGCCTCCGCAGCGCCATCGCGCGGGTGATCCGCCTTGCGGTCGTTCTCTACCTCGCGTGGGGCGTCACGCTCTTCTTCATGCAGCCGAGGATGCTCTATCTGCCCGATCTCGCAGGCGGCGGCATGCGCGAGGATGAGATCGACGCACTCGAACGGCGCGACGGGCTCGTGCGGCACTGGATCGATCGCGACGGCGTGCGCGTCGAGGCGTGGCTCCTCCGCGCAGCGACCGCGGAACCTTCACGAGGCCTCGTCGCGATCATGCACGGAAACGCGGAGTTGATCGATCATCTCCTCGACGATGCGCGCCAGTGGCGCCGCATGGGGTTCGATGTGGTGCTGCCCGAGTACCGCGGCTATGGCCGCTCCACCGGCGCGCCGTCGCAGGAAGGCATCGTGGGCGACACGCTCGCGGCGCTCGACTGGGCTCTTGCGCAGACGGGTCAGCGCACGCTCGTCCTCCACGGCCGATCGCTCGGGACGGGCGTCGCGACGCAGGTCGGCGGTCGGCTGGGTGAAATCGCATCGCCGCACAGCCTCGAACTCGCCGTGCTCGAGGCGCCGTTCACCAGCATCGCGAGCTACGCGCCGCAGTACGGCCTGCCGCAGTTCATCGTGCGAGACGCCTACCGCACCGACGAGGTTCTGCCGACGCTCGCCTGCCCAGTGCTCATCCTCCACACGCGCGACGACGAGGTGGTGCCGATCGAGCATGGTCATGCGCTTGCGTCGCTCGCGCCGACACGCATCAGGCTCGTCGCGTTCGACGGGAGCCACAATTCCGGCATCTCGATGACGCGGCCGTACTGGGATGCGGTCGCGCAGGCGGTGACCCAGACGCTGTCACCCCAAGCGGCCGATTGACGCTACCGGCGCGCCCCGATCAGGTCTTCGGCCATCTTTCGATAGATCGGCGCGAACTGACCCGACTGCGCGATTCCCTGATCGATCAACCGCTTGGCGTCGCCGGCCCGACCCGCCTGGAGATAGCTCATGACGAGCGCCTGGTCGCACGCGACGAGATCCGTGCCCCCCATGCGGCCGCGCGCCGTCTCGAGGTACGGAATCGCCTCGGCCCACTCGCCGCGCAGCTGATGAAGGCGCCCGACATAGCGTTCGGTCAATCCGCTCTCAGAGTAGCCATAGCCGAGCAGCGTTCGACCGATCTCGATCGCACGCAAGGCCTCGCTGCGATTGAACTCGGTCAGCTTGCCCGTCAGTTTCTCCGTCGCAGCGAGCTCGAAGTACACATACTCGAGGTACCACGAGGTGTACTCGGGAACCTGCGTCATCGCGATCCGATACAGCTCCGCAGCCTCCGCGACGCGGCCCTCGCGCAGCGCGATGCGCGCGATCATGCCCGTGAGCGGACGCATCGCACCGCCGTGTGGCCGAACCGTCTGCCACTCGAGCAGCGCCTCGCGGATCGCCGGGCTCGACCGCTCCTCAAGTTGTCGGCAGAGCGCGTCGAAACGCTCGAAAGCCGCTTGATTGGAGCGCTTCATGAACGAGATCCCGAACAAGACGCGCATCGTGTGGTGGACGCGATAGTCGTCGTAAGGATTTGCCCCGAGACGCTTGGCGTACGCCTGCCAATCGGGCAGCGTCGCCACGCGCGCAGCATCACCCCCGAGCGGACCGCCCGAGCGAACGATCGAGTCCGCCATCAGGCGTGCCGCCTCGGCCTGGCCGCGCACCGTGAGATGCACATGGTCGTCGAGCAGGTCCCAGCCTGTTGCGCCTGCCTCGCTCGCATCGCGGAAGGACTCCGCGATGTCGCAGAGCGATGCTCCCCCGTTTTGCGCCGCGACACGGATCGCCTCCTCCGTTCCACGCGTCGGTCGCCACGGCATCGGGTCGAGATCGCGCGCATCGAGGAACGCCACCCGCGCACCGCGAGCGTCACCCGCGGCCGCGAGCGCCTGAGCGGCGGCAAACCGCTCCGCCGCGGCCGTGCTCTCGCCAAGAGGCGCGACGCCACTCTCGTTGGTCGCCGTCGTACAGACGATCGGCACGGCGCCCGCAGCCTTCGTCGATGCGATCATCTCCGCAAGATGCGCCTCGAGATTGTGCGCCGCAGCCTCCCGAAGCGGCGAGTCGGGCGCGATCGAGGTCTGTCCGATCATCTGCTCCATGAGCGTGCGGTCTTCGGCCGCGCCGCCGCGAAAGAGCGACTCGGTCGCCTGCACGATCGCGAGACCGCGCGCGGACGCCATCAGCGGCAGCGCCCAGGTCGGAAGCGTGCCGACCGAGTTGATCGAGGCCGTCCCGTACGCGCCGAAGAACTCGTTGTTTCCCACATAGAAGACGATGTAGTCCGGCTGGTAGCGCGCGGCCTCGGCGGTCATCGCGACCAGCGGATAGCTTGCGACCGCGGTCGTTCCAAGGTTGATCACCTCGATCTTCCTTCCGCTCTCCTTCGCGAGGTCGGCGAGCATCTCCTTCAGGAATGCGCTCATCGCGAGGTTCCGCGGCTGCGGATAGCCCTTCGCGGCCGACTCGCCGACGAGGAAGACTCGCACCGTGTCGGCTGGCTTCGGCATCACGAAGGCGGTTTCCTCCGCGAATCCGGGCCGGTCGGGATTCGCGAAGAAGTACGGACGCGTCGCATCCGCGTCGACGGCGCAGAGCTTCTGGCCCGGTGCGATCTCGCCGATCTCGGTGATGAACGGCGGATACCCGCCCCAGCCGAAGAGGCGCAGCACGAGCTCGACGGCCGCCACGAGCAGCACGGGGATCAGCAGCGTGATGGCGAGGAACAGCCGCCGCTTCCATCGCGGAAGGGCTGCCACAGGCTTGCTGCTTGCCGCAGCATCTCCGCTACCGTTCGCTTCTTCAGTCGACATCACGCCTGACTCCTCCTAGAACTGTCGCTCGGGGTCATGCCGCCCACCGTTTGCAATCGGTCTCCACATCGACGCGCCGCGGGGATCGCGGAGCGAGAGTCGATCGCGGCCGCGAAGACGCGCGACCACCGCCGTCGGCACCACCACGAGGTAGTAGGTCACGCCGAGAGCAACGGTGCCGACCACGGTTCCCACCACGAACACGAAACCCATCCAGAGCCAATAGGCCGGAAGACCGATCCGGGTGCCGGTTCCGGCGGTCACCAGCGCGAAGGCGCCGAAACCCCAGAGGACGAACGCCATTCCACGCACACCCTCGAGGAGGCCGAAGAGCTCGGAGTAGAACAGCGTTCCCATCACCGCGAGGGCGGTCGATGTCCACAGCGCCCAGCGGCGCAGTTCTGCAGGATCGGGGTGCCAGTGAATGGTGATCATCGAGGGCGGTCGCTTGTTTCAGAAGATCGAGTAGATGAACGGAGCCGCCTTGGTGCCGCCGAGAATGATGAGCAGGCCCGCGAGCAGCAGCATGACCACGATGGGAATGAGCATGTAGGCCTTGTGGGCCTTGATGAAGGCGAAAAGCTCCGAGAGGAACGAGTGACGGGGCATTGGATCTCCTCTTTCGGCCTCAGTCTGGCCTGAACGAACGCTTGTATTCCTCGGCTCCTGCCATCGGTGGCTGGCGCTCCTTCCGAAGCAGGCAGCGACCCACGACGAGGAGATCCATGTCGGTGAACATGAAGCAACGGTACGCGTCTGTCGGATCGTGCACGATCGGTTCGCCGCGGATGTTGAAGCTGGTGTTGACGAGCACCGGGCAGCCCGTCTGTCGCTCGAACGCGCTGATGATCGCGTGGAAGCGCGGCGAGCGCTCCGCGTCGACGGTCTGGACGCGCGCGCTGTCGTCGACATGCGTGATGGCGGGCACGCTGCTGCGCAGCACCTTCAGCTTGTCGATGCCGCTCGCGGCGCGCGTCTCGTCGGCGTGCGCACGGAGATGGCGCGGCGCGACGGGCGCGACGAGCAGCATGTACGGGCTCTCCGCGTCGAGGTCGAACCACTCGCCACGCCGCGACTCGAGCACGGCCGGCGCGAACGGGCGGAACGACTCGCGGAACTTGATCGCGACATTCATGCGCCGCTGCATCGACGGATCGCGCGGGTCGCCGAGGATCGAGCGGTTTCCGAGCGCGCGCGGTCCGAACTCCGCGCGTCCGTCGAAGTGTCCGACGATGCGGCCTTGGGCGAGCTCGCCCGCGATCGCCTCGCAGAGCTCGTGCTCGCAGAGCGTCTCGTAGACCGCGCCCCTCGCGTCGAGCGCGGCGCGGATCTCGCCATCGTTGTACGCAGGCCCGAGGTACGACCCCTGCTGCGCGTCGGGCACCGAGGCGGCACGCGGCTTGCCGAGGTGGTTGTGCCAGTATGCGAGCGCCGCGCCGAGCGCGCCGCCGGAATCGCCGGCTGCGGGCTGGATCCACAGCCGCTCGAACGGCCCTTCGCGCAGCAGCCGTCCGTTCGCGACGCAGTTCAGCGCCACGCCGCCTGCGAGGCACAGGTTTCGCTCGCCGGTGCGCGCGTGGACATGCTTCGCCATGCGCAGCACGATCTCCTCGGTGACGAGCTGCACGCTCGCCGCAAGGTCCATCTCGCGCTGCGTGAGCGGCGTCTCGGGCTTGCGCGGCGAACCACCGAACAGCGCGTCGAACTTCGGCGAGGTCATCGTGAAGCCGTTCGCGTAGCGGAAGTAGCTCTGGTCGAGCCAGAACGAGCCATCGTCGGCCATCCGCACGAGCTTCTCGCGGATGAGTTCGGCGTACCGAGGCACGCCGTAAGGTGCGAGGCCCATCAGCTTGTACTCGCCCGAGTTCACTCTGAATCCGCAGAAGTAGGTGAAGGCGCTGTAGAGGAGTCCAGGCGAGTGCGGGAAGCGCATCTCCTCATGCAGTTCGATCGTGTTGCCCGTGCCCACGCCCCAGCTCGCGGTCGTCCATTCACCGACGCCGTCGAGCGTCAGGATCGCCGCACGCTCGAACGGGCTCGGATAGAACGCGCTTGCCGCGTGCGACTCGTGATGCGTGGTGAAGAGGATGGGGCCCGTGTAGGCCTTGCCCGCGGCGGCGCGCAGGCCGTTGTCGATCTCGCGCGGCAGATGCAGCTTCTTCTGCAGCCACACGGGCATCGCCGCGAGGAACGAGCGGAAGCCGAACGGCGCGCACGCGATCGCCGTCTCGAGCAGGCGTTCGAACTTGAGGAGCGGCTTCTCGTAGAACACGACCGCGTCGAGCTGCGCGACATCGATGCCGCCTTCGCGAAGGCAGTACTCGACCGCGCGCCCCGGGAAGCGGTCGTCGTGCTTTCGGCGCGTGAAGCGCTCCTCCTGCGCCGCGGCCACGATGCCGCCGTCGCGGACCAGTGCGGCCGCGCTGTCGTGGTAGAAGGCTGAGAGACCGAGGATGTTCATGTCCGCGGGGAGGCTTGCATCGGTCACTCATCGGCCGTCCGGGCGGGCGCCCGCCGAGATTCGGCGGTTGCAGGGCGCAAAAACAACCCAGGTGCGAACGGCCGCTCGCACCTGGGTCGACTTTCATGTCGCCGCACGGTTTCCCGCGTGGCGTCTGTATTCAGCTGGATCAGCCCTTGCGCGAGCGACGGCCACGAACGAGGCCGAAGGCGCCGAGCACCGCGAACGCGGCCGGAGCCGGAACGACGGTGTAGGAGAAGATCGGGTTCGAGCCACCCGAGGTGTAGATGTCGCCCCAGTTGGCGACCGACTGACCGGGGTTCGCGAGGGCGTCGATCGCGCCGTCGCCGCCACCGCCACCCGACGAGTACGCGTCGAAGTAGAAGGTGTCGCCGACGTTGAGGCCGAGCGAAGCGAGCGACACGGTGTAGGTGACCGTGTTGCCGACGATGGAGAAGCCACCGAAGTTGCCGCTGTAGGTCGCGTTCGTCTCGATCCAGGATCCGCTGGCGGAGGACCAGAGCTGCGCGCCACCGCCACCATCGACCCACGAGCCGATCCAGCGGGTCATGCCGCCGTTGGCCGAGTCCATGTTGATCGGGCGGCCCCAGCCGTTGCCATTGCTGGAGGAAGCGCCGCCGCCGGCGATTCCGATCATGTACTTGCCCCAGTCAGGGGAGAACGAGGCACCCGAGTTGACGGTGAGCTTGAACATCACATCGGTTGCGGTGTTCGAGACCTCGAGGCTGACGAGATCGAGGATTCCGTTCGGATTGAAGACTCCGCCGGAAACATCGCCAGTCGCGTCGATGTAGATGTCGGGATTCGCGTTCAGGTGGCCAGCAACGCCCAGGGCGAGCGCGCTCGCGAGGACAGCCGAGGTCGTACGGAACTTCATGAGGGACTCCAAAGAGGGGAACAGGGAAAGACACAATTCACTTGTGGAACCCGACCATCGGGGCGGGTCCCTGAGTCCACACGAGGGCGTGTGGACAGAACGAGGGCGCTGGGGGCGCAATCGTCCATAGAGGATGGCGCAAATCCGAGGTCGGGCGTGTCAGGGGCCTCGAGAGATTCACAAAATTCACTCCCATCGGGTCTGTGTTCGACTTCACCGCGATTTGAGGTTTGTTTTATCGGACTTCTACGCTGCGAGAGAACTTCCCGTATCTGTCTTACCGACACTCCCTTTTGACCATGGCCCGTTGCTCCTGCTCCGTCGTTCCCAGACTCGTTCTGGCACTCGCGCTCCCGCTCGCGGGCGTCGTCGGCTGCGGATCTGGTTCGACGGACGACTCGCTGCAGCGTCTCGGGAGCGTGACCCCGCAAGGCCGCGTGTTCGAGCAGGATGACTTCAGCATCACGGTGCCTCTTCGCTTCACCGGGGACCAGGTCTCGCTGAGCCTGGTTCAGTGGGAAGCCGAGCAAGCCGGCCTGCGGAAGGCACAGACCGACCTGATGGTGACCTCGACCGAGCACGCGATCGAGAGCGGAGCGCTCAGGCTCACGCTGTTCGACGGCACCAGCACCGACCCCGAGCGGGTGGACCAGATCTTTGTCTTCGTAGTTCCAAGCGGACTCTTCACGCGCACCGACATGGTCATCGCAGACCAGCGCGCTGCCGTGTGGCTCGACGCGGAGCCCGTGAAGTGGGAGCGATTCATCGTGAACGACCGCGAGATCGACAGGCTCCACACCCGCGCACCGAAGTACGGCGCCGAATGCGCCTGCTACTACCTCGATGCGGGCGCACTGACCTACATGGTCCTGTTCCAGACCGCTCCGGAGCGCGTCGACAAGTTCTTCGCCGAATCAGCGGAGATCATGAAGCGCTTTGTACCGAAGTGAGACGGGCTTCCTTCGAGGGAGACCGCACCCGCCGCCAGGCGTGCACGCGAGCACGCCCGGCGGGCAGGTTGCGGTGCGGCGTTTCTCCCCGACGCCCCGACGACGGTCGACCGCGGGAAGCGCCCGTCAGTTTCTCCACCACTTCTGCGTCATGTAGACATCCGCGAACTCGGGAACATCGTTCGCCGTGTTCTCGAGGTCGTACTCCTCGGTCAGCGTGCTTCCGAGCCAGCCGTGGAGGCGTGCGGCGGCCTGCGGCGGCGCGTGGTGCGTCGCCATCTCGGTCGCGAAGTTGAGGAGGTCATAGACGCGGCAGTTCGCCTGCAGCATGCGCTGGCGCTTCACGCTCAGGGCGTCGACCGACGCGATGCCGTAGCGAGCCTCGTAGTCGCCAACCATTCGGCGGAACGCTGCGCGGCGAGTTGAGGCGCCGTCGGTCAGGCCCCACGAGATCGTGTCGAGCTGGCGCTCGAGCAGGCGCACCTCGCGCAGGCTGGCCCACGAACGCTGCGAGCTCTCGAAGCGGTCGCGCATCGCGGAGAAGCCGTCGTCGTTCGCGAAGTGCCCGAGCGCGCGCTCGAGCGAGTGCTGCGGGTCCTTGCCCATGCGCACCACGCTGCGGAAGACCGAGCGCGTGCCGATCGCACCGTTCTGGCAGACAAGCCGCAGAAGCGCGACATGGAATCGCGGCTCGCCGAGGCCGTCGACAGGCACATCGAGCTGAAAGCGCTGTCTGAACTCGTCGGGGCCGATCTGGATCGCGCGGTCGCCCGACGCGGGGACATGCATCGACCGCAGGACGCCGCCCGAGTAGGCGATGCGGTGGCCGTCGTACCGGTCGATGATCTCGGCAACGGCCGAGCGGTCGAGGATCGGGCCGTTCGGCGAGGTGACCGCGAGCAGCTTGCGGGCGCCGCCGCGCGAGGCGTCGCCTTCGATCGCGAAACGGATCGAGCGGCCCGCGTCGACGCTCGCCACGCGGTCGAACACCTCGGCCGGGTCGAAGTAGCGGAATACCGATTCGCTGAGGCCGCAGCGCACGAAGAGGCTCCACCAGAAGCGCGGCGTGGTGAGCACGGGCTCGCCGTTCAGGTAGAGCGCCTTCGGTGCGCGGGCGCGTACCTTCGCAGCGACCGCCTCTCGCGAGAGATCGTTCGGACGAGGCGCCGCATCGGTTGTCGGCTCGAGATCTGCGTCGTCGGCGACGGCGGCATCGGCGACGGCGGCATCGAGCGCAGCGGCCGCGTCGCGCCGCGACAGTTCGATCGCCTCACCGAGGTTTGCGCATGGGCGGAGCGCGCGAAGGCTGCCGACGCGGTACTCGATGCTCGGCAGCGCCTCGTCCGCCGACTTTGGGAAGCGGCGCGTCAGGGCTTCGGTCAGCCGGCGTCCCGCCTCGGGTGAACCCGTCGGGAGCGCGTTCGTCAAAGTCTCGAAGCTGAGGGCGGGAGATGAGTTGCTGGCGTTGTTGTCGCTGTAGGTCATGTCTGTTCCCCTGTATGTGCGATGCGTGAGGTGCGGTGTCTTAGGAAGTTCGATCGTTGCGTCCATCGCGATCGATGACGCTGTCGATCTCGACGCAGCAGGCGAGGATCGCAAATGCGCCGCTTGCCGCGAAGGCGAGCGCGGCGAGCACGATCGGCGTGGCGCCCGTCGATGGAAGCCAGCCGAGTCGCGTCGCACCGATGCCGATGGCAGCGCCGGCGACGGTCGCAACCGCCGCGACCGACGCGATCGACATCCAGGCGCTGCGCGTCGTGTGCGACTTCGGCTGCGCGACGCCGCCCGTGACGAACGATCGCCACTCGCCGCGGCGATGCCAATGCGCGCCGATCTCGCGACGCCCACGCGGCGTGCTGCGACGGCGACGCGTGCCCGCACGCGGCGCTGCCGACGGCGCGTCGCTCGGCTCAAGCGTTGGAGGTTCTGTGTTGGTGGTGTTCATGTGTTGCCCCTTTCCATGGGTTGCCCCGGCGAGCGAGACTTCCTCGCGGGCGTATCTACTCACGCGCGTCCTCATGACTTGCGTGGGCTGGGTTGGTTTCGTGTGATGGTTCGTTCGATTTCTCATGTGGTGCGATCGTCGTGGCGCCCGATCACAGGTCCGCTCGGGCGCCGATTCCCCGTCCACCGCGCCGCGACCGCGATTGCGCGCGCAAGATCGCCTTCGGCAGCGTGGTCTTCGTCTGAGCGAGCTTGAGGCGCATCGCCTCGATCTCGGCGTCGAGCCCCCGCGTCGCACCGAGCGAACGCCAGCCCGCTTCGGTCAGCAGGTACTGCTCGGTCGGTCGCACGATGCGCGCGAACGGCAGCTCGGTGTCGCGGCTCTGCACGACCTGCTTGAGCGGAGACGCGGGATCCTTGCGGAACACGCGGCCGCACATCTGCACGGTCGGAAGCCGCGACGACGGACGGCAGAAGACGGTGCGCAGCGACGGGCAGTCGAAGCCCTCGGTCAGGACATTCATCGAGACGAGGGCGTCGACCGCACCGGCGCTGAACGCCGCGAGCTGCGCGTCGCGGTCGCTCGAGCCGGTGACGAGTTCGACGCGCACCCCGGATGCGCGCATCGACTCCACGCAGCGCCGCGCCTCGCGCAGCGTGCGGAAGAAGAGAAGCGAACGCCCCCACTTCTCCCGCTCGCGTGCATAGAGCTCGGCGAGTTCTTCGGGAATCCAGCGCTCGAGCATGAAGTGCCGGTATTCGCTCAGGTACCCGTCGTCGACGAGCATCTGGATCGAGCAGCTCTTCACGGTCTTCTCGAAGCAGAGCTTCACGCGGTCGCGACGAAACGGCGTCGCCGTGAGGCCGATCACGAAGGCAGGATCGATGCACCCATGCAGGGTCGCCATCGACATCGCTCCGTCGTGATGGGCCTCGTCGACCACGAGAAGATCGACCTTCGGAGGTGTCCGGTCGAACATCGAGATGAACGCGAGCCGGTTGTCGAAGCCGAACTTCGCGTTCTCCGAGGCCGCCTGGCGCAGGAGTTCGCGCCGGCCGGCGCACCAGCCGATGCGCACGCCAAGCAGCGTGCTCAGCGCACGGGCGCAGAGAAGACCGATGAAGGTCTTGCCCGCTCCCGTCGGCGCCTGGATGAGCGCCGAGCGGCTGCGGCGTCCGTCGATGCGCGTCACGCCCGCCGGCGCCGGTCCTGTCAGGTGGCCGAGCGCCTCGAGCGCGATGTCGCGCTGGTAGCCGCGCGCGCCGAAGCGTTCACAGAGCTCGCCGAGCACGGCCGAGAGTGCGTCGGACGGAATCGGCATGGACATGGTCATGGACAGGGTTGTAGATGTGTGTGTCATGTCGATTCCCCTTTCGCGTGATGAGAAGCCTGCGCCCAAACGACACGGGCGCGTGCTCTCACCGATCTCTTCCCCCGCGGCCACACTGCTCGTGCTGCGGGTTTGACTCGAACTCAATCCGCAGCTTCGGGTCCCGCCTGAGACTCAGGCGACGCGCCTGGCTCCGGCTCCTGCTGCCGCTCGCACTGCTGGCGCCGCTGTCGCAGAGCCGCACGAAGCCGGCGCCACCGCCGCATCGAGAGCCGAGGCCCGAACACGGTCTCCAACCAGCCCTTCGTGATCACGGTCATGCCGTTTGTCACGATCGCAGGGCGCTTGAGTTCGGACTCGAGCGAGGCACGCGGCAGGTCTGCGTCACTCGCGGCTGCGGCACCCTTGTCTGGAGAGTTCACAACCCAGATCGGCTGGTGAAGCATGAGCGAGAGAAGCGCGACCTCCGAGATCTCCGTCACGAGGCCGGGCTGCAGGAAGCGCCCTGCCCGATAGGCGACCTTTCCGGGGTGATCGAGCGTCAGGACCACCTCGGGTGCGCCGCCACGCTCGCTGAGGAGGAGCGCGTACTGCGGGTTGCCTTCGGCATCGAAGCCCAGAAAGTCGATGACCGAACGGCACACGAGGTTCGGGTTCGGCGCCGCGCCGCGCGGGCGCACGCGCTGCGAGCGACGGCGGCCGAGTGCGAGAGTGCGGCGAGCTCGGCCTCCAGACGGACGGCGGGTCCCCCACAGGCCCGCCGTCCGCTGGAGGTTGTGTTCGGTGTCAGCGGTGACTTCGACCGGCGCGGTTGCCGACGCCGCCTCGACCACAACCGCCCATGCGCGAGGACGCGGTGCGTGCCACGCGCGATTCGCTGCGCAGGCGCGGCTGTTCGGGCCGGGGCGCCAACGCTTGGGGCTGGGGTTGAAGGGGTTGCTGGTCATGGTGTCCTCCGCTGGTGTTCGAGATGGTTCGTGTCTTGTTGTGTTGTGCCTTTGTGCTGTCGTGAGATGTGCTTGCGTGGGTTGTGATGCCGTGAGTTGTGATGCCGTGGGTTGTGATGCCGTGAGTTGTGATGCCGACCTACTCGCCAGACTTGTCCGCCCCCCACCTGTGTCGTGGGGGTCATGCCCGACTGTGGGCGTGGAGATAGCGCGCGGCCATGAGAGGCCGTTTTCCCTGTGTTTGACGCTGTTTCCGCGCGAGTGATGTCCTCGCCGCGGGCTCTCGCCTGACGCGCTCAACCGTCCCAATCCAATCTGTTGTCGAAGAGCTCTCACGAAAACCGTGAGGTCTCCCCATATATACGCGTGCCCGGATTCTCGGCACGCGCCCACTCGCACCGACGCCTGCTGCCGCTGGAACTGCGCACGGCAAACAGCCTTTCGGCCTCGTCTTTCCACCTGTTCGAGTTGTGTGGTTCCCCGCAAGTACAAACGCAGGGACGCGCAAGATACTCGAAGATTGAGTGGATGTCAAGCGCGTCGGACGAAGATTTTTCGCGTGCCTCCCACGCGTTGCCCTCTACCCTTCGCGCGCAGCGACGAGCGTCGCTCAACCTACGACCCACGCGCGACCGCGCGCCCAACCAGCACACCCATGCCCAACCGCGATCTCACCAAGACCTACACCCGCGCCCAGTTTGTTGCCAAGCTCCGTCGCCTCGCCGACTCGATCGAGACGAAGGAAGCCTTCACGATCCAGGTCGGCGGCGAGCGACTGCACATCCCGGCCGACGCGGTGTTCAACATCGAGCACGAGCGCAGCGGCAAGGAGCAGGAGCTTGAGTTCCAGCTGATCTGGAAGTCGGAAGGGAAGTAAGCGCTCCCCTACGCGCGGGATTCAATCGCGGCAGACCGCAGCCCAATCGGTGAACACATGGACTGGGTCGCAGATTTCATGGAGCCCCGTGCGGCCACGGTTTCCTATCTGCACGCCGTGAAACCGCGTGCCCGAATCGCATGCCGCACGGACCCCTGCAACCATGCTCGCAGGCGCTGGCCATTCGCCGTCGCTTACGAAGATGACATCCGCTTTCTTCCAGTGTTCCTGCCTCAGTCGGGTCGTGACATAAGGAATGACGCCTTCCGCATCGGTGCCGCCGCCGAAGGACATCGAGAGGAATTCGAGTAGACGGCCAACTCCATCGGCGGAGAGCGACAACTCGTGTTCGAGAACCTCGCCGGGGCCGCCGTAGGAGTAGAGGTAGCAACGCCTCTTCTCAGAGTGCGCCGTGCGCAGCGCCTCGAGCACGAGCGCCTTCGCGACCCGCTCCGGCACACCATGCATCGAGCCTGATGTATCGATCACCGCGAGGATCGGTCCACGCTCGGGGCGAGGCCGTTTTCTCTCATTCGCCACCATTACCTCGCGCTCGATGGGGTGCTGCTCGATCTCGATTCCCTCGACGCGGTAGGTGATCAGGGCGCGTTCCGCCCGCCGTGCGTGCCACAACATGCGGAGCTTCGAGTGCCCAAGAATCGCAGCCTCGACGGGAAGCATGCGCGAGATCTCTCCGCTGCGCTCGATGCCACGCATCTCGGCAGGAACATTGGGTACGCGGACCTCACGGCGCTCCTGCTCAATACGGAGTACGGGAGCGAATATCCGGTCGACCACCGAGTCTTCCCGCGTGGAATCCTGAAGGCGGCCAAGCGATCGCACGATCTCGCGCACCTGCGGCAGCTGCTCGATCAACTTGCGAAGCCGCGCGAGGTCGAGCCAGCCCGTGTGGCGCAACACGCTGCGCGCCATGTCCCACCCACGCCCCATCAGCTCGCCAAGATCGCCGAAGACCTCGCTGACTTCCGCCCACGCGCGCACACGGTCACCCCAGATCGCAAGCAACTCCTGATCAGCGGGGCGCTTGGTGCCGAGCGACTCGCGCTCCGCGCGCTTGCGGAGTTCCGCGAGCATCTCCTCGCTCAATCGGACGCCCCGCCTTTCACGCTTCTCGCGACGCGCGCGCTTCGCCTCCTCACGCCTAAGTCGCGCACGCTCGAGCTGCTCGAGTTCGCGGAGCCTGCGGGCGATCTCGCCGAACACGAGCTCCGTTTGGCTCGTGAATGCGCGAAGGATGTCGGAAAGCAGCTCGTCGACCAGCTCGGGCTGGTCCCGGCAGAAGCGGGCTATGTCCATCTCGCGCAGCGCGGCCTGGATCGGAGCTGCGATGTCCGGACGCGGCCATGAATCCGCAGGCAGTCGCCCCGTCAGCAGCGACCGTCGCCATGACAACACTCCTCTGACACGCTCGTCAAGGCTGCCGAGCGGCAGCGTGATGGCCTGCTGAAGCAAAGCCTCGGGACACTCGTCGAAGAACGAGTATCGCTGCTCGAGAGCGCGCGCGTCGAAGAGCTGGCTCATCGCTGGTTCACTCCTCGTCATCGTGCTCTTCGATGTTGCCGTCGTCCGTATCCGCATCGATCTCTGGATTCGGAGCCTCCTCTGCGAACTCAAAGTCCTCCGACTCGCACGGCAGCGCCTCGAAGCCCTGCCAGAGATCGTCCACGCGCTGCAGCAGTCCCTCGACCTCGCGACGCGTCCCCTCGAGTGCCGCCGTCGCAGGCCCCGCGAAGTCGGGCGAGACCCAGAGGTGCGTTTGAATGTCGGCCTGCATCGAGCGCATGTGCGCATCGAGCTGCTCGCGATACGCGACGACTTGAGACCGGATCTCCCTTAGATCGCGAACGCGCCGCTCGATGTAGACCCGCTTCTGCCGGGTCGGCTCCATAAGGGGCTCGAACGTGCCCGACGAGGTCATCCAGTTCTGCTTGTCGTTGAGATATCTCGTGCGCTCGCTCCACGCTCGGAACTCGACAAACTCGCGATACCCGCGCTTCACCTTCAGGCCGTCGAGCTGGCTTTGGGTGAAGCCATTCCCGGAGTTGGTGCGATCCCGAATCTCAATTCCGTTCTCCGTCCGAGCCGACTCAGGCGCGAGATAGAGATCGGCATTCCCCTGCTTCCGTCGGAATTCACCGCTCTGAGACAACGTCGGCGATCCATCCGGACCACAGTAGAGCAGCCTGCCCTTCTCATCCCTGCGCTGCGATCGGCTCTCTCGATCCGCGTGGAGCTTCCCCTCCCACGTCACGACGATCTTGGTGAGCCTCGAAGGGTCCATCGTGGCGCTCGTGCCGACGCGCGCCGAGTACCACTCGTACACCTTCTCGCGCTCCTCCGGCTTGTTCCACAAGCAGTGCTGAAGAAGCCAGCAGTCCCAGATCGAGACAGAACCCCGCCCGTTTGTCCACGCAGAGACCTGAAGCAGCTTCACGACCTTGCGCCAGCGGCGGTCGGAGACCGCGATTCCCTCGGCCGCGCACCAGTCACGGAGGGCGCAGATGAGGACGACCACATCTTCTGGAACCGCAACAGATTCAGCTCCATCCCGCACGGCCTTCAGGTCATCCTCCGACAGCTGGAGCTCAGCGGCGATGTCTGGCGCAGACTGACCGCGAAGGCCGAGGAGGTCGCGGAAGGCGTCGCTCGAAACGGGCCCGACATGCAGTCGCAGCAGGAAGCGGTCGAAGAGCGCGTCGAGCTCCTCGCCTTCCCCAAGCTCGTTGCTGGCGCCGATCACGGAAACGAGCGGCGCGCGCTCACGCCGCGTTCCGTTGTCGAACTCCCGCTCGTTCAGGAGGGTCAGCAGTGCATTCAGGATCGCGCTGTTGGCCTTGAAGATCTCGTCGAGGAATGCGATCGATGCCGTCGGCAGATAGCGGCTGGTCAACCGCTCGTAGCGGTCGGACTCGAGTCCCTTGATCGACAGGGGGCCAAAGAGTTCCTCGGGAACCGTGAATCGGGTCAGGAGTCGCTCGAAGTAGGACGCATCGGAGAATGCGAGATGCAGCCGCTTCGCAACCAGGCTCTTGGCGGTACCGGGTGGCCCGACCATGAGAATGTGCTCTCCGGCAAGCGCGCCGAGAAGCGCGAGCCGGATCGCAAGATCGCGCTCCACCAGCCCTTCGAGCAAAGCGTCGCGAAGCTTCCGCGTGCGTTCGGGATACAGCGACTTGGGAACACCAACCGGTTGCGTGGCCAAAGCGGCAACCGACTTGCTTTCGATTTGCGTCATGGCTTTCTGCGTGCGTTCGGGGCGGGTCTCGCCCTCAGGAACCCGTCGCTCCCTCGCCGCAGGCATCGGTTTCCAGTCCGAAGCGTTCGCTGCAGCGCGCGCGGGTCGCGGAAAGTCGCGTGCGTATTGAGATGTATTCCAACACGCAATCAGACGGCGACATGAACGACGACGCGACGCTTCGGGATTCGCCGGGCGAAACGGCTCATCCCTGCATGAAGTGCAGGTCAATCATGGACTTAGGTTGCCGCAAC
>JBEAUK010000160.1:0-10092 GCA_041161465.1 Planctomycetota bacterium | reverse complement strand
TCAAGGACTACATGACGAGCCGCATCGAGACGGTGCGGCCGACCGCGAGCGTGAACGACCTCGTGCCGATCTTCCGCGCCGACCGCGTGGCGATCGTCGCCGACGAGAAGCACTTCTACGGCCTGATCACGAAGATCGACCTCATCAACTACCTGCGCAAGCAGCTCTGAACGCGACCGAAGGCAACGCACATGGCACACACTCCCGCGCATCTCGCGACCGACTGCATCCACGGCGGACAGCACGCCGACCCCACGACCGGCGCCGTCATGCCGCCGATCTACACGAGCTCGACCTTCATCCAGGAGTCGCCAGGCGTCCACAAGGGCTACGAGTATTCGCGCAGCCACAACGAGACGCGCTTCGCGTTCGAGCGTTGCATCGCCACGCTCGAGCGCTCTGGGCTTTCCGAGGCCGATGAGCGCACCTGCGGCGGATTCGCGTTCGCGTCGGGCCTCGCCGCGATCGCGACCGCGCTCGAGCTGATGGACGCGGGCGACACGATCGTCTGCATGGACGATGTCTACGGCGGCACGAACCGCCTGCTGAACCGAGTGAGGAAGCGCAGCGCCGGCTACAAGGTCGTGCATGTCGATCTCAGCGACCTTTCGAAGGCGGAGGCCGCGATCCGCGAGCACAAGCCGAAGATGGTGTGGCTCGAGACGCCCACGAACCCGACGCTGAAGCTCGTCGACATCGCCGCGGTGTGCGCCCTCGCGCGCAAGGCCGGCGCGATCTCGGTCGTCGACAACACCTTCGCGACGCCGATGCTCACGCGGCCGATCGAGCTCGGCGCCGACATCGTGATGCACTCGACGACGAAGTATGTCGGCGGACACTCCGACACCGTCGGCGGCGCGCTGATCACGGGGTCCAAGGAGATCGCGGAGAAGCTGCGCTTCATGCAGAACGCGATCGGCAGCGTGATGGGGCCGTTCGACGCGTACCTCGGCCTGCGTGGCCTGAAGACGCTGCATGTGCGCATGGAGCGCCACTGCGTGAGCGCGATGACGATCGCGATGCGGCTCGCGAGCCACGCGAAGGTCGCGAAGGTCGTGTATCCCGGCCTCGCCAGCCACCCGCAGCACGCGCTCGCCGCCAAGCAGATGCAGTTCGACGGAAAGCCCGCGTTCGGCGGCATGATCACGATCTTCCTGAAGGGCGGCATCGGCGAAAGCCGCCGCTTCCTCGAGAATGTGCATCTCTTCGCGCTCGCCGAGAGCCTCGGCGGCGTCGAGAGCCTGATCGAGCACCCAGCGATCATGACGCACGCGAGCGTGCCCGAGGCGATGCGCGCGGAGCTTGGGATCAGCGATTCGCTCGTGCGGCTCTCGGTCGGCGTCGAGCATGTCGAGGACCTCTGGAAGGACCTCGAGCACGGTCTGTCGAAGGTCTGATGTATGGAGGGTGCCTGACGCGTGGAGGGCGATGCGCCCGTGCCTCGGTTCGTCGTCGCGCGCGTGGGCGCGGAAGGCGATCCGCTGTCGTATGTCGAACTGCGCCGCGAAGGCGAGCGCGAGGGGCGCGGCGTGCGCTGCGATCTCGCGGCGATGTCGCTGAAGGGCGGCCGCGCCGAGGCGCGTGCGATGCCGATCGTGAAGGCGGTCGGCGACGCGCGCACGGTGGTCGACGCGACGGCGGGGCTCCTCGGTGATGCGTTCCTGCTTGCGGTCGCGGGCTACGAGGTGACGGCGATCGAGCGATCCGCGCTTGTGTACTTGCTCGCGAAGGACGGACTCGAGCGCGCGGAGCGCGATGTGCGGCTCGCGGAACTGCTCGGCGGTCGGCTCAAGGTCGTGCACGCCGACGCGCGCGAGTGGCTCGCCGCGCGCGCGGGCACGGCGGAGGCGCCCGACGCGGTCGTGATCGACCCGATGTTTCCGCCCAAAAAGAAGAAGAGCGCGCTGCCCCGCAAGGAGATGGTTGCGCTGCGGGAAGCGGTGGGGGCGGACCTCGATGCCGCCGAGCTGCTCGCCGCCGCGCGCGCGTGCGCGCGGACGCGCGTGGTGCTCAAGCGCGGCGACGACGCGCCGGAACTCGCGAAGGCCGACTGGTCGATCGAAGGCACGACGGTGCGCTTCGATGTGTGGCGTGCGTAACTTGAGCGGCCGCGGCTGCGGCCGCGACCTTTGGTGTTGTCGGCGCCGAAGGCGGCTGCCGCAGCAGCCGCCGCTCACATCACGGACACAGCCGCGTGACCGCGTACGAACCGTCCGCCTGCCGCGTGTAGACGATCCGGTCGTGCAGCCGGTACTTGTCGCCTTGCCAGAACTCGATCTTGTCGAGGCTCACGCGATAGCCGCCCCAGTGCGGCGGGCGCGGCACATCGCCGCTGGCAAACCTCGCCGTCAGCTCCGCCGCGCGGCGCTCGAGTTCCGCACGGTTCGCCACCGGCTCGCTCTGGTCGCTCGCCCATGCGTTCACGCGGCTGTCGACCGGGCGCTGCGCGAAGTACTCGTCGCTCTCCGCGTCGCTCGCGAGCGACACGCGGCCCTCGATCCGCACCTGGCGATCAAGCAGGTCCCAGTGGAAGAGGAGCGCCGCCCGTGCATTCGCAGCGAGTGCCCGTCCCTTGCGGCTGTTGCGGTTCGTGAAGAATCGCGCGCCTTCGCGGGAAAATCCGCGCAACAGCACGATGCGCGCGCTCGGCGCACCATCGGCGTCGATCGTCGCAAGCGTCATCGCGTTCGGATTGGGCGTCGGAAGCTTCTGCGCCTCGGCGAACCACTGCTCGAACACAGCAACCGGGTCGGCGGGGGGCGCGTCGAAGTCGATCGAGGGAGTTGGGCCGTGTCCGGTGCTCATTGCGTATCTCGCTTTCGTCCGCCGTCTCGGCGTGCGTCCTTGACGCGCTTGCGCCCGCCGATGCGCGCGCCGTCCTTGAGGACGGGCGGCTCGTGCTCCTGCATCAGCCGCTCGAGCGCAGCATCGTCGATCTCTCCGAGCGCTGCGAGCAGCGGTCCGCCAGCCTTGCCGTCGAGGATCGCAAGCGGATCGGGCAGATCCTTCGTCGCCTCAAGGTAGCGTTCGAGCGCAGCGTCGTCCGTCCTGGTGCGTCGTCGCGCCGGCGCAGCATGGCGATCCTGCCTCGAACGCTTGGGAAGCGGGGTCGCACCTTCGATCGCCGCCTGCTCGGCGGTGATCTCGAAGAGCGTCATCCAGCCCGCGACCTCGCGATCGTTCAGGGGAACGCTTCGCCGCGGGCTCGGAGGGGCAGGGCGGCCGCGCGACGGCCGAGCACGCCTCGCATCCTCGGCAAGCATCGCGAGAAACTCCTCGCTCTTGATCCAGTCTGCGCCACGCGACCGCGCCCGGCGTTGGATCGCGCGATCACTCGTGACGACCGTGAGCCGTCTTGGCGCGCTCGATCGATCGAGGAACGCAGCGATGTGGTCGTCGGCGCTCTTGCCGGGTCCGGCACCCTCGATCACGATTCGACCGACTCGACTGGCGCCGCGGGGCACGCCGTCGCAGATGAGCCACACGGCCTCCGAGCCGAACCGACTCGCTGCGATCAGCTGCGCCAACGCCTCCGGCTCGCCTACGGCGAGTTCGGGCGGAAGCACCCCCGTGACATGGAGGGCGTTGTAGGTGTCGATAATGATTGGCACAGCGCCCGCAGCATACGCGCGCGGCGCCTCGGAGTCCGTTCGCCGCCGGTGTACCTCGTTGCCGCCGCCCGCAGCCCTGCGCGTATCCATGCGGCTTGACCAGACTTGCGGATTCGTGTCCAATAGGCGACTCGGCAGTTTCCACCCCAGAAGGACACGATTTTCAATGGCAATTCGTATCAAGGCCCGTAGCGGCGAGTCCGTCGAGCAGATGCTCCGTCGATTCAAGAAGCTCTGCGAGAAGGAAGGCCTCACCAAGGACGTGAAGCGCAAGGCGCACTACGAGAAGCCCTCGGAGCGCAAGCGCCGCGACGCCCGCCGTCACGAGCCGCGCCCGGTGCGCGTTGGCTCCGACCGCCAGGGCGGCAGCGCTGCTCGCGGCCCGAAGCGCGAGTCGAAGGGCCCGCGCGGACCACGCGGCGGCTTCTAAGCCCATCCGATGCGTTCCCGCAGCACTGCAGACCCAGAGTCGACGCGCCAGTTCGCGATCGAGATGGCGCGCACCCTCGCTGATTCGAAGTGCACCGATCTGGTGCTCCTCGATGTGCGTGGTCGCAGCCAGGTATGTGACTATGTGATCATCGGTTCTGGCACCAGCCAGCGCCAGATGCGCGCGGCGGCACAGGACATCGAGGACCTCGGCAAGGCCAGGGGCCAGCACCCGTTCCGCACCAACGCGGACGAAGGGTCGACCTGGATCGTCGTGGACTTCGTCGAGATCGTCGCGCATCTCTTCGAACCCGACCAGCGTCTCTACTACGACCTCGAGCTCCTGCACGCCGACGGCAAGCGCGTCGATTGGCGCCGCCCCGAAGGCGAACTCCCGCCTGCGGCGAGAGCCGCGCGCGAGGCCGCGGCCAAGCAGGGCGGTGCGAAGACCGACAGCGGAAAGGCTGAGGTTTGAGCCCATGCTTCGCGAGGCGCTCTTCGCGAAGATCCACCGCGCAACGGTGACGCTCTGCAACCCCGACTACATGGGGTCGATCACGATCGACCAGGATCTTCTCGACGCGACCGGGATGCGCGTCAACGAGAAGGTGCTCATCGCCGACATCGACAGCATGAACCGCTTCGAGACCTATGTCTTTCGCGGTGCGCGCGGGAGCGGCGTGATCGGTGTCAACGGAGCGGCCGCGCGCCTCACCGGCGTCGGCCACCGCGTCATCATCATGAGCTTCTGCCACCTCACGCTCGAGGAGATGCAGGCGCATCGACCGAAGGTCGTGATCTGCACGCCGGAGAACAAGGTGTCGGAGAGCCTCGCGTACGACCCCGACTGATCCGTCGCCGCTGCGTCAGGACTCGCCCTGGAGATCACACATGCCGATCCGCTCCTTCGCCGAAGGTTCGCTCGATTCCCGATTCGCGGTCACGCTGCTCGTGGCCGCGCTCGGCTCGCTTGCCGTCGACGCGTCCGCGCAGGACGCGCCGGCCCGACGCGGCATCGGCGCGCCGCCGGCTGCGGCGGTCCCGGCCGAGACGACGCCTGCCAAGCGTGCACCGCTCGATGCGAAGTGGGTCGGCGCATGGATGGGCTCTGCGAAGCTTCCGGCGCCAGAGGGATCGCCTGCCCCGGAATTGCCGTTGTTTTTCGTCGTTCGCGGCTCCGACTCGGCTCCAAGCGTCGAGGTGTGGAGCCTGCCTGCCGGGGCACAGGGCAAGGCCTGCATCGATGTGGCAGGGGACGGTCGAACGCTCGCCTTCACGCTCGAGTCGCAGGGCGCGTCCGCCCGTTTCGAAGGCGCACTGGCGGAGGGCGACGCGACGGCGTCCGGCGCGATGCGGTTCCTGGACATGCAGCGCCGTGAGGATGTCGGTCCGCAGGCGACCTTCTCCGTGCGCCGCGTCGACATCGTGTCCGAGTTGCCGGAGACCCGCGTCTTCGCCGCGACCCTCGAGGTGAGCGGACAGAAGCTCCCGATGCGTCTCGCGCTCGGAGAGGGCGCGCGCGGATGGTGTGGTTCGATGGACATCCTCATCCAGGGCGTGCGCGACTTCCCTGTCGCGGTCGAGCGCACGGAGGCCGGCTTTACGGTCACGCTCGCCGCCGGTGCCACCGCAACCATCACGCTCTCCGCGAAGGAGGGTGAGAAGACGCTCGCAGAGATGACCGCGCTCGAGGGCACCTTCAAGCAGGCGTCGTTCAACGCGCCGATTCGATTCGAGGTGCAGCCCGGCGTTCGCGCGGGCGCGCTGCGCCGGCCGCAGGAGCCGCTGCCGCCTTTCCCGTACGAGTCGCGCGAGGTGAGCGTCGCGCATCCTCTCGGTCACATCCTCGCCGGCACGCTGACCGTGCCGAGTTCGCAGGTCCTCGCGGTCGACGGTCGCGTTCCGGGCGTCGTCCTCGTGACGGGTTCGGGTCCGCAGGATCGGGACGAGACGCTCATGGGGCACAGGCCGTTCGCGGTGCTCGCCGACGCCCTCACTCGTGCCGGGTTTGCCGTGCTTCGATACGACGACCGCGGCACCGCGAAGTCGACCGGCAATTTCCCGACCGCAACCACCGCGGATTTCGCGAGTGACGCCGACATGGCGGTCGAGTGGCTGAAGCGCCAGCCGGGTGTCGATCCGGCGCGCATCGGCCTGCTCGGCCACAGCGAGGGAGGGCTCATCGGGCCGCTCGTCGCCGCGTGGCAGAACGCGGGCGACTCGCCCGCCGATCCGCTTGCGTTCCTGGTGCTCATCGCGCCGCCGGCGGAGACCGGCGGGAAGATCCTCACTCGGCAGACCAAGGCGCTCACCGAGGCCGTCGGGATCACGGCGGACAGGCTCGGTCCGATGATCGCAGCGCACGAGGCATTGATGTCCGAGGCCGCGATGCGTCGCCCGCCCGATGCGCTGCGCCCGCTCGCCGCCACGCTCGTGCGGGAGCAGCTCAAGCTCGCCGATCAGCCCGATCCCGACGAGGCGACCCTGCGAATGCTTGTCGACCAGACGCTGATGCAGGTCTCGAATCCGTGGATGGCGGAGTTCATCTGCACGGATCCGCGCAACGCGCTGCTCTGGCTCGAGGTGCCCACGCTCGCGGTGTGGGGCACCAAGGATCTGCAGGTCGATGCTGTGGTCAGCGGCGCCATCTTCGAGGAAGTCGCGAAGTCGGTGGGCGCACCGATCACGGTGCGGACGATCGACGGCCTGAATCACCTTCTGCAGCCGGCGGCGAAGGGAACCGTCGAGGAGTACGGCGAGATCGACCTCACGATCGACCCGGCTGCGCTCGCGGGAATCGTCGCGTGGATGACCGAGACCGCACGCAAGCCCGCACCCCCGCAGGTCAACGAGTCGACGCGCCCGAGCGTTGTCCGCGACGCGTATCTGCCGCCGCGGATCTTCGCGTCTCGCGAGCCGGCCCCGGGGCAGCCAGCCGTGGCGGAGCCTGCTCCAGAAAAGCCCGTCATCGAGAAGCCCGCCGCGGAGAAGTCGTCGCCATGAGTTTCGGGCTTGGCCATGGTCGTGAGCTGGTTCCCGGCGATGTCGGGATCGAGATGAAGTCGCTTGCGCCGCTTCCGGACGCAGCGAGCGTTCCGGAGGCGCGCGCGATGCTCGCCTTTGATCCGCGCGCGTGGTTCCCGCAGCCGTCGCGCCGCTTTGAACTCGAGATCGGCTCCGGCAAGGGCACCTTCCTGCTGCAGCAGGCCGAGCTCGAGCCCGAGACGAACTTCCTCGGCATCGAGTGGGCAGGGGAGTTCTGGGCGTACGCGGCCGACCGCATTCGCCGCCGCGGACTGGCCAATGTGAAGTTGCTGCACGGCGACGCCACCGAGTTCATCCGCACGCGCGTGCCCGATGGCGTCGTGTCGGTGATCCACCTGTACTTCAGCGACCCCTGGCCGAAGTCGCGGCATCACAAGCGCCGCGTCGTGCAGGACCACACCCTGCGCGAGTTCCACCGAATCCTCGTGCCGCGCGGCGAGCTCCGCATCGTCACCGATCATGACGCGCTGTGGGCGTGGGATGTCGAGCACGCAGAGCGCGCAAGCGCGCTGTTCGAGCGCCATGCGTTCGAGAAGCCCGCAAGCGCGCGCGAGGGCGAGGTCGTGGGCACCAACTTCGAGCGCAAGTTCCGCCGCGAAGGCCGCCCGTTCCACGCGATGACGCTCGTGCGTGTTTGAGCCGACGAGCCCATTGAGCTGAATGGCATCGTGTCCCAGCGGATCCGCCCGCCGAGGCATCCCGGCGCACGACTCCACTCACTCCGACCGTCTCAGACAACCGGTCGGCGCCAGGTGTAGTCCTTGTCCTTCTCGAGGACGCCCGCGGAGCGCTTGATGCACGCCTGGCACACGCACGCGTCGGGGAACTCGGGGCTTCGCCAGAAGAGCGTGTCGGGCTCGACGAGGCACATCGTGCACGCCATGCCTTGCACGCGGTCGTCGCGGCCCTCGATCACGGTCGCGAGATACGCGATCGCAAGGCATTCGCCGCACATGTGGCTTCCGTGGTGACCCTCGACCATCGGCCGCGACGGGTCGTCGGGATCCCACGGGCGATGGCAGAAGTTGCAGAGGACATCCTCGTACTGGACATTGCTTTCGTCGGTGCCTGGCCGGAACACGGGAACCTCGCCGATGCGTTTGGAACTCGAATCGCGCTGAAACGCGCGCCTTGCCGCTCCCCGTAGAATCGCGGGGGATGGCGCAGGGTATCTCACTCGCCAACAAGTGTCAGATCCTCTTCGGGATCGCCGTGTTCGCGCTGCTTGGCGCGGCGCTCGCGGTGCCGTGGTACCGCACCGGCGCGCTTGTCACCGAAAGCCAGCTGGAGGTCTCGCGGCAGCTGGCGGACACTTGGTTCGAGAACGGCTTCTCGATCGGTCGCAGCGAAGGCAGCGTCATTCCCATGCGCGTGCTCAGCGTCGATGACATCCTGCTCGGAGGCGGGGGCGCCGACAGCAAGTTCCTCGAGCAGTCGCTCGAGGTCTTCGAGGGCGACTCCAAGGTCGCCGAGCGGTTCGAGCGCCAGACCGAGGGTGCGGGCATCCGCTACCGCTATGCCCGCGCGATCCGAGAGCGTGAGTGGCGGCGCATCGCCGACCGCAAGTACATCGATTGGAATCCGCGCGGTGCAGCGGTGCGCAGCGAGGACACGGTGATGGGCGTCCTGCTGATCGACCGCCGCAGCGAGCGCGCCGAGTCGCAGATCGACACCAGCCGTCTCATCATCGCCGGCTCCGGCCTCGCGGCGGGCATCCTCGCGATCCTCGTCTTCCAGGTGATCCTGAAGCGACTGATCTTCAGCCCCGTGCGCGCGCTCACCGCCGTGGCGGAGCGCGTCGACCAGGGCAGCACCAGCGCGCGGTCGGCGCTCAAGACGGGCGACGACTTCGAGCGGCTTTCGAAGGCGTTCGACGGCATGCTCGACCGCCTCGAGGAAGGGCAGGCGCAGCTCAAGCGCGTCAACGAGAGCCTCGACCTCAAGATCGGCGAGCTCGCCGAGTCGAACATCGGACTTTCCGAGTCGAACCGCCTGAAGAGCGAGTTCCTCGCGAATGTCTCGCACGAGCTGCGGACGCCGCTCAACTCGATCATCGGCTTCGCGGAACTTCTCGATGAGATCGCGCGCAACGATCCGAACGCCGATCCGAAGCGCGTGCGCTACATCGGCAACATCCTTCAGTCGGGGCGGAACCTCCTCGAGATGATCAACGAGCTGCTGCAGATGGCGAAGATCGAGGCGGGCCGCCTCGAGGTCACCATCGGGCCGACGAGCGTGAAGGACATCTGCGAGGGACTCGTGGCGATCATGCGGCCGCAGTCGATGCAGAAGAACATCACCGTGCAGGTCCAGGTCGAGGATGCGGTCACGGGCATCGAGAGCGATCCGGGAAAGCTGCAGCAGATCCTCTACAACTTCGTGTCGAACGCCATCAAGTTCTCGCCCGAGGGAACGCGCGTGACCGTGCAGGCACGCCGCATCGTGAACGAGCAGGGCGTCGACTGCGTCCGCGTCGAGGTGACCGACCAGGGGCCGGGGATTCCGCTCGACATGCAGGACACGATCTTCGAGAAGTTCCGTCAGGTCGACGCGAGTCACACGCGCGCACACCAGGGCACGGGGCTCGGTCTTGCGATCTGCCGCGAGCTCGCCGAGCGACTCGGCGCCCGCGTGTCGCTTGCGTCGGTGCCTGGCTCGGGCGCGACCTTCGCGGTCGAGGTGCCGGTCGAGTTCAAGGGCAAGGAGCTCGAGCCGCTGATGTCTTAGCGACGGCTGCTGCGGCAGCCGCCTCTGGCGATACGGACGGCTTGGGTGCCAGCAGACTTCAGTCTGCGGAACGGATGATGTCAGCCTTCGACTCCAGTGCCCGTGGTTCAGCAGGCTAAAGCCTGCTGGCACCCATGACCCTGCTATCACCAGGCGGGTCTTGGATTCACTCCAAGGCCCGACCGCCAGAGGGAGCGGCCGCATCCGCGACCGCTCAGGTCACGCGCACCAGGCGGGCCTTGGATTCACTCCAAGGCCCGACCGCCAGAGGGAGCGGCCG
>JBEAUK010000158.1:0-14997 GCA_041161465.1 Planctomycetota bacterium | reverse complement strand
ACCCGCACGCTGTCGCCGTCGCCGATCTCGCCGGCGAGGATCTTGCCGGCGAGGCCGTTCTCGATGCGCTGCTGGATGACGCGCTTCAGCGGTCGCGCGCCGAACTGCGGGTCGTAGCCTTCGTTCGCGAGCGCCGCCGTCGCAGCAGCGGTCACGCCGAGCGTGATGCCGCGCGCCGCGAGGCGCTTGCGCAGGTTGCCGAGCTGGATCTCGACGACGCCGCCGAGCTGCTCGCGCGACAGCGCGTGGAAGATCACGGTCTCGTCGATACGGTTCAACAGCTCTGGCCGCAGGTGCTTCTTGAGGATGCCGCGGACATGCGCCTCGATCACGGCGTCGTCCTCGTGGCGCTCGGTCATCTCGAGAATCGCGTGCGAACCGATGTTCGAAGTCATGACCACGATCGTGTTCGAGAAGTCGACGGTGCGGCCCTGGCCATCGGTCAGGCGGCCATCGTCCAGGAGCTGCAGCAGCACATTCGACACATCGGGGTGCGCCTTCTCCATCTCGTCGAAGAGCACGACGCAGTACGGCCGACGGCGCACGGCCTCGGTGAGCTGCCCGCCCTCGTCGTGACCGACATATCCGGGCGGCGAACCGATGAGCCGCGACACGGCGTGCTGCTCCATGTACTCGCTCATGTCGATGCGCACGATGGCCTCTTCGGTGTCGAAGAGATATCCAGCGAGCGCCTTGCAGAGCTCGGTCTTGCCGACGCCGGTCGGCCCGAGGAACAGGAACGATCCGATCGGACGGTTCGCCTCGCCAAGCCCCGCGCGGTTGCGGCGCACGGCCTCGCTGACGGCACCGACCGCCTCGCGCTGGCCGACGACGCGCTTCGCGAGCTCGTCCTCCATGTGCAGGAGCTTCTCGCGCTCGCTCTCGATGAGCTTCGCGACGGGGATGCCCGTCCACTTGGCGACGACTTCTGCGATCTGCTCGCTGTCGACCTCTTCCTTCACGAGCGCGGTGCCCTCGGCCTGACGACGGCGGAACGACTCCTCGGCGGCCTTGAGGCGCTGCTCGAGATCGCGCAGGTCGCCGTACTGGATGCGCGACGCGCTCTCGAAGTCGCCGCGGCGCTTCGCCTGCTCGAGCTCGATGTTCTTCTTCTCGATGTCCGCCTTCACCTGCTTGACGGCGTCGAGCTCCTTCTTCTCGATCTCCCAGCGCGCGGTCATCGCGCGGTCCTTCTCGTTGAAGTCGGCGAGCTCTTCCTCGATCGCGCCGAGGCGCTTCTTGCTCTCCGGATCCTTCTCGAGCTTGAGCGCCTCGCGCTCGATCTCGAGCTGCATCACGCGGCGCTTGATCTCGTCGAGCTCCGCGGGCATCGAGTCGTTCTCGATGCGGAGCTTCGACGCAGCCTCGTCGAGGAGGTCGATCGCCTTGTCCGGCAGGAAGCGGTCGGCGATGTAGCGCTGCGACAGCGTCGCCGCCGAGACGATCGCGCCGTCCTGGATGCGCACGCCGTGGTGCGTCTCGTAGCGCTCCTTGAGGCCGCGCAGGATCGCGATCGTGTCGGCGAGGCTCGGTTCACCGACGAACACCGGCTGGAAGCGCCGCTCGAACGCGGGGTCCTTCTCGACATGCTTGCGGTACTCGTCGAGCGTCGTCGCGCCGATGCAGCGCAGCTCGCCGCGCGCAAGCGCAGGCTTCAACAGCTGCCCCGCACCGACCGCGCCTTCGCTCTGGCCAGCGCCGACGATCGTGTGGAGTTCATCGATGAAGAGAATGATGCGGCCCTCGCTCGACGCGACCTCGCGGAGCACGGCCTTCAGGCGCTCCTCGAACTCGCCGCGGTACTTCGCGCCCGCGAGCAGCTGGCCGACATCGAGCGCCACGATGCGCGACTCGCGCATCGACTCGGGGCAGTCGCCGTTCACGATGCGGATCGCGAGGCCTTCGGCGATCGCGGTCTTGCCGACGCCGGGTTCGCCGATGAGCACGGGATTGTTCTTCGTGCGGCGCGACAGCACCTGCATGCAGCGGCGAATCTCCTCGTCGCGGCCGATGACGGGATCGATCTTTCCTTGCTGCGCCTTCTCGACAAGGTCGATGCCGTACTTCTTGAGCGCCTCGTAGGTCGACTCGGCGTTCTGGTCGGTCACATTCGTCACGCCCGACGCCTTGCGGATCGCGTCGACCGCGCCCTGCACGCGCTTCCGGTCGACGCCGAGCGTCGACAGCACTTCCTTCGCGCCGCTCTTCACATCGGCGAGCGCGATGAGCAGGTGCTCGGTCGACACATACGCGTCCTTCATCTTCTGCGCGTCGCGCTCGGCGGTGTTGAGCACCTCGACGAGCTCGCGCGACGCATTGCCCGTGGTCGCGCCCTGCACCTTGGGCAGACGGCGCAGCTCGGCCTCGGTCACGCTCGCGACGCGCGCGGCGTCGACACCTGCCTTCTGCAGGATCGTCGCGGCGTTCGAGCCCTTCTCGCTCACAAGCGCGGAGAGAAGGTGGAGCGGCGTGATCTCGGGGTTGGTGGCGCCGGCAGCGAGGTTCTGGGCTGCGGCGATGGCTTCCTGCGCGAGGGTGGTGAACTTGTCGAATCGCATGGTGGTGGTCTCTCTTCCTGTCCCGTGGTGCGGGAGGTCGACGCGAAATGCAAAGCCCGCGCCAGCCTGACGGGCATGTAGGACGCTGTCTTGGTTGCCGAAGCGGTCGTCGTGCCGCCAGCCGCTGCCGTTTGGGCAGTCGAGCCGCGCGGGCGGGCCCGAGAAGGGTCTACCGGTACTCGACCGGGAACCCGGGCGGAATCAGCTCGTCGCGGAGGTTCAGCCAGCCGACCAGCCACTCGAACGCATCGACGAGGCGCGGCCCAGGGCGGTTGAACATCTGGTTGCCGTCAACGAGCGCAATCGACCGGCGCGGCGAATCGATGACCGCCGGCAGCAGCGGCCACCACTTCGTCTTCTCGAGCGCCGCGAAGTCGACGCGGGTGCGCGCAAGGTCGAAGCCGCACGGGCAGACGATGATGCGCTCGGGCGCGGCCTCGAGGATCTCCTCGGGCGACACGCGGCGGCTCTTGGCACCGAGGCGGTTGAGCGAGTGCCGGGCGCCCGCCCCCTCGATCAGGCCAGGCGTCCAGTGGCCGCCCACGAACGGCGGGTCGCACCACTCGAGAAACAGCACCTCGGGCCCGGGCACATACGGGTTCACGAAGTCGACCGCGCTCCAGTAGCGGGCGCGCAGCTCGACCATCGAGCGCTCCGCGGCTTCCGCGCGGCCGACGGCGGCGCCGACCTTCAGGAGGTCGTCGAAGACATCGAACATCGTCTTCGGGTCGAGGCTGACGACGGTCGGTCGGTTGGGCAGCGTCGCCGCGATGCGCTCGACCGTGCGGAGATCGATCGAGCACACCTCGCAGAGGTTCTGGGTGAGGATGACATCAGGCGCGAGTTCGGCCAGCAGGCGCTCGTCGAGCTCGTACAGGCACTGGCCCGACGACAAGCTGGCGGACACTTCAGCGTCAATCTCGGCAGACGAGCCGCCGTGCGTGCGCGCCTTCGTCAGCACCGGCAGGTGCGCGAGCGCCGCGGGGAAGTCGCACTCATGGCTGCGACCGACAAGCAGCTGCTCGCCTCCGACGGCGACGAGGAGTTCAGTGGCGGAGGGCAGGAGACTGACGACGCGCATGGGGGGCGCAGGGTAAGCGGGATGGCGGAGGCGTACATGATGAACGCAAAATCGGTCGAAGCGACTCATTCTGACCCAAAGACACCAACCATCCATGCCCCAAAGCGGTACAAATGACTCAATAATGACTCGCCGTGAATTGCACGGCGGAAGTCGCTCGGAGCTCTGTCACGCGATGCCCTCTCGCGAGCCGACATATCTGCCTCGCCGTGTGGCGTTGTGCATCGATGGGGGTAGGATCGCTGGCTTGCTTTCGTGCGTCGAAAGCAAGCTGAGGAAACGGATTGACGAGTCGCGGTAGGACGCGCATGACCGACCCCAGCCCAGCCACCCTGCGCGTTCAAGCCTGCCGAGGCGTCGCCACGGTGGTTGTGATCGTGTCGAGCAGCATGGTTCAGGCTTCTGCAGCGCTGCTCCCGGCTTCGGCGGCGGGCGTGGGGATCCACGCGGCCGCGGCGGCGTGCGCCCAGGCCGATACTCGCGTTGTCCCGATCGTCTCTCGCGACCCCGCCGCGGTCATCAACGCACTCAGAACCCTGCTGCCCGAGGCGACCATCGAGGCGAACCTCGAGTCGACCCCGGGGGAGCCGCACTCGCTCACCATCACCGCCAGTTCGACCCGAGAGCTCGAGCGAATCGAAGCGCTCCTCGACGCGCTCGACCGGATCGACATTACCGGCGAGGCGGTGGCCTTCATGCCGACCCGCGCCGGCGTCGATGCGTCGCGCATCGCGCTTCTTGAACTCCTCGGCAGCGATGGCGCGATCTCGGGTCTTGCCCTCGGGATCGATCCAATCCGTGCACGCATCGTCATGCGCGGCGAACGACCACGCCTCGACCTCGCGCTCGAGGCGCTCGCTGCGATCGACGCAGATCCGAAGGAGCCGTCGCGATCGCCCGACGCCACGCGCGGCGAATTCGCCATTGCCCGTATTGCGCACGCTTCTCCCGACGCAGCGCTCACTGCAGCGCGTGCGCTGCTTCCCACGCGCGTGCAACGCGGGGTGCGCGCCATCGCGTCGCCCGATCGGAGTGCGGTCATCCTCGCCGGTGACGCGGCGGATCTCGCGCTCTGGCGCGCAGTGCTCTCGACGACGATCCGTCCGAGTGCGACCGCGGGGTCGACGCGGATGGTGCAGCTTTCGACAAGCGATGCGCCGCGTGCGGTGACGGAGCTTCTCGATCAACTCGCCGCCGCGCGCAAGGATGGCGAAGGAACCGCAGCCGACCTGATCATCGAGCTCGATCCCGAGACGCGCGAACTCGTGCTCATCGGGCCATCGGCTGCGATCGAGCAGGCGCTTGACCTCCTGCGGCGCATCGAAGGCGGACGAGCGTTCGAGCGTGAAAGCACGCTGCTGGCCGCAGACGGAAGAGCGAGCGACCTAGCGCGCGTACTGTCCGCGCAGTCACCGAAGGCGTTGCCACCGCGGGGTCGTGAGCCTGCGCTGTTCGAAGCGCTCGACCCGCTGGACGCCGTGCTCGTGCGCGGCGAGCCCGGCATCATCGACTTCTGCATGACCGTTCGCAGTTCGACCGACCCGCGACGAGAGCGCCCCCGCGTTGCGTGCGAGTTCCGCACGCCCACGGCAGGTGCCGCGGAGGTCGCTGCAAAGTTCGATGGTGAACTCACGGCCGACATCGATCCGAAGCGCTCCATGGTTCGCGCATCTGGTGTCGCCGCAGCGGTCGATGGCTTTGAGCGCGCGATGCTTGAATCGCGAGGCCTGCGCCAGCCGCACCGCACCGCGCGCATCGTGCCGGTCGGCGCACTTGGTACCGGGGCGACGACCGATGAGTTGTCGCGGCTCCTCGGCGCCGCGGTTCCGGTCGGCGCTGCGCGCAGCGTGCCGCGCGCGGAGGTTCGAGCGCTTCCGTCGATCCGTGCCTTGTTCATCTCGGGCGAGCCCGCGCAGCTCGCGCTCCTTTCGCGCGTGATCGCGGCGCGCGAAAGCGGAGCGGTCTCCGCCGACACTCCGCTCCGGCTCCTCGACATCCGCTGCGGTCGTGCCCGCGCCGTCGAGCAACGTCTGCGCGAACGCTTCGACGCACGCGACGCCGATGCTCGCGATGCGAGGCCCGTGCTCGTCGTTGGCGACGACGAGAGCGGCGCGCTATCGGTCGCGATGCACCCCGAGATGCTTGTGGAGGTCGCGCGCGCGATCGATGAACTCGACGCGCGGGACGATGGATCTTCCGCGCAGCCGCGCGAGGTCTTCAGCAGCACGCTCGCGCAGTCTGACCCGGCGGTCGTGGCGCGCGCGCTGAACGGGTTGTTCCCTGTGCCGCCGATGCCGCGCGATGCGAACGGCCATGCGCTGCCCCACCTGCGGGAGCCGCGCGAACTCTTCGCCAGCGCGGATCAGGCCACGCGCATGGTCTGGGTCGAGTCCGCGAGCGACCGAACCGTCGCGCTCGACGGCCTTGTCGGGCTGCTCGACCAGCTCGCCTTGCCGCCCGCCGCGGAAGTGCGGCTCTTCCGTCTCGATCGCGGCGACATAACGCGCGTGGTGCAGAACCTCCGCGACCTTGCGGCCCGCGGCAACCTCTCGAAGCCCGCCGACAAGGGCGCCGCGCAGGGGGCGCAGCAGCCGTCGATCGTGATCGACGCCGATCCGATGAGCCGCACCCTCGTCGTGGTCGGAGACAAGACGGCGTTCGAGACCACCGAGGAAGTGCTTCGGCAGCTGGGCACGCTCCCGGTCGCGACAGGTGTTCGCGTGATCGACGCGTGCGGCCTCGACCCTGACGCGCTGCGAACGCGCGCGCTGAAACTCGCCGTGCTCGAGCCCGTGAACGGTGAGGCGCCGCTCGTCGCCGCCACCGCAGATCCGGTTCGCGGCGTGGTGACGGCGGTGGGCGATGAGGCAGCGCTCGAGCGCTTTGCCGAGGCGTGCCGCCGGCTGGTGCCGAGGCGTGGAGATGCGATCGCGACCACCACGATCGCGGTGCGGAACCGCGGCGCATCGGCGATCGCGGAGACGCTCGATGGCATCGGGCTCTCAGGCATCGGCACCCTTGCGGTCACGCCTAATACGACGCGATCCGCGGTTGTCGGCGGCTCGCGGCGCGTGGCGATGGCGAGCGAGTCGCTCGTTCATTCACTCGATGTCGCGGAGGAAGTGGAGCCCCGCGCCATCGTGTCGATTCCGTGCCGAGACGCCGGCGAGCCTGCCAAGGCGATCGCGGCGTGGCTTGCCGCACGAACGAGTCTCGAGCAGCGCACGCGCCCTGCCGAGGTGCGCGCGGATCCCGATGGCGATGCGCTCTTCGTGTCGGCGCATGACGAGCCACTCGGTGCGATCGAGGGAATCGTCCGCGATCTTGGTCGCGATGTCGAAGGCGCGGCACCTGCGCCCGTGATCCGCGTGGTTCCGCTGCGCACCGCCCGCGCCGAGTCGTTGGCATCGCTGCTTGGCGCAAGCTCGACCGATGCGATGGTTCGCGTCGATGGCGAACGCAACACGCTGATCGTTGCGGCAGATGCGACGCGGGCGGCGATGTTCGCGGCGATGGCCGAGCGACTGGACCAGCCTGATGCCGCGTCCGCGCGTGTGGTCAAGGTGCAGGATCGGGCCGACGAGCCGACGCTCGAGCTGCGCGCGCTTGCGGTGCGACAGATCCCGACCGAACGCGCAGCGGCGCTCGTGCGCGCGATCCTCGGCGGTGTCCCCGCGTCATCGGTCGATGGTCTTGGTGCAACGCCGATCGTGACCGTTGGCGAGGATGCTGTGACGAAGCGAATCCTCGTTTCCGCGGCACCCGAGTTCTGCGCGCTCGCCGATGCGCTCGTCGATCGCATCGATCGCGGCGGAATCGTCGAAGCCGACCAGTCGCGGCTTGCGTCTGATTGGGTCGAGTGCAAGGAGTTCGAGGTACGCTCGGTCGACCCAGAGGTCGTTGCGCGCGTCGTCGCCGCCGTGATCGAGGACCGCGCGCGTTGGCCCGCGGAACTCAACGATGCGCTCCGCATGGGCAAGCCGTTGGTGACGCCATGCGTTGTCGCCGATCCATTTCAATCGCGGCTGTTCGTCTCCGCGCCGTCGCAGCTTCTCACGCTTGCCACCGAGGTCGTCCAGCGGCTCGACGCCGAGCGACCGCGCGGCGGCCGATGGGAAATGCGCGTCTATCCCGTGGCTCGCAACCTGCTCACGAGGGCGGCGAACGCGTCGCGGCAGGCGATCGCGGCGCGCACGCCCGCCGGTGCCCAGCCGCCGCGCATCGATCTGATCGAGGTACGCGACAGCGACGCGCTCATCGCCGCGGGCGAACCGTCCTGGCTCGATGCGATCGACCTTGCGGTGCGTTCGGTCGATGTGCGCGGGCCGCGCGACGCCGCGCGCGTGCGCGTGCTGTCGATGCGGCATGGCCAGGCTGTCCAGCTCGCGCCGATCGCGCGCGAGCTGCTTGGCGTCGAGCCGTCCGTGCGGTCCAAGGACGCGGCGCCGGAGATGTCGGCGCGCACGCTGGCCGATGCAAGGATCAACTCGGTCGCGCTGCTCGCCACGCCGGCGGCGCTCGACCTCGCTGAGGAGATTCTCGCGGAGCTCGACGCGGCGCCCGAGGCCACCGGCCAGCGATCGCTGCGGCTCTACGAACTTGAAGCAGGCGAGGCGGCCGTGGTGGCGAAGTCGATCCTCGACCTGTTCGAGACAGACGACGGCACCGAGCCGCTCCCGACCGTTCGCGTTCAGCCCTCGCGCAACAGCCTGCTGGTTCGCGCAACCGACAAGCAGCGCGTCGCGATCGATGGCTTGGTGGCGCGCGCCGATGCGACGGCTCCCGCGCGGGCACGCGTGATCCGAACGATCGCGCTGTCGCCGAGCGCGCACACGACCGCGGAGATCGCCGCTGCGTTCGGGCGCGTTGTCTCGCCGAACGACCGCGTCTCGATGGCTGTCGACACGCCGCGCAACTCGCTTCTCGCGTTCGGAACGCCGGCCGCGATCGAGCACGCGGAGTGGGTCATCGGTCAGCTGGTGCAGTTCCCCGGCGCACTCGATGTCGGCGTGCGTCGCTTCGAGCTGCCAGCGTCGGCGGAGCCGCGAGCAACGGCTGCACAGGCATCCGCGATGTTCGGACAACTCGGCATCGACTGGCGGTACGCCACAGGAGCCGACCGGCTGATCCCCGAGGCGGAGGTGGTCATCGTCGACCGCCGCGATGAGCGCGCGATCGCCTGCATCGCGAGCGATGACGGCGCGCGGATGGTCGAAGCGGTGCTCGCGATGCTCGCACGCGGACAGAACGCGGGTCCGATCGCCCTGCGTCACATTCGACTCTCGCGCACAGACGCCGGGCGGGTCGGCGGCCTCCTTCGTGACGAAGCATCGCGCGCAGATGGCACGCTGTTGGTGGTCGATGGCCTGCGAGAGCCCGCGATTCTGCTCGTTGGATCCCCGCGTGAGGTCGAGGCGGCCGCGCTGAAGGCTGCGCGGATCGACCGAGCGACGGAGCGCGCGCGCACCGAGGAGGTCTGTGCGGTTCCACTTCGCGGAATTCGCGCGGCCGATGCCGTTGCGCTTGTTGCGTCGGTGATGAGTCTTGGCGGTGCCGCACCGTGGCTCGTCGCCGAGCCTGTGACGAACGTGGTCGTGATGCGTGGCGATGCACGGGATCTGAAGCCGCTCGTCGAGCTGCTGGCGCGACTCGACGACCCGACGGCGAAGTCGCTGCCGCCGTTCGAGGCGATTCAGGTGTCGCAGCGCGCGGCGAGCGAAGTCCGCGCCGCCGTCGAGGTGGCCCTTGCAGGATCTGACGCTGCGCGTCGAGATCGCATTCGGTTGGTCGCAGATGACGCCCTTGGATTCGTGTTCGTGCGCGCCGACCAAGCATTGATCGCGGAAGTGCGCGCGGCGATCGCCGCAGCCGATGTGCCGCCGCCTCCGCCGGTCGAGACGCCCCAACCCGCCGCGTCGCCCGATGCGCCTGCTGCGCCGTGACGGCTCGCAGGCGCTTGCAGACCCTGCGCACGAAAGAGGCATGGGCGAAAAGCAACGCAAGCCCCGACGGATGTCAGGGCTTGCGCTCGAAGCTGGGGATCCTAGATTCGAACTAGGACAAAGTGAACCAGAATCACTTGTGCTACCGTTACACCAATCCCCAATCGGTGTCGAGCCATAGTAGCCGCGTCGGCGGAGAGATCAAGTCGCCGCCACTCGCGGATCGCCCGATTCAGGCATGACAACGCCCTTCGCAAGCGGGTTTTTCGGCTCGGATGGTTCGTCCGAGTCGATTATCGCGGGGCTACCGCGGCTGCAACGGCTGGCGCGCGTCCGGTCGGTCGATCGCGTTCGGGCAGGAAGCGCTCCGCGATCTGGATCGCGTTGAGCGCGGCGCCCTTGCGGATCTGGTCGCCGCACACGAAGAGCGCGACGCCGCGGTTGGCGGGCACGCTGTGGTCCATGCGGATGCGGCCGACGAGGACATCGTCGCCACCGGCGGCGTCGAGCGGCTCGGGGAAGCGGTTGGCGGCGCGGTCGTCGATCACGCGGACGCCGGGTGCCTTCGCCAGCAGCGCGCGGATCTCGTCTTCGGTCGTCGGGCGGGCGAGCTCGAGGTGCAGCGCCTCGGCATGCGCGCGCAGCGTCGGCACGCGCACGCAGGTCGCGCTGATGCGCACCGCGTCCGACTCCCACATGCGACGCGTCTCGGTGAGCAGCTTGCGCTCTTCCTCGTTGTAGCCGTCGGGGCCGACCGCCGAGTTGTGGCTGAACACATTGAAGAGGTACTGGCGGCCGAAGATGCGCGTGTCGAACGGTTCGTTCTTCGCAAACGCATGCGCCTGCGACTCGAGTTCGGCCATCGCCGCAGCGCCCGCGCCCGACGCGGCCTGGTAGGTCGCCGCGACCATGCGCTCGACGCCGAGCGCGCGGTGAATCGGCGTCACCGCGACGAGCGCGATGATGGTCGAGCAGTTCGGGTTCGCGATGATCGCGGGAAGGTCGATCGCGTCGAGCGCGTGCGGGTTCACCTCGGGCACGACGAGCGGACACGCCGGGTCGGCGCGGAACGCGCTCGAGTTATCGACGACGAGGCTGCCGGCCGCGCGGAACTTCGGAGCCCATTCCTTCGAGATGCCTTTCCCCGCCGAGAACAGCACGAGATCGATGCCGCTCGGCATGCCGTGCTCGAGCGCCTCACAGGCGATCTCGGCGCCGCGAAAGGGGATCTTCACGCCCACCGAGCGCGGCGAGGCGAAGAGGCGAAGGTTCGCGACGGGGAAGTTCCGTTGCTCGAGGATGGCGAGCATCTCGCGTCCGACGGCGCCCGTGGCACCGACGATCGCGACGACAGGAAGGTGTGGCAGACGCAACATGCGGGTCGGATCGTAGCGCGTGCGGTGCACTGCCGCCTATGCTGCACGCCTATGACGACCGCCACCGCCACGCTCGCCGCGCCGAAGCATGGGTCCGACACCGTCACCGACGGCGTGCGGGTGACCGTGCGTCCGGCGTTCGTACCGTCGCAGTCGTCCGCCGAGCGCCGACAGTACCTGTTCAGCTACAGCATCACCATCCGCAACGAGGGTTCGGCCCGCGTCCGTCTGGCGACGCGCCGCTGGCGGATCGTCGATGCAGAGGGCGAGGAGCGAATCGCAGAGGGAGCAGGCGTGGTAGGACAGCACCCGGAACTTGGTCCGGGTGACAGCTTCGAGTACTCGAGCTTCTGTCCGATGACGACGCCCTGGGGCACGATGGAAGGCCATTTCGTCTTCGAGCGAGACGGCCAGCCGTTCGAGGTCTCCGTTGGGCGTTTCTACCTGGTCTCCTGAGCGGACTCGCGTCGAGCCGCTCAAGCACGACGCCGGCGACCTGCGAGCGCGCCCAGGCCAAGCAACGCAATGGCACCCGGGGTCGGCACACCCTCGAGCTTGAACGCCATGTCGTACGCACTCTGACCAAGCGTCGTCAGCGGGATCGGGTTCGAGCCGTAGCCGAAGCCGCCGTTCGGATTCTGCCACAGCGCCTGCGCGCCGTTCGTGGTGTCGGAGACGCGCCAGAACCACTGGCCGCCGCCATCGAAGGGCCGCTCGACCTGCGCCGCGATCCAGTAGGTGCCCGCGTTCAGGGTGATGCCCGTGAGGTCGAACACGAGGTCGCCGCCGATCTGGGAGCCGGTCGCCGAGGCGACCGCGGCGTTGTTCAGATTCGGGTCGGTGTAGAACTTCACCGTGACGGCGATGTTGAAGGCGCTGTTTCCGCCGGCGCTGTCCGTGCCGTACACACGCAGCGCCGTGAGGTTGTAGCTCTCGGCGATCGTGAAGTCGTCGAACGCACTGCACGAGTATGCGGCGTACGGATCGGGAAAGACCTGCGAGGCGGCGTCGCCCGAAGCCGAGGCAGGTTGGTCGACGATGACGTCGGCGAGGCTGGCGGTGGAAATGGTCAGTGCGGCATACGCCGCGATCGAAAGCGTGAGTCTCATGTCTTCTCCTCCATGTCGGCGCACATGCGCACGAGTGGACGAGGCTAGACACGAGCGATCAAGAAGGCGACTGTGCACGCCGATTCCGCGCGCGTTCACGCACCGTTCCCACGGGGATCGTTCCCGATGCTCAGGTGTAGGAGAGCTTGCGCGGCCACGCGACGAGGTTTGCGTGCTGCTTCACGCTCGCGAGCGTCGCCTCGGCGACCTTGTTCGCGCGCTCGCAGCCCGCCTTGAGGATCTCGAGCACGAGATCGTCGCGGCCCTCGTACTTCGCGCGGCGCTCGCGCATCGGCGCGAGGAGCTCGTTGATCGCGGCGGCGACCTCGAGCTTCACATGTCCGTCGCCGAGGTTGTCGCCCTTCGCGTAGCGCTCCTCGAGCTCGGCGATGCGCGCCTTGTCCTTGATGAAGGTGCGCACATACTGGAAGAGCACATTGTTGATGTCGCCGGGCTCGGTCGGGCTCTGGCGCCCGGTGAAGATCTTCTTGACCTTCTTCTCGACCTCCTTCGCGTCGTCTGCGATGAAGATCGCGTTGTTGAGCGACTTCGACATCTTGTTGACGCCGTCGATCCCCATGAGGCGGCCGACCTCGCCGACCTCCGCGCGCGGAACCGGGAACGCGCCGCCGAGCTTCACATGGTCGTCGTCCTCGGCGTGCTCGTCGACCGAGCAGAAGATCTGGTTGAAGCGCCGCGCGACCTCGCGCGTGAGCTCGAGGTGCGGCACCTGGTCTTCGCCCACGGGCACGCCGACGGGCCGGAACGCGAGGATGTCGGCGGTCTGGCCGACGGCGTAGAGCGGGAAGCCGAAGGAGTAGGTCTCGCCGAGGCCCTTGAGCTCGATCTCGGTCTTGAGCGTCGGGTTGCGCATCACGCGGTTGAACGGCAGCAGCATCGCGAAGAGGAAGGTGAGCTCCGCGATCGCGGGGATCTCGCTCTGCAGGAAGATCGTCGCCTTCTCGGGGTCGATGCCCATCGCGAGGTAGTCGCGCACGATGGCGATCGAGTCGCGCTTGATCTCGTCGCTCTTCGCGAGCCGCGTGGTGTACGCGTGCATGTTCGCGATGATGAAGTAGCAGTCGTGCGTGTGCTGGAGCTCGACGCGGCGCTTGACGCTGCCGACCCAGTGGCCAAGGTGCAGCTGCCCGGTCGGGGTGTCGCCGGTGAGGATGCGGGGCTTGCCTTGGATCGCGTCGACGGTGCTCATGGTGTGTTCTCGCGGCCGCCCGAGGGGTCGGGAGCGCAAGTATCGGCAAAATCGCTGGCTTCAGGCAAGCGTGATCGCCACATTCCACGCATTGAACGCAGCGTGAAGCACCGCGGGCGCGAGGATCCCGCCCGTGCGCTCGCGCAGGAGGCCGAGCGCGAAGCCGAGGGTCACCAGCATCGGTAGGCCCGCCGCGCGGCCTTCGGGCGGAATGACCGACCAGTGGATGCCCGCGAAGAGGAGCGCGGTCGCAAGGGCGGCGGTGGCGCCGCCGAGACCCGCGCGACGAAGCGATGGCTGCAGGAGCCCGCGCCAGCCGGCTTCTTCGGCGAGCGGGACGAGGATCGCGACATGCGCGAGCGTGAGCGCTGTGAAGAGCAGGTCGCCCTTCGCCTGAAGGATGCGCAGCGTCTCGTGCGAGGTCTCGGGTGCGGGCGGATAGCCGAGGCTCGTCATCGCGATGCCGATGACGGCGCCGAGCGCAAAGACGATGGGCGTGACGAGCAGGAACCCGAGCGCGCCCTCAGTGACCGCCGTGCGTGGGCGCGCGGGCGCGCGCGTCGCGTCGATGAAGAGCGCCGACTGGATCGCAAGCAGCGCGAGCGCAAGCTGGGCGATGTTTCCGAACACGCCTTGGGTGAGACGCGTGTAGTCGGTGTCGGTGAGCGCAAGCGCGCTGGCCGCGGTCGCGCCGAGCGATCCGACGATCGAGAACCCGAGCATCGCGATGATGCCGAGGAGGGCGTCCTGTGGAAGTCGACCCGCCGCCTCGCGCGGCGCCTGCATGAGTTTCTGGCGCCAGACCACCCATCCCGCGATCGCGGCGAGGAGGCAAACCGCGCCGAGGACCGTACCATTCGCGCCTCCCGCGGGCTCCGATTGCAGGAGCGTCGCGGGGATGTCGATGTAGGAACGGGCTGTGATGTTGAGGTCTGGTTCCTGCATCGAGCTGCTCTGGCCGTCTCCGACCATTCTTCCATGATCTCGGTTCTGAAGGACATCGTCGCGCGGAAGTTCAAGGAAGTCGAGCGCGCCCGCGAGGCGGTGCCGGTCGAGGTCCTGAAGGAGCGGATCTCCGAGCTCGGCCGTCCGCGGAACTTCTTTCAGGCGGTGGTCGACCGCCGGCACCCGAACACGACGCACATCATCGCCGAGATCAAGCGCAAGAGCCCGTCGGCGGGGGTGATCCGCGAGGACTTCGACCCCGTCGCGATCGCGAAGGCCTACGCCGCGAACGGCGCGAGCGCGATCTCGTGCCTCACCGACGAGCACGATTTCGGCGGCAGGCTCGAGTACATCCACGCGATCCGCGACGCGGTGAAGCTGCCCGTCCTGCGCAAGGACTTCATCGTCGACACCTACCAGGTGTGGGAATCGCGCGCGGCGGGGGCGGACGCGATCCTCCTGATCGCCGAGGCGCTGCCCGAGCGCGACATCATCGACTTCCAGATCCTCGCGACCGAGCTCGGCATGACGACGCTGATCGAGGTGCACGATGTCGACAACCTGCTGCGCATGCTCAACATCGTCGGGTTCCCGCATGTGAGCTACTCGCTCCTCGGGATCAACAACCGCAACCTGCGCACGATGAAGACCTCGATCGAGCACTCGATGCGCCTCGCGGAGATGCTCGAGGACACGAGCGTGCTGGTGAGCGAGAGCGGCATCCGCACGCCGCAGGACCTCGCGCGCCTGCGCGCGCACGGCATCCACATCGCGCT
>JBEAUK010000155.1:0-18760 GCA_041161465.1 Planctomycetota bacterium | reverse complement strand
GGGGACGACCGCGTGGCCGAGGGCAACCTGCAGTACTCGGTCGAGGTCAACCCCGACGCCTACAAGTCCGGCCTGCGGCTCTGCGACATGAGGTTGACTTTCAACGGCGGCGTCTCGGGCGAGGGCTCGTTCTCGCGCGTCGACGAGTCGGTGTTCGACCTGGATGCCAATCAGTTCCTCGGCCAGCTCAGCGTCTACAACCTCTGGGGGCCGCCCCCTGACTCGCGTTTCACTGACGCCATCGACTTCTGCGACCTGTACCCGGACGGGTTCCGTGCGCTTGAGGTGAACAAGAACTTCAAGTTCTTCTCGCCGACGGCGGAGGGCACCTCGTCCGCGTCCTTCATCCGGCAGGAGTTCAGCCAGATTCCCGCACCCGGCGCAATCGCGCTGCTTGGCCTCGCAGGTGCCTTCGGTTCGCGTCGAAGGCGTGCCTGAGCCGGTCTCTCGGCTCGAAAGGCCATTGGGGAACCGCAGGGCGTTGGCAGGGGCCGACGCCCTGCGTGCTTTTGCGCGGGGCGCGCGGTCCGCCTCCGCGCTACCTTCCCGACATGCACACCGTGCCTGTCCAGTTCAAGCGTCTCCGCGCGAGCGCGGTCCTGCCGACCTACCAGACCGAGCTCGCCGCCGGCATGGATCTCTCGGCCGACATCGATGCGCCCGTTGTCATGCAGCCGGGCGACATCTTCCTCGTGCCCTGCGGGTTCGCCATGGCGCTTCCGCCGGGATACGAGGCGCAGGTGCGGCCACGGTCGGGACTTGCGACCAAGCACGGGATCTCGATGCCGAACGCGCCCGGCACCGTCGACGCCGACTATCGGGGCGAGATGAAGGTGCCGCTCATCAACCTTGGCCGGGTGCCCTTTGTCGTCGAGCCGCGCATGCGGGTGGCGCAGATGGTGATCGCACGGGTCGAGAGAGCGCAAGTCCTTGAGGTAGATGGCCTTAGCGACACAGCTCGCGGCGTGGGCGGGTTCGGCTCGACGGGGACCGGCCATCAGCCGCTCTCACCGTGAGCCCCTCGCAAGCAGGGCGGGAATTCGGCACAATGGGTCTTCTCCGGTAGGCCGGAGGATCAAAGTCTCTCAGCACGGAGCCCATACTTGACGACCGCGACCGCTGCAGCCGTGAATGTCCCGCTTCTTGACCTCAAGGCGCAGTACGCGACGATCCGCTCCGAGATCGAGCCGGTGGTCAAGGAGGTCATCGAGAGCCAGTACTTCATCGGCGGGCCGAAGATCGGCGAGCTCGAGTGCATGACCGCCGGATACTGCCAGGCGAAGCACGCGATCGGCTGCGCGAACGGTTCAGACGCGATTCTTCTCGCGCTGCAGGCGCTCGGCGTCAAGGCGGGCGATGCGGTCATCTGCCCGACCTTCACCTTCTTCGCGACCGCAGGCAGCGTGCACCGCCTCGGCGCCACGCCGGTCTTTGTCGACTGCGATCCCGCGACCTACAACATCTGCCCCGAGTCCACGAGGGCGGCGTTCCGCTGCCATGGGAACATCAAGGCGATCGTGCCCGTGCATCTGTTCGGGCAGGCGTGCGACCTCGACGCGATCCTCGCGATCGGCAAGGAGCACGGCGTGCCCGTCGTCGAGGACGCCGCGCAGGCGATCGGCACGGAGGACATCCACGGCAAGCGCGTCGGCTCGCGCGGCGCCATCGGCACCTTCAGCTACTTCCCCTCGAAGAACCTCGGCGGATTCGGTGACGGCGGCATCATCACGACCAATGACGACGCGCTCGCCGCCCGGATGATGCGCCTGCGAAATCACGGCATGGAGCCGAAGTACTACCACGACGAGGTCGGCATGAACTCGCGCCTCGACGCGCTGCAGGCGGCCGTGCTCCTCGTGAAGATGCGCCACCTCGACGCGTGGAGCGCCGGGCGCCAGCGGAACGCCGCGTTCTACGACGCGCAGTTCGCGGCGGCCGGCGCGCTCGACTCGGGCACGCCGCTCGGGGCGGGCGGCCTCGCGCTGCGCTACCCGAAGGCCGCGCCGAAGGGCGCGCGCCACATCTACAACCAGTACACCGTCCGCGTCCCCGCCGGGATCCGCGACGCGGTGCGTCAGGACCTCGCCGACCGGAAGATCGGCACCGAGATCTACTACCCGGTGCCGCTGCATCTCCAGAAGTGCTTCGCGCACCTCCACTACACGAAGGGGATCTTCCCGCACGCCGAGCGCGCCGCGCTCGAGGCGATCGCGCTCCCGATCTACCCCGACCTCACGCAGGCGCAGCTCGACCATGTCGCGGCCAGCGTCGTCGAGTCCGTCCGCAACCGCATGGGCTCGATCGCGCGATGAACCTCAACTACCGCCGCAAGAAGCGCGAGCGCCACCACGCCGCAGCGGAGGGCGAGGAGTCGCCGAGCGCGCCGCACCTCGAGCACCAGCTCGTGGCGCGCGGCGACGCGACGCTCGTCACGACGACCGAGGAGCTCGACGCCGCGCTCGCCCACGTGCGCGAGAAGGGCGTGTTCGCCTACGACACCGAGTTCATCGGCGAGGAGAGCTACTGGCCGCGCATCTGCGTCGTGCAGCTCGCGACGACCGAGCGCGTGATCCTAGTCGATGCGTTCGCGGTGACGGACCTGAAGCCGATCTTCGAGCTCGTGGCCGATCCGGCGCTCCTCACGATCGTGCACGCGGGCACGCAGGACCTCGAGCCGGTGCGCCGGCTGCTTGGCCGCGAGCCGGCGAACACGCTCGATGTGCAGGTCGCCGCCGCGTTCGCGGAGATGCCGTGGCCGGCGGGCCTGGAGAAGCTCGTCGAGCGCTTCGCCGGGCACAAGCTCTCGAAGGGCCATACCTTCACGAACTGGGATGCACGCCCGCTCTCCGCGTCGCAGCTGCGCTACGCCGCCGACGATGTGCGATACCTGCCGCTGGTGTGGGAGCGGCTCCGCGCCGAGCTCGAGCGCCGCGGCACGCTCGCCTGGGCGATGCGCGAGTGCGAGCAGAGTGGCAAGATTCCCGCTCGTTTCGACGAGGAATCGCAGATCCGCCGCACGATGAAGAGCTGGCCGATGAAGCCGGCGCAGATCCCGACGCTTCGCCTGATGACGCGTCTGCGCGACGAGATCGCGCGCAAGGAAGACCTGCCTCACCGCGTGGTCATGCCGGACGAGACGCTCGCCGAGATCGTGCGGCAGCGCCCCGTGAGCGTGCAGCAGCTGTCGTCGGTCCGCGGTCTCCCCAAGCGGTTCGCGCAGAAGTACGGCGATGTGATCGCGCAGGCGGTCGACGAGGGCGGCAAGATGCCGCCTGAGAAGCTCGCGCACGGCAAGATCACCGAGGAGACGGGCGCCGACCGCGCCGCGATCGACGCGATCGTGGCGATCCTCGGCGCGCGCTGCATGGCGATGGGCCTCGCGCCCACGATGGTCGCGACGCGTGGCGATGTCTCGCGGTGGTGGATGTCGCGTGCGACGGCTTCGCCGCAGGCGCTGTTCGAGCCAGGCGACTGGCGCGTCGACGCCGTTGGAAACTGGGTCGAGTCGTTCCTGCGCGGCGAGTCGAGCGTCTCGATCGCGTGGAAGGACGGCCGCCCCACGCTCGTGAACGAGCAGGGCGCCTGACATGCGCGCGGTGAACCCGGCGTCTGGCGAGGCGTTGGGCGCTGAGTTTGCGCGCAGTTCCCGCGCCGATCTCGAGGCGATGGCCGACACGGCCTTCGACGCGATCGACGCGCTTGCCGATGCGCCTGGTGCGTTGCTCGCCGACTTTCTCGACGACTACGCCTTGCGGCTCGAGAACGATCGCGCCGGAATCGCGCAGCTCGCGCACGAGGAGACGGCGCTGCCGTACGCGCCGCGGCTTTCCGAGGTCGAGTTCAACCGCATGACCTTCCAGCTGCGCGAGGCCGCGCGCTGCCTGCGCGACGAGTCGTGGCGGACGGTTGCCGTCGACGAGAAGCACGGGCTGCGCTCGACGCTCGTGCCGCTCGGCGGCGCGGTGGTGTGCATCGGCCCGTCGAACTTCCCGCTCGCGTTCAACGGCGTCTCAGGCGGCGACTTCGCCGCCGCGATCGCCGCGCGCAATCCGGTCATCGCGAAGGCGCATCCCGGTCACCCGAACACGACGGCACGCATCTTCGCGCACTGCTGCGCGGCACGCGATGCGGCGCGGCTGCCGTCGGCGTCGGTGCAGCTCTTCTTCGACTGCTTGCCCGAGGATGGCGAGGCGCTGCTTGCGCACGCGGGTGTCGCCGCGCTTGGCTTCACGGGCTCGCGCGCGGCGGGGCTGCGGCTGAAGGCCGCATGCGACCGGCTCGGAAAGCCGGCGAGCCTCGAGATGTCGGGTGTGAACCCTGTGTTCGTCGCGTCAAGCGCCGCGGGTGCGCGCGCCGAGGCGATCGCCGATGCGTGGACGGCATCCGTGATGCTCGGCGGCGGGCAGTTCTGCACGAAGCCGGGCGTGATCTTCGTCGCGGGCGAGGCGGCAGCCGCGCGCGTGGCCGCGCGGGCGGTCGAGGTGCTTGGCAAGGCCGCGCCGGCGGTGCTCCTGACCGAGTCGATCCGCGCGCATCTCTCGCAGTCGATCGACGCACTGCGCGCGGCAGGCGTGAAGATCGTGTGCGGCGGGGGCGCGCAGGCGCCGGGATTCCGCTTCGAGCCGACGCTCGCGCTCGCAGACGCGTCGCTCGCGCGACGCGCGCGGGGAACGGCGATGATCGAATCATTCGGACCGCTCGGCATCGTGGTCGCGGTCGAAGGCGACGCACAGCTCGTCGACTTCGCGCGGGCGCTCGATGGGCAGCTCGCGGCGACCGTGATCGCCGACGCCGCCGACGACGCGGTGCGCGCGACGCTCTTCGGCGTGCTGCGGTTCAAGGTCGGTCGGTTGCTCTCCGAGACGATGCCGACGGGTGTTGCCGTGAGCCCTGCGATGGTGCACGGCGGACCGTTTCCGGCGACGGGTGACGCGCGCTTCACCGCGGTTGGCTTGCCTGCGGCCGCGAAGCGCTTCTCGAAGGCGCTGTGCGTGCAGGGGTGAGTGCCGATGGGGCGCTGCTCGCGGAACCCCTCGAGTTCACGACGGTGCGCCGCAAAGCGGTGCTCCCGTCCGAACGCCCAAACGACCGTCACACCCGCTTCGCGAGCGCCGCGCGGATCACCGCCAGAGCCCGGGCGCGTGCCTCGCCCTCGACGGGCTGGCGCGGCGCGCGCACGCGTTCGTCGCCCGTACCTGTCTCGGCCATCACGAGCTTGATCAGTTGCACGAAGTCCGGCACGGTGTCGAGCCGCAGGAGCGGCAGGAACCAGGCATAGAGCGCGTCGCACGCCTCGATGTCCTCTGCGCGCGTCGATTGCGCGAGCGTGAAGAGCCGCACGCTTTCCTCGGGAAGCGCGTTCGCGAGGCCGGCGATCCATCCGCAGCAGCCCATGCGCGCGCCCTCGACCGCGCAGTCATCGAGGCCGACGAGAGCGCCGACCTTGCGCGTGCGTCCGCGGCTTCCCGCGATCAGCGCGGTCAGCTTGCGCGCGTCGCCGGTCGAGTCCTTCACGGCGACGAGGTTTGCGTGCTTCTCCGCAAGATCGAACACCTGCTCCGCGCTCACATCGACGATGTACGCGGGCGGGTTGTTGTAGAGCATCATCGGCAGCGGCGCGGCCCTCAGCATCGCCTCGAAGTGGGAGCGGTACTCCTGCCACGGTCCCTTGTGGACATACGGCGGCAGGATCATGCAGCCGCGCAGGCCGATCTCCGCCGCCTTCTCGACCTGCCGCACGGCCTCGCGCGTCGATGCAGCGGAGATCGTCGCGAATGCGTTTCCGCGCCCTTCGCTCGCGGCCGCGATCGCCTTCCAGCCCTCTGCGCGTTCATCGAACGAAAGCGTCTGCCCTTCGCCAAGCGAGCCCGGCCACACCGTGCCCGTGCAGCCCGCCGCGAGCATGCGCCGCGCGAGGTCGCCCAGGCGCGTGGCGCACAGCGACCCATCGTCGCGGAACGGGGAAACGATCGCGGGGATCACGCCGCGGAAAGGCGAGCCGACATCGGGCAGGGACTGCATGCGCGCAGCGTAGCGCGTCTGCGCAGTATCCTGCACGCGTGAAGATCGATCGATTCGTCGACAGCCACACCGAAGGAGAGCCGACCCGCGTGCTGCTTGCGCCGGACGGCGGGCTCTTCCACCTCGCGCTTCCCGAGCTGCTGGCGCACTGGACCGTCGACGGCAGGCTCGTGATTCCGCCCGAGTGCCTCGCGCTGGCCGCGAATCCGCGCGCCGCCGACGCGACGGTGTGCGCGCTCCTGTGCCGGCCCGCGAAGGCGGGGTCCTCGTGCGGCGTCCTCTTCTGGAACGCGAGCGCGCCGCTCGGGATGTGCGGACATGCGACGATCGGGCTCGCGCGCACGCTTCGTCACATCGGCTTCGATCTTCCTACGCATGCGACGGTCGAGACCCGCGTCGGCGATGTCGTGGTGACCTCGCGTGATGACGGGCGCTTTGCCTTCGACAATGTGCCTGCGCGCGTGCACGCCCGCGAGGTCGAGGTCGTGCTCGCGCAGGGAGGCGTCGTGCGCGGCGACATCGCGTGGGGCGGCAACTGGTTCTTCATCGTGCGCCACGATGGACTCGCGGCGGGTGGCAAGGCGGGGCGCGCGATGCGCTCGCACGCCGAGGAGCTCCAGTACGCACAGTCGATCCTCGAGGGAATCCGCCGTGCGGAACTGCGCGGCGGCGCGGAGAACGGCGGGCTCATCGACCATGTGCTGCTGTCGTTCAGCCCATCGCGAGCCGAGGCCCGTGCGAGGAACTTCGTCCTCTGCCCCAACGGCACCTTCGACCGCTCGCCCTGCGGAACCGGCACCAGCGCGCTGCTCGGGTCGCTCTCGGCCCGCGGCGAGCTCGGCCCGGGCGTCTCGTGGGTGCAGGAATCGGCGATCGGCAGCGTGTTCGAGGCACGCTACGCTGCACTCCCCGACGGAAGCGTCCGGCCGACCATCGTCGGTCGTGCGTTCATCGTCGCGGAAGGCGCGCTGGTGTTCGATGCGGCCGACCCGTCGCGGATGGGCGGCTGGCGCGAGCCGAACTGAGGAGCATTGATGCTCGAGGTCGATTGATGCGGAAGGACGCCCACGAGATCCTCTACAACCCGCGCCTGAACAAGGGCACGGCCTTCAGCGAGGCCGAGCGCGAGCTGCTTGGCCTCACGGGGCTCTACCCGGACGCGGTCGACGACAGCGCCACGCAGCAGAAGCGCGCCCTCGCGCAGCTCGAGCGCCGCGCGAACGACCTCGAGCGCTATGTGTATCTCTCCGAGCTGCAGGACCGCAACGAGCGGCTCTTCTACCAGCTGCTGCGCGCCGACCCGCCGCGGCACATGCCGATCGTCTACACGCCGACCGTCGGCGAGGCGTGCCAGAAGTTCGGGCACATCATGCGGCGGCCGAAGGGCCTCTACGTGTCGCTCAAGCACCGCGGCCGCATCGCGGAGATCCTGCGCAACTGGCCCGAGACCGATGTGCGCATCATCTGCGTGACCGACGGCGAGCGCATCCTCGGCCTCGGCGACCTCGGCGTGTGCGGCATGGGCATTCCCGTCGGAAAGCTCGCGCTCTACACGGCGATCGGCGGCGTGCCGCCCGCGCGCTGCATGCCGGTCGTGCTCGATGTCGGCACGAACAACGAGACCTTCCTCAACGACGAGCTCTACCCCGGCCTGCGCCAGCAGCGGCTGCGCGGCGCCGACTACGACTCGTTCGTCGAGGAGTTCGTGATGGCGGTGCAGGAGGTCTATCCACGCTGCTGCATCCAGTTCGAGGATTTCCACAACACGACGGCCATCCCGCTGCTTGCGCGCTACCGCGACCGAGTCTCGTGCTTCAACGACGACATCCAGGGAACGGCGTCGATCGCGGTGGCGGGGCTCTTCGCGGCGTGCCGCGCGCTCGAGAACACGCTGGTCGACCACCGCTACCTCTTCTTCGGCGCAGGCAGCGCGGCGACCGGCATCGCGGAGCTCGTCGTGCAGGCCATGATGCAGCGCGGCGTCTCCGAGCACGACGCGCGTTCGCGCATCTGGCTGATGAACTCGAAGGGCGTCGTCGTGAAGGACAACCCCGGCATCCAGCCGCACCAGGTGCCCTTCGTGCGCGACGGCGAACTCCACAAGACGCTGCCCGAGGCCGTGCGTGCGCTGAAGCCGACCGTGCTCATCGGCACGAGCACGCAGCCGCAGACCTTCACGCAGGAGGTCGTCGAGGCGATGCGCGCGTATTGCGAGCGGCCCGTGATCTTCCCGTACTCGAACCCGACCTCGAAGTCGGAGTGCACCGCCGAGCAGGCGTGGATCTGGACCGACGGCGGCGCGATCTTCGCGTCGGGTTCGCCGTTCCAGCCGGTCGAACTGAACGGCCGCATCCTCGTGCCGGGTCAGGGCAACAATGTCTACATCTATCCGGCGGTCGGCATGGCGGTGTACGCAACCGAGGCGACGCGCGTGACCGACGAGATGTTCCTGAAGGCCGCCGAGGCGCTTTCCGCTCGGACCACCGAGGCCGAGCTCTCGGTCGGGCTCATCTACCCGCCGCTCGAGCGCATCCACCAGTCCGCGATCGATGTGGCGGTCGAGGTGGCGGAACTCATCTTCGACCGCGGATTCGCGCGCGTCGAGCGACCCGCCGACATCGATGCCTGGCTGCGCAGCAAGGTGTACGACCCGTCGTATTGACGGCGGAGTTCCTCGTCAAATCGCGAGCGGATCAGGCTGCGACTTCTTGCGCATGAAGAGCGCGAGCACGCCGAACACGACGAAGATCGCGAGTCCGCAGACCGCGCCGCATCCGCCGATGACGCCGCCGGAGATGCGCAGGCTCTCGCTGAGCAGCCGCTGAAGCTCCGCTTGGCTCGCGCGGGTCGCGAGGATCGCGGCTGGCGTCGAGCCGTCCGAGGCGGTGACCGTGATTGTGTAGGGACCTTCGGTCTTGAGTTCACAGAATCCGAAGAGGTAGAACGGCTCGCTGCCGGTGCGCGGCGCGTCGTTGGTCTCGAAACGAACCGGGTTGCCGCCCGGATCGGTCACCGTGATCGTGTAGGTCACGCCGGCCGGTGGCGCGGGAATGACCTTGTCGCCGACCTCTCCGCTTGGGGAGAGGATGAATGCCGCGCCACCGGCCGCGAGCTCGACTTCCACGCTGCCCGGAGCCTCGATGACCGCCGCGCTGTCCACGAGCGCCTTCAGATCGACCTGCAGCTTCTCCAGCGCCGTGGATGGGCTGAAAGACAGATATGCGATGCTGCCGGCGACGAGGAGCAGGAATCCGAGAACGGCGAGACCGATGACGAGTCCCGTGAGGCAGTTTCCACGGCGAGGAGTGATGGTGCGCGTCATGGGCGGAAGCGTACCCAATCGGACGCCGGCTGAGACGGCGTAGCCTGTTCGTTTGGGCATTCCGATGCCGAGCTCGCGTGGGGCAGCGCCGCGCCGCGACATGCCGCGGTCGGTAGACTGCGCCCCGCGGGGCGATCGAGGCCCCGTGGAGGTCGCACCATGTCGATTCGGCGTCTGATTTCGAACAGTTTCGCCTTCCGCGGCGCGGCGTTGCGGCTTGCGGCGCTGTCCGTGGCGTCCGTTCCCGCGATCCCGTTCCTCACGGGGTGCGGAACGGTTCCCGAGACCGGCCGCAGCCAGATGATGCTCCTCTCGCTCGACGAGGAGCGCCAGCTCGGCGAGGCTGCGTACGCGGAGACGCTCGCGCAGGCGAAGACGATCGCCACGGGTCCCGATTTCGCGCGCGTGCAGCGCGTCGGCCAGCGGATCGCCGATGCATCGGTGCGCCGCTATCCGCAGGCGGTGCGCGATTTCCAGTGGCAGTTCGCGCTCATCGACACTCCCGAGGTCAACGCGTGGATGCTGCCGGGCGGCAAGAGCGCCGTGAACACCGGTCTCCTCCAGCTTGCGACGAGCGATGACGAACTCGCGGTCGTGATGGGCCACGAGGCGGCGCACGCGATCGCGCGCCACGGCGGCGAGCGCGTCTCGCGCGCGATGGCGGTCGAGATCGCCGCAGGCATCGTGAGCGCAACGGGCGAGGTGAGTCCGGAGCTTGTCGACGGCGTGCTCGCCGGCTACGGCGCGCTCGGCGAGACGGCCTTCAGCCGCAGCGAGGAGACGGAGGCGGACGAGATCGGTCTCCTGATCGCGGCCGATGCAGGCTACGACCCGCGCGCCGCGATCACCTTCTGGAGGAAGATGGGGGCGCAGGGAGGCGAGAAGCCGCCTGAGTTCCTTTCGACGCACCCAAGTGATGACAAGCGCGCAGCGCGGCTCGATGCCTTGATGCCGAAGGCGCTTGCGATCTTCGAAGAGGCGAAGCGGGCAGGTCGCTGAATGTCGCGACGCAGCAAGGGTGCGGACGCTCCCGTCGCCGTCTCCGAGGAGGCGGGGGGTGTTCGCATCGCTCCGGAAGGCGCGATCGACGCAGAGTCGATCGGCGGAGTGCGCGAGACGCTGGCTCGGAAGCTCCCTTCGCGGCTCTCGGGCGGGGTCACGCTCGACCTCTCGAAGGTGACGCATCTCGACGCGTCGGGCGTGTCGCTCGCGGTGTTTCTCTTCCGGCTCGCGAAGGGCGCGGGCTTCGGATTCGAGGTGACCGGAGCCGACAAGGACCGACGGCTGCTGATTGATCTCGCGCTGCGCGGCCAGGAGCCGCAGGAGCCCGCGAAGGCGCCGGGCTTCGTGCGCGAGGTGGGCGCCGCGTCGATCGCGATTCGCGACGGCGTCGTCGATCTCGTGCGGTTCATCGGCGAGATCGCGCTCGTCTGCGTGCATCTCGTGCGCGCTCCGCAGCACCTGCGCGTGGGCGACACCATCGCCGCCATGGCGCGGCACGGAAGCGACGCGATCGCGGTCGTCGGACTCCTCGGGTTCCTCATCGGCGCGATCATCGCCTTCCAGACCTTCGATCCGATGGCGAAGTACGGCGCGAAGCTGCAGGTCGCGGATGTCGTCGCCGTGTCGGTGGTGCGCGAGCTCGGGCCGCTCATCACCGCGATCATCCTCGCCGGCCGCTCGGGCAGCGCGTTCGCCGCGGAGATCGGCACCATGAAGGTCACGCAGGAGCTCGACGCGCTGCGAACCTTCGGCATCGATCCCGTGCGTTTCCTCGTGATTCCACGCCTCATCGCCACCACGATCGTCACGCCCATGCTCTCGATCTGGGCGTCGATCCTCGGCGTCGTCGGCGGATATGTGATCCTCGGGCCCGAGGGATTCACGCTCGCGCAGTACACCGACGAGGTGCGCCAGGCGCTCACCGTCGGCGGATTCCTGCAGGGTCTCGTGAAGGCAGCCGTGTTCGCGATCCTCGTCGCGGCGATCGGCTGCCTGTCGGGACTTCGCACAGGGCAGGGACCGGGCGCCGTCGGACTCAGCACCACGCGCGCGGTCGTCGCGGGCATCGTCGCCATCATCATCGCCGACAGCATCCTTGGCGCGTTCTTCTACACCCTCGATATCTAGCCACCCATGCCGGCACCGGCCGCCCCAGCACCACAGCCAGCCACGCGCGAGACGGCGATCTCGCTGCGCGGCGTGTCGATCGGCTACGACCGCCCGATCATCGAGGGGATCGACCTCGACATCCTGAAGGGCGAGATCCTCTTCATCGGCGGCGGCTCGGGCTGCGGCAAGACCACGCTGCTTTCGTGCCTGACGACGCTGCGGAGGCCGCTCGCGGGCTCGATCACGATCGACGGCGTCGACATCGTCAAGGCCGACGACGACGCGATCCGCGGCGTGCGCCGGCGCTTCGGCGTGATGTACCAGCTCGGCGCGCTGTTCGGCGGGAAGACGCTCCTCGAGAATGTGCGCCTGCCGCTCGAGGAGTTCGCCGATCTACCCAACGATGTGATGGACGACATCGCGCGCGCGAAGCTCGGGCTCGTTGGCCTCGGCGCCCATGCGCTGAAGCAGCCGTCGGAGATCTCGGGCGGCATGCAGAAGCGCGCGGCGATCGCGCGCGCGCTCGCCCTCGATCCGCCGATCATCTTCCTCGACGAACCGAGCGCGGGCCTCGATCCCGTGACGAGCGCGGACCTCGATGCGATGATCGAAGCGCTCAACCGCATGCTCGGAACGACCTTCGTCATCATCTCGCACGAGCTCGCCAGCATCTTCGCGATCGGCCAGCGCTTCGCCATGCTCGATGGCGCACGCAAGAAGCTGGTCGCGCTCGGCGCACCGTCCGAACTGCGCGACCACTCCGACGACGAGTGGGTGCGCCGCTTCCTCAACCGCGTTCCCACCCAAGAGTCATGACCATGCAGCATCGCCAGCCCTTCATCGCCGCGGCCAAGGCGCCGCATCGCGCGCGCCGCGCGGGAGTCCACTCATGAGCGCGTCCAAGGAGTTCAAGGTCGGCATCTTCGTGATCGTCTCGGTCTCGCTCGGCCTCGGGAGCGTCATCGCGCTCGGCTCGGGCACGATGTTCAAGGAAACGGCCATCATCGAGACATCCACCACCGACTCGGTGAATGGCCTGCAGATCGGCAGCCCCGTGAAGTACCGCGGCGTGCCGATCGGCGAGGTCGACGCGATCGCCTTCGCCGACCGCTTCTACAACGAGCAGGGCACCGACGACGAGAGCTTCGACTTCGCGAGCCCCGTGGTGATCCGCATGAAGGTGCGCCTCGATGTGTTCGGCCCTGAGCAGACGAGCCTGTTCACGAAGGACCTCGAGGGCGGCGTCGCGCGCGGACTCCGCGCACGCTTGACCTCCGCGGGCCTCACGGGCGGACTGTTCGTCGACCTCGACCTCAACGATCCGACGCAGTTCGTGGCGGTGATGCCGCGCTACACGCCCGAGTATCCGTATGTCCCAAGCGCGCCGAGCAACCTCGACCAGCTCATCGACCGCATCGGCGTCATCGCGGCGAACCTGTCGGAAGTGGATTTCGCGTCGATCGGCTCGTCGCTGCAGCGGACGATCGAAGATGTCGACGGCGTCGTGAACCGTCGCGTCGATCCGATGCTCACCGAGGCGAAGGACTTCATCGCCGAGCTGCGCGCATCGAACGAGCGCGTGCAGAAGATCCTCGCCGACCCCGCGATCGAGAAGACCATGGCCGACATCTCCGCGATCAGCGCCGATGTGCGCGGACTCGTGGGCGATGGCTCGGGCGACCTGCGCGAGGGCATCGCGGAGGTTCCCAAGATGATGAAGGCTGCGCGCGAGGCCGCGGAGAAGCTCGATGCGATCCTGGCGTCGCCGAAGCTCGCGGGAATCCTCGACGGGCTCGAGAAGACCTCCGGCGAGCTGCCCGCCACCGTCGCGGAGTACCGCGCGATCGGCCGGCAGGTGCAGGAGTTCCTCGCGAGCGAGAGCTACGAGCTGCGGCAGCTCATCGAGGCGCTGCGGCAGACCGCTGAGAACCTCGAGGAACTCAGCACGAGCGCGAAGAACGACCTCGGTCAGACGATCTTCGGCGACTCGCCGCCGCGGCTCGCGCCCGGCGAGCCGGTTCCGGGAGGCAAGCGATGAGCCGTCGTCCGCACCACACGCAACCAGCCGCGCAGGAGACATCCATGCCGCGATTCCCCAACGCACGCTCGTCCGTCCTTCACGCGCTCGCACTTGCATGCGTGGCCGCCCTCGGGGGCTGCTCGCTGTTCGACCGCGGATATCAGCCGAGCGCGAGCTACCTCATCGCGCCGCCGCCCCAGGCGCCGCTGAAGGGTGAGAAACTCGGATCGGTCATGATCACGCGTTTCGGCGCGATTCCACCGTTCGACGCCAAGCCGTTCCTGTACCACAACACCGATGGCACCTGGCGGCAGGATCCGTACGCTGGCTTCATCGCCAATCCGTCGGACATGATCTCCGAGGCGCTCGCGCGGGCGCTCGAGCAGTCGAGTCGTTGCGAGATGGTTGGCGTCGAGGGCGTGGCGATGCGCTTCGACTTCTCGATCGAGGGCGTGATCGAGGCGTTCTACGCCGATTTCTCCGAGCCCGGCGCGCCCAAGGCGGTCGTGAAGTTGCGCGCCTATCTGCTTGATCGCCGTGCAGGCGCACCGAAGCTCGTCGACCAGATGGTCGGTACGGGAACAGCGCCGATTCCGGCGGCGGAACCTGGAAAGGTCGCTGATGCGATGTCGGTTGCGACCGGCATCGCGATCAACGCCATGCTTCAGGATCTGGCCAGCGAGTTGCCCGCGGGGGCGACCCCGGGCCCCGCACGGGCGGCATCTTCCGCGCCAAGCGCCCCGTAAGCCGATTCTCGCTGCTTCGCCCGCAAAAACAGCGCAGACAGGCAGCCCATGCTGCCCTACGCTGTGGATCCAATGTCAACGGGCTCGACCTCACGCCTCGCTCCGCACGACGACGCCCCGGGCTCGCTCGCTCGGCAGATCCGCGACCTCGCGGATCGGGTTCGAGCGATCGGCGAGGTGAAGCCTGGTTCGTTCGTGCGCGTCGAGACGGCCGTCGAGCCACTGGATTTCCTCGCGTGGCTTCGAGGCGCGCCGGTGGGTGCGCGTCGCTACTTCCGTGACCGGAGCACGAAGCTTGAGTTCGCATCGGTGGGCGTCGCCACCTCGGCACCGTTCGGTGCGCACACCGCGCTGACGCAGATCGCCGGCGGCGGCGAGGTGCGCGCGGCCGCGTGGTTCGTGGCGCTGCCGTTCGATGCGACGCGTCCCCGCGATGCCGCGTGGGAACCGTTCACGAGGGTCTGCTGCGTGCTGCCGGCGATCGAGCTTCGCCGCGAGCAGGAGTCGACGACGCTCGCCGCGCATGTCGCGAGCGACACCGATCGCGCGCAGCTGCTCGCCGATCTCGAGGCGCTCGTCAAGCCGTCCGATGCGTGCGTCATCGAGCCGGCGCTGGTGCGCGACTCCGACGGCGGCGGCGAGGTGGAGTGGACGCATGCGGTGCGCGGCGCGCTCGAGCGCATCCGGTCGGGTGCGATGCGAAAGCTCGTGCTCGCTCGCACGCGACGCTATGTGGCGAGCGGCGCGCTTGACCCGGTCGCGATCCTCTCGCGGCTCTCGGCCCGCGAGGCGCGCGGCTTCCGCTTCCTGATCGAAGTGGGCGTCGGGCGCGCGTTCCTCGGCGTCACGCCCGAGCGCCTCGTCTCGCGCAGCGGCCGCACCGCACGCAGCGAGGCCGTCGCAGGCACGAGGCCGCGCGGCGTCGACGGCGTCGCCGACCGGCTGCTCGGCGAGTCTCTGCTCGCGAGCGCGAAGGACCGACGCGAGCACGAGTTCGTGGTGGAGCGTGTGCGCGAGGCGCTTGCGAGCTGCGCGGCATCGCTGCGACTCGACGCGGAGCCGCGGCTCCTGCGACTCGCGTATGTCCAGCATCTCGCCACGCGCGTGCACGCCGAGCTGCGCGCCGGCACGAACGACGCCGACCTCGTGCGGCTGCTGCACCCGACGCCTGCGGTCGCCGGCGCACCCGTCGCGGAGGCGATCGACGCACTGCGGGAGATCGAGCCGTTTGACCGCGGTCTCTATGCGGGGCCCGTGGGCGTCGCGTCGCGCGATGGCGCCGAGATCGCGGTCGCGATCCGCTCTGCGCGCATCGAAGGCGACACGCTCACCGCGTTCGCGGGCGCCGGCATCGTCGAAGGCTCCGATCCGGCCGAGGAATGGCGCGAGACGGGGCACAAGCTGCTCGCGTTCGAGCGACTCGCGACCTGATACCTTCTGCGGATGCGCGATGCGCCCAACATCAACCTCGCGTGGACGATGCTGGCGGCCGAGGAGTGCCACCGCCTCGGCGTGCGCCATGCCGTCGTGAGCCCCGGCTCTCGCAGCGCGCCGCTTGCGGTTGCATTCGGCCGGCATCCCGGGATCCGCGTGCATGTCGCGCACGACGAGCGGGGGGGCGCGTTCCTCGCGCTCGGCATCGCGAAGTCGACGGGTGTCCCGGCGGTGGTCGTGATGACGAGCGGCACGGCGGTCGCCAACGCGCTCCCCGCGATGGTCGAGGCGCGCATGACGCGCACGCCGCTGCTCGTGTTCGCCGCCGATCGCCCGCCCGAACTGCGCGACTGCGGCGCGAACCAGGCGATTCCGCAGGCGAACCTCCTTGCGGGCGCCGCACGCTGGTGCGCCGATCTCCCGTGCCCGAGCACCGACATTCCGGCGGAGTTCGTGCTGTCGACCGTCGACGAGGCGTTCGCCCGTGCGTGCGGACACGCGGGCGCGCAGGGCGGCGCGGTGCATCTCAACTGGCAGTTCCGCGAGCCGCTCGCGCCCGACGCGAGGCCGTGGGACATCGGCTGGCTTTGGGGAATCGCGCGGTGGACGAAGGACCATGCGCCGTGGCGTCTCGCGATGCCGCCGCTTGCGAGCCCGGTCGAGATCGACGGCGCGGTCGTGATCGCGGGCCGCACCGCGCCGGCCACGCGTCACTCGCTCGGCGGTTGGCGCGGCACCGTGCTCGCCGACATCACGAGCGATCTGGCGGGAACCGGCACGGCTGGCGCCGATCTCGTGCTGCGCGCCGCGATGGACGGCGAAGGGAACCCTGCGTTGCGCGAGGCGCTGCGCGCCAAGGCGCTGGCGATCGTCGGCGACGCCGTGGTCTCCAAGCGGCTCAATGCGTGGATCGCCTCGCAGTCCTCGGGCATCACCGTGTTCGGCCCGGGCGACCCGCGCGTCGACGCGGCGCATCGCGCGGATGCGGTGTACGCGGGTCCGGTCGAGTTCACCGCGGCGAAGAACCTCAAGCCGCACGCGGGCTGGAAGCGAGCGCTCGGCTGCGCCACGCGCGCGGCCGCGAAGGCGGTCGCAGCCGAGCGCGGCCTCTGCGAGCCAACCGCGATCGCCGACGCGACCTCGGCGTGCAGCGAGGCGCGCTCGAATGGCACGCTCTTCTACGGCTCGTCGATGCCGATCCGCGATGCCGACTTCCTGGCGATCCATCCGCCGAGCGGCTGGCACGCGGGCGCGAACCGCGGCGCGAGCGGCATCGACGGACTCATCGCGAGCGCCTCGGGTCATGCCCTCGGCACGCGCGAGCCTGTCGTCGCGTTCCTCGGCGATGTCAGCGCGCTCCACGACCTCAGCAGCCTCATGCTTGCGCGCGAGGTCGAGACGCCGCTCGTCCTCGTCGTCCTCAACAACGACGGCGGCGGCATCTTCCGCTACCTCCCGATCGCGAAGCACGACGATGTCTTCGAGGCGCTCTTCACGACGCCGCACGGCCAGCGGCTTGCACCGGTCGCGAAGGCGCTCGGGCTTGTGGCCGAGACGCCGACCACGCGCGCCGCGATGAGGAAGGCGGTTGCGAAGGCGCTCAAGCGGGGCGGTACGACCGTCGTCGAGGTGAACTGCACGCGCGAGGCGAGCGAGGCCTGCCGCGCGCGCGTGGCGAAGGCGGCGGTGGACGCGCTCGCGCGGGAATTCCGCTGATGGCGCGCGTCGCGCTCGTGCACGGATTCCTCGGCTCGCCAGCCGATTGGTCCGATGTCCTCGCGCGGCTCTCGTCGGGAATCGCGTGCGACTGCGTGCCGCTCGTCGAGCTCGGATGCACCTCGATCGCCGATGCGGCGGCTGCGCTTGCCGTGCGGCTCGAGCGTTCGCCGTGCGATGCGCTCGTCGGCTACTCGATGGGTGGACGCATCGCGCTCGAGCTCGCCGCGACGCGGCCGGAGATCGTGCCTCGGCTCGTGCTGCTCAGCGCGAGTCCCGGTCTCGACGACGCGGGCGACCGCGCGCGCCGCGCCGCGGAGGACGACCGTCGGGCTGCGGAACTCATGCTCGACGGACTCGACGCGTTCGTCGAGCGTTGGTATCGGCTGCCGCTCTTCGCGTCGTTCGCCGCGCATCGATCGTTCGACGATGCGCGCGCGCGGCGCGTGCATGGCAATGCAGCCTTCTGGGCGCGCTGCGTCGCCGCGTGCTCGCCGGGTCGCGCCGAATCGCGGTGGGGCGCGATTCCTGCGCTCGCGGCGCATTCCGCGTTTGTCGCGGGCGAACTCGACGAGCGATATGCTGCGTTCGCCGCGCGCGTCCGATCCATGACATCGGCGTCCGCGCCCGCCTCCCGCGTCGAGCTCGTCGCGGGCGCGGGGCATGTGCTTCCGCTCGAGGCGCCCGACGCCTGCGCGCGCGTCATCGAATCGATCCTGCAGACCAAGCCCTCGACCCAATCATGACCACCGCCTACCCAACCGCGAAGCCGACGACCGAGACCACCGAGAAGATCCGCCCCGCGCTCGACTGGAAGCCCGCGCCGGCGGGGCAGGGCTTCGCCGAGGTGAAGTACCACAAGGCCGAGCGCATCGCGAAGATCACGATCAACCGCCCCGAGGTGCGCAACTCGTTCACGCCGCGCACGGTCGAGGAGATGCGCGCGGCGCTGCTCGACGCGAAGCTCGACAAGGAGATCGGCGCCGTCATCCTCTGCGGCGAGGGCGAGCGCGCGTTCTGCGCGGGCGGAGACCAGCGCGTGCGCGGCCACTCGGGCTACCGCTCCGAGGCCGGCAGCGAGATGCTGAATGTGCTCGAGTTCCAGCGCGAGATCCGCACCTGCCCGAAGCCCGTCGTCGCGATGGTGGCGGGCTGGTCGATCGGCGGCGGGCATGTGCTGCACATGATGTGCGACCTCACGATCGCCGCGGAAAACGCGCGTTTCGGGCAGGTCGGCCCGCGCATGGGCAGCTTCGACGGCGGCTACGGCGCAAGCTACATGGCGCGCATCGTCGGCCAGAAGAAGGCGCGCGAGATGTGGTTCCTCTGCCGCAGCTACTCGGCGCAGGAGGCGAAGGAGATGGGCCTCGTCAACACGGTGGTGAGCGT
>JBEAUK010000147.1:0-4981 GCA_041161465.1 Planctomycetota bacterium | reverse complement strand
CACCAGAGGGAAGCACGAGGGTCGCCCAGCGGCCTTCCTTGTTGGTGAGGCGCGCGTACATGCCCGCACCGCGGCAGAGACGGCCGCCGGCTCCGGCCTCCATCTCGATGTTGTGGAGCGCGAGACCCGTGGGGATGTGCTTGATCGGCATCGCGTTGCCGACCTTCGGGTCGACGGCGTTGGCCGAGCTCGTCACGACGTCGCCCGCCGTGAGGCCCTTCGGCGCGATGATGTAGCGCTTCTCACCGTCGGCATACTGCAGGAGCGCGATGTGCGCGGAGCGGTTGGGGTCATACTCGATCCCGACCACCGTCGCGGCCATGTCGTCCTTGTTGCGGCGGAAGTCGATCTTGCGGTAGCGGCGCTTGTGACCGCCGCCCCGGCCGAGGATCGTGATCTTGCCCTGCACGTTGCGGCCAGAGCCGCGGACGAGCGGAGCAAGGAGCGACTTCTCGGGCGACTTCTTGGTGACCTCGGAGTGGAGGTTCACCGAGGCGTTGCGACGGCCGTTGGTGGTCTTCTTGTAGACGCGGATTGCCATTGGAGTCTTGCCTTTGCTTCTCTTGCTTCAGGTCTGCAGGATCACGCGGCTCAGAAGAGCTCGATCTTGTCCTCGGGGTGGATCTTCACGACGGCGCGCTTCCAGGTCTTGCCCGCGACGAAGCCGTAGGCGTAGGCGCGGTTGCGCAGGCGGCGCGTCTGCGTGGCGACGCCGAGCACGCGAACCTTGTAGAGCGACTCGACGGCGTTCTTGATGTCCGTCTTGGTCGCGAGCTTCGAGACCTCGAAGGCGAAGCGGTTGTGGTGGCCGGAGCCCCAGGTTGCCTTCTCAGTCACGATCGGGCGGACGATGACGTGGATGGGGTCCATTTACGCGACCTCCTTCTTCGACTTGCTCTTCGAACCGGACTTCGCGGCGGGCGCGGCGGCTTCCGCAGCATCGTCCGAAGCGAAGCAGGTCTCGTTGAGGAAAGAAACAAGCGCCGCCTTGTCCACCACGAGGAAGCGGTGGTTCAGCAGCGCGAAGACGTTGAGCTGGTCGATGCGGCACACGTCGACGCCTTCGACGTTGCGCGCGGACAGGATGGCGTTCTTGTTCGCGCCATCGGTCGCGACGAGGCAGGTGCGGTCGATGCCGACCGCTGCCATCATCTTCGCGAACTCGGCGGTCTTCGGCGCCTTGAAGTCGAGCGCCGCGAAGCACTTCACCTCGTTGTCGATGAGCTTCGCGAGCAGCGCGTTGCGGTTCGCGAGGCGACGCATCTTCTTGGGAAGCTCGGTGCGGAAGTCCTCGCGAGTGCGGGTCTTCTTGAAGGTGACGCCACCGCCCTTGCGGATCGGGGTGCGTGCGGCGCCGGCGCGCGCGTTGCCGGTGCCCTTCTGCTTGTAGAGCTTGCGGGTCGAGCCGTGCACGTCGCCGCGGCTCTTCGTCCGGGCCGAGCCCTGACGCTGGTTGCCGTGGGTGATGACGTAGGCCTGCTTCAGGAGCGCGTAGCGGACTTCGCCGCCGAGCGTCTGCGCATCGATCTGAAGGCTGTCGACCTTCTTGCCGTTGGAATCGTAGATCGGGAGTTCGATCATATTTCGCCTCGTTGCGGGCTTGTGCCCGCGTTTCGCCTCATCCTCCGCGTGCCTGTCATTGATGGCACGGGGCAGGAATCAACTTGGTGAATCCTCTTGTGTCTGCCGGCCGGTTCCCTTGCGGGCCTTACTGGCCTCCGAGCACCTGTCTGGCCTCGGAGTGCTTGTCACCTGAACACTCACACACTCATGACAGCACCCCACGGCTCACACGCCGCGGGGTGCATCTGTTCACTTCTTCGCGAGCTTCTTCGCCTTGCGCTTGAAGAGGCGCGTGGCAGCCCGGATGAAAAGGTATCCATCGTTCGCGCCGGGAACCGGGCCCTTGACGAGCAGCAGGTTCTTCTCGGCGTCGATCTTCACGACATCAAGGCTGCGCACGGTGACGCGCTCGTCACCCATGTGGCCGGCCATGCGCTTGCCCTTCTTGATCTTGGCGCCGTGACCACGGTCGGTGCCGTGCGAACCGATGCTGCCCGGCGTGCGGTGCTTGCGCTCGGTGCCGTGCGTGGCGCACATGCCCTTGAAGTTGTGGCGCTTCATGACGCCCGCGAATCCCTTGCCCTTGCTGGTGCCGATCACATCGACATAGGCGACGCCCTCGAGGGCGCCGACGCCGATGGTCTGGCCGAGCTGGAAGGCGTTGGCGGCGGCATCGTCGGCGACGCGCATCTCGCGGTGCACGCGCTTCGGGCCGGTGCCGGCCTTCATGTCATGCGCGATCATGGCCATGGTCGAGTTGCGCGCCTTCATGTCTTCGAAGGCGATCTGGACCGCGGCGTACCCGTGGCGATCGGTGGTCTTGACCTGCGTGACGACGCAGGGACCGGCTTCGATCACGGTGACGGGAATGTTCTTGCCATCCTCGAGGAAGTAGCGGGTCATGCCCACCTTCTTGCCGAGGATCGCGACCGTGCAGGGCTTGTTGCTCATGTTGGTCTCGGGAGTTCGGGGTTCTTGTCAGGGGTCCGGCCGAGCGTGCTCGCCGTACTTGACACTTGCTTGTCTGCCGGAAGGACCGTCCTTCGCAGCTGTTACTCGCGCTTCTTTCGGCGAGCACTTCGCCGAAACAACCTTGTCTCAGGCGTTTTCTCGGCGAGTACTTCGCCGAGAAAACTTAAGCCTTGATTCGGAGGAAGACGCCCGCGGGGACGACCAGGCGCTGGAGCGCGTCGGTCGTGCGGTGGTTCCACTCGGTGATGTCGATTACGCGCTTGTGGGTGCGGATCTCGAACTGCTCGCGCGACTTCTTGTCGATGAACGGCGAGCGGTTGACCGTGTAGATCTCGCGACGGGTCGGCAGCGGGATCGGACCCGCGACGCGGGCACCGGTGCGCTTGGCCTGGTCGACGATCTCGCGCGCCGAAGCGTCGAGAGCTTGATGGTCGTAGGCCTCCATGCGAATCCGGAACTTGCCGCCAGTCATTGTCTGCTCCGTTCTTTCTCGACTTCCGCGGCGGTGATACCGCTCGGAGTCGCACACACACTCACGCTTGTTCCCTGCAGGACCGAAGCACCGTGCTTCGGCCATGTGCTCCACCGTGCGAACGAGCGATTGCTCGGAAACGGCGGAATCCACAGGGATTTCGTTCTCTTGCTGTGCACACTGAGTGAACGCACTTCTGTTCACTCGCCAACCACCCGCCCCGTGCCGCGCGTGCGCGGCTTGTGACGACGGTCACACCTCCACGGCAAGCCGCCGAAGAGGTGCGAATCGACGAGGATAGCAAATCACCCCGCTCTGTCAATGCGTTGACGCGTCGAGATGCCGTCACGGCAGCGGTTTGCGTTATCGGCGGCGCGCCGCTCTAGCGAGCAACCGCGCCTGATTCGCGCACCAGATGCGAGTTCGGTCGCGCGAAGTGCAGTCCAGCCGTACGATCCGCGCCGTGAACACGACACGCCTTTCATCTTGGCTCGCGCGGGGCTCCGTGCAACTCGTCTCTGCCTCGATCGCGGTTGTTGCAGCGGTCGCGCCGGCGAACGCTCGTTTGTTCTCGGGCGTGGAAGCGCCGCTGCAGACCGCTTCCCCCGCTGACGCTGGCGACCTCGCCCCCACCGCCCTTGAGGCCGACCTCCTGAACTTCTCGATGCGTGTCCCAACCGGAACCTCGGTTCGCATCGAGCGAGGGCCTTCGCCGAGCTATCTGCTCGCAGAAGCGTCTGATAACCCAAGTTGGCGCATGCGGGCAGCCAGCCTCCGCGCATCCAAGCTCGCGACCAGCGCCCAGAGCCAGTGCCAGGACTTCCTCGACGAGCTCAAGGCGAAGGGACAGCAGTTCACCGTGCTGCTCGACGAGCCGCGGACCATCGCGGGGCGGACCGCGCACCTCTTCTACATCTCTGTCCCGATCGAAGGCGGTGGCTCGGGCATCTCCGGCACGCTCATGGTGCCGACGGGCCCGGACCAGTACCTCGTCTTCTCGCTCGTGGCACTCGAGGAGGGCTTCGACCGCACCCGCGCGCTCCTCGACAAGAGCTTCGCGACGCTCGCGCTCGTCGACAAGAGCGCCGTCATCGATGAACGCGCCACGCTCCTTGGACGCGGCGAAGCGATCGTGGCGTCGATCACGCCGGAAGCGCTGCGCGCAACCCTCACCACGGAGCCGCTCTTCTACCGCATGTGGAGGCCCGACGAGAAGGGCGCGCCGCAGGAAGTCGGCTATGTGATCATCCGCGTTCGCGAAGGCAAGCGCGGCGAGGTCGATGCGTCCAAGGCCGCCGATTCGCTGAAGGGCGACGAAGCGGAGCCCGGTCTGCTTGCGCTCGTCGACGCGCGCGTGATCGTGAACAACGATGCCACGCACACGCTTGATGTGCAGAGCCGCTACTTCCTCGTGTGGGATCGATCGAGCGAGGCGTGGTCGATGCGATCGACCCAGCGCCAGCGCGCAAACTCGCGCTCGAGCGCGCAGACCGGCGTGCGAACGGCGCCGACGACCGGCGCACCGCGGCCGACGATCAAGGTGATCACCGCGTCGCGTGACGGCATGACCCGCGATCCTCTCGAGTGGCCGGTCCCGCCGGCGTATCTCTCGCAGGCGGAGCTCGTGGTCCTCGGGCAGTTGATGCCGCGGAAGGACAAGATCGAGTCGATCGAGTTCCTCGACTACGCCTTCGACCAGCGCGATCAGAAGTTGCCGCAGCGGCGAGAAACCTGGTCGCGCACGGCGTCGGGGTGGAAACTCGAGACGCGGATCGGATCGTCGCCCGAAGTCCTCATTCAGGAATTCGACAAGGCCGGAATCCGCACGCGCCGCGTCGATCCGGACGGCACCGTCACCGAACGGATCACGCTCGACGAACTGCGCAAGCTCTGGAACGCGAAGGGGCTTCCGGTCGGATGACCCTGCGCACCCCCGCCGTCCGTCGCGCCATCGCCCTCGCCGTCGCGCTCGGG
>JBEAUK010000017.1:0-9726 GCA_041161465.1 Planctomycetota bacterium | reverse complement strand
CAGATGACCGCGGGCTCGTGGATCTACATCGGCACGCAGGGCATCCTGCAGGGCACCTACGAGACCTTCGCCGAATGCGCGCGCCAGCACTTCGGCGGTTCGCTGCGCGGCACGCTGAATGTGACGGGCGGCTGCGGCGGCATGGGTGGCGCGCAGCCCTTGGCGATCACGATGAACGAAGGCACCTGCCTCATCGCCGACATCTGCCGCGAGCGGCTCGAGAAGCGCATCCACGACCGCTACCTCGACGAGATGCACGAGGACATCGATGTCGCGATCGACCGCGCGCTCGAGTTGACCGCGCAGGCGAAGGATGGCAAGAACAACGGCATTTCCGTCGGCTGGCTCGGCAACATCGTCGACCTCCTGCGCCGCCTCGACGCGCGCGGCATCGTGCCCGAGACGCTCACCGACCAGACGAGCGCGCATGATCCGCTCGAGGGCTACTACCCCGCCGACATGAGCCGCGAGAGCGCGGACATCCTGCGCGAGCAGAACCCGGCCGAGTATCAGGAGCTTGCGTGCGCTTCGATGGAGGAGCATGTGCGCCTGATGGTCGGGTTCCTGCACAAGGGCTCGAAGGTGTTCGACTACGGCAACAACATCCGCCAGCGCGCGCTCGACCACGGGTTTGCCGACGCGTTCGCGTTCCCGGGGTTCGTGCCCGCGTACATCCGCCCGCAGTTCTGCACGGGCCGCGGGCCGTTCCGCTGGGTGGCGCTGTCGGGCGATCCGGCCGACATCAAGGCGACCGACGAGGCGATCCTCAAGCTGTTCCCGCACGACGCGTCGCTCAAGCGCTGGATCACGATGGCGGGCGAGCGCATCGCGTTCCAAGGTCTGCCCGCGCGCATCTGCTGGCTCGGCCTCGGCGAGCGCCACAAGGCGGGGCTTCTGTTCAACGAACTCGTGCGCAGCGGCAAGGTCAAGGCGCCGATCGTGATCGGCCGCGACCACCTCGACTGCGGCAGCGTCGCGAGCCCGAACCGCGAGACCGAGGCGATGCTCGACGGCACCGACGCGGTGAGCGACTGGGCGATCCTCAACTTCGCGGTCAACACCGCAAGCGGCGCCAGCTGGACGAGCTTCCACCACGGCGGCGGCGTCGGCATCGGCTTCTCGCAGCACGCGGGCCAGGTGATCGTGGCCGACGGCAGCGACGAAGCCGCGGCGCGCATCGAGCGCGTCCTAACGAACGACCCGATGATGGGCGTCTTCCGCCACGCCGACGCGGGCTACGAGCTCGCCAAGCAGTGCGCACGGCAGGAAGCGGTCAAGATTCCGATGCTGTAGCGCCGGCGGCTGCGGCCTTCCACGCCTGAATGGGCAACGGCAGCCGCCAGGCCTCTACTGCGCTTGGACCCCAGTAGCATGGCGGCCGTGAATCACGGCTTCACAGTGCTACGACGACGGGCGTGGATTTCGCTCGCGTGCCGTGCGGTACTTTGCTCGGCCGTTGTCGGCGCGTGCGTGAAGATCGGCCTGAGCTGGATGGCCGCGTGGGATGAGTCCGTCCCCTCGCCGCAAGGCCTCGCGCAGTACCGATTCGTGTACGACGCCGACGCCATCGGTAGCGGTGAGTCGGGAGAGTCGAGGCCCGCTCCATTGAGATGGTGGACCGCCCTCACGCCGCGGTCGTGGCATGTCGGCCCACGCGTGTGGGCCGATCGCGACATCGAAGCGGAGCGCGCCGCGAATCCTAAAATCAGCCTTGAAGCCGAAGACGAGCAGGGACGCCTTTGGTGCGCCGTGTGGAGAGCCGGACCCGGACTGAGCGACTCCTTCTTCGTTCGACGATTCACCTTTGTTCCGTCGCCGCAAGGCGGGCCCGATGAGATCACATGGGCGGAGCTGAGCAACTACCTTGACTTCGGCGGCGATGTCCGCGTGCGAACGGGGCTTCCGAGTGGCGTACCTGCAGCCCTCGTCGGACGGGGGACGCCTCGCGCCGCGCGGTTTTTCACGGAGACGCAGGCCGAGTGGGAGTCGGCCCGGCTGCCAAGGTGGGCACTTCTGCGCGGCGAGACGCCGGCGTCGACGATCCGGATCGACCTCGACCCTGGAGCGCCGGACCCAGATGTGGCGCGTCGCGTTGAGTGGCGTGCGGGCGGGATCACGACGGAGGAGGTCCGCGCCTACGGCTGGCCGATTCGTTGCCTGGTGGTGCGCGGATGGCGCGAAGACCTCGAGTGGGACGACCCCGCTGGATCGGCCCAGCTCGACACGAACAAATGGTGGTCTGACGGCTTGTGCGCGATCCCCCCGCTTCGTCATCCTGAAGGCGCGCAACTCGCGCTCCCCGCCACCGGACTTCCGTGGAAGCCGCTCTGGCTTCCGTTCCTCGCGAACTCGCTGATCCTCGGCGTGCCGCTCACGCTCGCGGGCGTCGGCGTGTCGCGGGCGGCTCGCGCGGGACTCGCGAAGTTCCGCGGGCAGGGCGACAGGTGCCCGCGCTGCGGCTACCCGCGCAAGGGCCTCGCGCGCGGCGCGGCGTGCCCGGAGTGCGGCGGCGGTTGAACCGAGGCGCGTCTGTCACGGACGCGCTCACCTCTCCTGCATCGCCAAAGGGAGCGGCCGCCGCCGCGACCGCCAGACGCGTGCACGGCACGTGCCGTGCAGTGCCTGGCACTGACTGGCACGTGCCTGGCACCGGTCTAGCGCAGCCGTGCAGTCGAACACTGCACAGTGCACTCCAGAGCGAGCCGCCGCAGCGGCGAGCGCTCAAAATCGTGCACGGCACGTGCCGTGCAGTGCCTGGCACTGGCTGGCACGTGCCGTGCACCGTTTGGAGCCTTCCGCTTTCCGCTACATTGTGCGGATGCCCGTGATCTTGCAGCCCGATTCCGCTGCGATCGCGCAGTGCGCCGAGCGCCTGCGGCGCGGGCATGCCGTGGCCTTCCCCACCGAGACCGTCTACGGGCTCGCCTGCGACTCGACCAGCGAGGCCGCGGTCGCCGAGGTCTACCGGCTCAAGCAGCGCCCCTCCTCGAACCCGCTCATCGCGCATGTGCTTGACTCCGCCATGGCGAAGCGCACCGTCATCGGGTGGGACATCCGCGCGCAGAAGCTCGCCGACGCCTTCTGGCCCGGGCCCCTCGCGATCATCCTCCCCCGCCGCAGCGAGATCTGCGCCTCGAGCGTCGGCGGCCGCACCACCGTCGCCGTACGCGCGCCCGCGCACCCCGTCGCGCGCGCGCTGATCGAGGCCTTCGGCGGGCCGCTCTCCGCGCCGAGCGCGAACCGCAGCGGCCGCATCTCGCCGACCTCGGCCGCCGATGTCGCCGCCGAGTTCGCCGATGTCGACGACCTTCCGATCCTCGACGGCGGCCCGTGCGAGGTCGGCCTCGAGTCGACCGTGCTCGACCTTTCCCGCGCGCGCCCCGCCGTGCTGCGGCCGGGCGCCGTGACCACCGACGACCTGTCGCGCGTCCTTGGCACCCCCGTCGCCATCTTCGCCTCGCACACGCAAGGCGCGAGCCCCGGCACCAGCCCCTCGCACTACGCGCCAGACACGCGCGCCGAACTCGTCGCCGAGCGCGACCTCGCCGCGCGCCTCGCGCAGGAAACCGCGCCTGTTGCGGTCATCGCCCCCGCCGGCACCGCCGTGCCCGCGCCGCACGAACTCTTCGCGCTGCCCCGCCACGCAAACGCCTACGCGCAGATGCTCTACGCAACGCTGCGCCGCGCCGACAGCACGCGCCCCGCTGCGATTCTGATCGTGCCGCCGACCGAAACGGGCGGCCTGTGGGACGCCGCACGCGACCGCCTCATGCGCGCGACCGCGCGACGCAACAACGCCGCGAAGCCCTGAGCGGACGATTCACTCAGCCTTCGGCGCAGGCGCGATCTCGATGCGGTTCGCCTCGAGCCCCGTGCCCATCGCCTGCGCAAGCGCCGCAAGCGAGCTCTGGTATCCGACGAGCGACGCGAAGTACTGGTCTTCCGCCAGCGCAAGCCCGTTCTGCAGCTGGAACTTGAGCTGCAGGAACTCAGGCGTGAGCGCCGCGAGCGTCTTCTCGTCGACGAGCAGCGCGCGCAGGTTCTCCGCCTGTGCGAGTCGATAGGTACGGTTCTGCTCGACGAGCTGACGGTACGCCACGCAGTCGGTGAGGGCGTTCTTCACAGCGAGCACCGTCCCCTGCACCGCCCTCTCGTAACCGACGACGGCCTGCGAACGACGCAGGCGCGCCTCGCGGTAGGTCGCCTCTGCGGCGCGGTTGCCGATCGCCTGGCTGAACTGCAGCGCCGCCGCGTAGTTGATGAAGTCGCCCGCGGTCACATCGCTGAAGCTGTCGCCAAGATCGCCCTGCAAGCCGAACCATGCGATGTTCGCCGAGAGGTCGAGTTGCGGCAGCCGCCCATTGTCCGCCACCGTCACGCCGATCGACGCGCTGTCGATCCCGATGAGCGCCTGCTGGATCAACGGCGCGTTCGCCAGCGCCGTCTCGATCGACTTTCGCAGGTCCGCCTCGAACGCAGCATCGCTCGGCATGTCGGCAGGCACCACATCGATCTCGCCGCCGACCGGGATGTTTGGGTCGTTGAGGATCGCCTTGAGGTTGTTGCCGGCCTCGGACAGCTTGCGGCGCGCCTCGATCACCAGCGCCTTGCGCGCCTCGACCGTGGCGACCGCATTGGCGTACTCGGCCAGCGTCGCGTCGAACTCCCGACGCTTCGCGAGGACATCACGCACCTCCTCGCCGACGCCGACGAGCCATTCCGCGCTGACAAGCCGCGCCCGCGCGCTCACGAGCGCCCAGTACGCCTGCTCGGTGCGCGCGACGATCGAGAGCAGATCGGCGCGCAGCTGCTGCTCGGCGAGGCGGTCGCGGTTCTGCGCGAGCCGAACCTGCGCGAGCGCCACATCGGAGCCGAATCCGCGCATCAATGGCTGCGTCAGACCGAGATTGACAGCGCTCTGCCACGCGGGATCGGGCGTGTAGAGGGTGCTGTCGACATTGTTGATCCGTGACGCGGACGCGGTGAGCGAGAGCGCGCCACCCGTCTCGAGCTGGCGGCCGATCCCCGCGTCGAACGACCAGTTCCGTTGGTTCGTCACATTCGGAATGACCGTCGAGCTCGACCCCGGAAACAGGATGCCGACCGACGGCTGATCGACGCGCTGGTAGCCCGCCCCGGCGCCGAGCACCCAGTCGAACGCGGCCTCGGCACGCACGACATCGGCGTCGGTGATCGCCTTCTCGAGTTGAGCCGTCTGGACATCGAGGTTGTTTCGAACCGCCGCGAGCACGGCCGAGCGAAGCGACAGCACCACGCGCGTGGGCGCCTCGCCCGTCAGCGGCACGACGCCCGACACCGCGGTTCCAAGCGCCGCCGACTGCGGTCCCATCTTCTCAAGCTCGCTGCGGCGCGGCGCGAGCATGCGGTCGACCTCGGTCTCGGTCGACCCGACGGCCGACGCCGGCTGGGCGGCAACCTGCGCCAGTTGACGCTCGGTGCTTGAGCGGATGCCCGCCTCGACCGCGTCGGAAAGTCGGTCGTCCTCGGGGGATGCGAGCGGCGACTGGCAGGCGACCGGCACCAACCCCGCGATCGACAGAAAGGCGAGTGCTCGGAGGGTGGCGGAACAGCGGCTGCGCATGGGGGCGGATGGTAGCGGCGAGCGCCCTCACGGGCGACCTCGGAGGCGACCCGCGGCAGCCGACGGACACTCGACGACCCGCGTTGGAAACCTTCGATTTTCCCCGCCCACATGCGAGTCATTTCGATACGATCCCGCCATGACCATTCGTTCGTCCTTCGCCCGCGCTGCGCTTGTCGCAGGCATCGCCACTGTCCCCTTCGCACTGGATGCGTTCACCCTCTCGACGCTCGCGCAAAACAGCGCGCCCGCGTCGAAGCCAGCAGCGAAGACGCCGTACGAAACCACCATCGCCGTCGAGAGCACGCTCGTGCGCGCCGCACCGAGCGTCGAGAGCGGCTACCCCTTCGGCAGCCTGCGCCAAGGCGCGACCGTGAAGGTCGTCGAGGAGCAGGTCGGCTGGGTCGCCGTGCAGACGAGCGGCGCGGCCTTCGAGAACTGGTTCGGCTTCGTGCAGGCCGGCCCTGGCATCACGCCATCGGCCGACGGCAAGTCGATCAAGGTTGCGTCGCGTGCGCAGATCAGCGCGCCGAACGCTGAATCGAACTGGAATCCCGACAGCAGCTGGAAGGCGATCGGCTTCCTCGTCGCAGGCGACGAGATCCCCGTGCTCGGTGAAGTGAAGGGCCAGCGCGACACCTTCTACAAGGTTGCGCTCAACACGAAGACCGTCGGTTGGATCAACGCGAGCGCGATCGCTCCGGTCGGAGGCGCGACCACCGCGCCAGCCACCACCAACGAGCAGCCCAGCGTGCCCAGCACGACGACGACCAACGAGCCGCCCGTGCAGGTCGGCGAGAAGGTCGAGGCTGGTTCGAACCCGGTCGATCCCGATCCGACGCAGGGCGAGACGGCCGCAGAGCCGAACCCCACGCCGAAGGCGACTCCTGCGAACCAGACCGCGACCGACACGCGCGAGCAGGTCGTCGAGAAGGTGCGTCGCACGCGCTTCAAGGATGTCGATGCCGTCTGGCAGCGCGTCGCGAAGGAGCCCGTCGAGACCGCCGAACTCGAGCAGCTGCGCGAGCGCTTCATCGCGCTTGCCGAAGACCCCTCGACGCCGCGCGGCGAATCGATTGCGTCGACGCGTCGCGCCGAGCAGATCGCCGTCCGCATCGATGTGCAGAAGGGTCTCCTCGAGATCGCAGCGCTTCGCCAGAAGGCGAACGCGAGCGTCGATGGCGTCGCGAACCTCGAGCTTGCGATGAAGACGCGCCAGCCGTGGGACGCGGTCGGCCGCCTCAACGCATCGAGCGTCTACAACGGCGAGCGCCTTCCGCTCCTCTATCGCCTGCAGGACCAGGGCACCGGCCAGACCATCGCCTACATCCTTCCGACGCCCGAGTTCGACCTGCCGTCGATGCTCGGCCTCCTGATCGGTGTGAAGGGTCCGATGCGTTACGACGAGAGCCTTCGTCTCAACACCATCACGCCGACCCAGATCGGCCCGCTCAGCTCGCGCGACATCAATCCAGCGAGCAGCTCTCCCTCGGCCAGCACCCCGGCGGGCGCAACCGCCACGGGATCTGCCCTAAGCGAGCCCGCCAAGTAACCCGCTATACTGCGGGCGTCGGGGCGTTAGCTCAATTGGGAGAGCGATGCCTTTGCAAGGCATAGGTTACCGGTTCGATCCCGGTACGCTCCATTCGACCGAACGAAGGCTCGCCTCACGGCGGGCCTTCTTCGCAGACAGACTCCTCCGCCGCTGAATCCCGTGTCTTCTCTCTGGCTTCATGTCTCCGCCATTCCCGAGCCCGGCGGCTCGGTCGAGATCTCGCGTGACGAAGCGCGCCACGCATTCGATGTGCGGCGCCTCGGCGCAGACGATCGCATCACGCTGTTCGACGGCCACGGCACGCTCGCGACCGCGCGCATCACGGGCGAACGCGCGCGCCACGGGGACAGGCTCGTCGAGGTCGTGACGCGCGAGATGGCGCCGGCGCTGTCGCCCGAGGTCACGGTGGCCTTTGCCGTGCCGAAGGGCGACCGCCTGTCGACCTTGCTCGACGGCACGACGCAGGCGGGCGTGTCGCGGCTTGTGCCGATCGAGTGCGCGCGCAGTGTGGTCGATGCCGACAAGCTCGACCGCGGCGAGCGCTGGCACCGGATCCTCGCCGAGGCGACGAAGGTCGCGAAGCGCGCGTGGATGCCGGAACTCGTCGCAGGAGGCGCGCTTGCGGCCGTCGCCCGCGCGGAGATCGCGCGCGGCGCGGCGATCGCACTGGCGCACACCGCAGGCGCGCGGCCGATTGCAGAGTGGACCGAGGGCCTCGCACCGGCAACATCTCGCACGGTCTTCATCGGCCCCGAGGGCGGCTTCGAAGACGCCGAGATCGCCGAACTGCGCGCGCTCGGCGCGGCGACCGTGTCGCTGGGGCCCTGCGTGATGCGCGTCGAGCTTGCGGCCATCGCCGCCAGCGTGCTGCTACGCGCGTGACGAGAGCCGGCCGCCCTCGAGCGCGAGCGTGCGCGACGCCACACGCGCAGCGAACGGCAGGTCGTGCGTGACGATCACCGATGCGATTCCCGCGGCCGAGAGCTCGACGAGCGTGCGCTCGATGTCGCGCGTGGCGCCCGGGTCGAGCGCGCTCGTCGGTTCGTCGAGAAGCAGCACGCGCGGCTCGAGCGCAAGCGCGCGCGCGATCGCCACACGCTGCTGCTGACCGCCCGAGAGTTCGTGCGGCATCGCGTCGAGGCGGTCGATGTCGACCGAGGCCAGCGCGCGGCGCGCCCGTGCGGCCGGATCCGCGAATCCGCGCACCCGCGGCGCGAGCGCGACATTGTCGAGCACCGAGAGATGTGGGAAGAGCGCGCCCTGCTGCAGGACGAGCCCGAGGCCTTCGCCGCGCACCGTGCCTGCGTCGGCGCGGTCGAGCCCCGCGAGGACGCGCAGCAAGGTGGACTTGCCAGAGCCGTTCGCGCCGAGGATCGCCACGCGCTCGCCTGCGTCGACCGAGAGATCGACGCCGCGCAGGATCTCGCGCCCGCCGCGCGACGCGGTCAGGCCGCGTGCCTCGAGAAGCGTGGTCGTCGCCGCGGTCATGCGTGCGCTCCCTTCGCATGCGCGGGCGTCGTCGCGAAGCCGCGCGCGCGCAGCCGGCGCTCGAGCCAGTTGCCGAGGAGATCGCCCGCGATCGAGAGAACGAGGTATACCGTCGCCGCGATCACGAGCATCTCGGGCACCGTGAAGCGCGCCTTGCCGATCCCGAGCGACACGGCGAGAAGATCGGTCACGCCGATCACGCTCACGAGGCAGCTGTCCTTGATGAGGCTGTTGAGATCGTTCACGATTCCAGGCATCGCGATGCGCACGCCCTGCGGCACGATCACATGGCGGATCGTCTGCCCGCGCGAAAGCCCGAGCGCGCGCGCGGCGTCCCACTGGATGCGCGGCACGGCCTCGATTCCCGCGCGGTGGATCTCTGCTTCGTAGGCCGCATAGTTGGCGGCGAGGCAGAATGCGCCGACGAAGAGCGGCGGGAAGGTGAGGAACGACGCGCCGCCCGCGAGGTCGAGGATCGACTGCAGCGCGCCGGGGCTTGCCGCGTAGAGCCACTGCCCGAGCGGCGGCAGCGAGAAGTAGACGAGGAAGATCTGGACGAGAAGCGGCGTGCCGCGCACGACCGTGATGTAGGCGACCGTTGCGCGCGAGAGCCAGCGGCGCGGCGAGATGCGGCCGAGCGCGAGGAAGAGCCCCGCGATCGTGGCAAGCGGCATCGCGATCGCGGTGAGGAGGATGGTGACGAACGCGCCCTTCGCGACAGCCGCCGCGATGGTGCCGGCGGCGTCGCCACCCGACGACTCAGGCGCGTCGGGCGCGGGTCCGCGCGCCGCAGGCTTGATCTCCTGCGGACGGCCCTTCGCGGTGCCGAGCGCCAGCTGAGAGTCGTCCCACAGCCCCCACCGCTGCAGGATCTCGCCGAGGGCGCCATCCTGCTGCATCGCGCGCAGCGCGGCGTCGACCTCCGCCGCGAACGCGGCGTCGGTCTTGCGCGTCACCGCAGCGTAGACGCCGTGCGCGAACGGCTTGCCCGCGCGCGCGAGCGCCGGATCGGCGCCCGTGTAGTACGCGGCGATGATCGACTCGGCGAGCGCCGCGTCGGCGCGTCCGAGCCGCACCTCGA
>JBEAUK010000070.1:0-6337 GCA_041161465.1 Planctomycetota bacterium | reverse complement strand
GCTTCGAGTCGATGCCCGCGAGCACGCACTGCGTGGGGAAGGTTCCCTCACGCCACGACCTGCTCAGTGGCGGCGACGGCGCATGCCGACGAGACCAGCGAGGCCGAGCATCACCACCGCGCCCGGGGTCGGGATCGCAGCGGTCGGATCGATGATCTGATCCTGGAAGCTCGCGTTTCCGAGGCCGACCAGCTGGGACCCGAGGCCCGAGGTGTTCGCAGCGGCAGCGAAGAGCGTAGTGAGGTTGCCGACGATCGCGGCGGAGAGCGACGGACCCTGCAGGTTTCCGGCCGCGATGCTCAGGCTCGCAGCGGTGCCGTCGTAGTCGTTCGCGACTTCCCACACCGCGATCTGGAACGCCGCGGCGAGATCGGCATTGGCTCCATACTGCGAGCCACCCGCCACATTGAACATGCGGGCAATCGCATCGGCACGGGCCTGACCCATCGCCGGGCCCGGGATCGGAACCTGGGCGACCGAGAGCACCTGGTAGCTCTGCGCTGCGCCGTTGATGTAGATGTTCTGGCTCAGCTCGGTGCAGAAGCTCTTCCAGCTGCCGTTGAGCGCTCCGCTGGTGCTGTTCGTGAGGTTCAGCATGATCTGCCCTGCGAACACGCTCTTCGCAGCACCTCCGTGCGTGACGCTCACGTTTCGGCCTGCACCGACGCCGGTGCACTGCACGGTGACGAGCTCAGCCGAGGCGGTGGCGCTGAAGGCGGCTGCGGCGATGAAGGCAACAACGGAGGCACGGATAGGGCGCATGATTCTTCTCTTTTCGATCTGGTTGTGCGAACGGTCCCGGCAGGGACCCCAGCGAGGGAGCTGGCCGTGACGCGCGCTCGGGCGACTCCCGAGTTCATTCGCGACACACCAACACTCTTCCCCGAGTTCAGGTCAAGGCAAGCCCACAAGCCGCAACGACGCAACGATCGATGCACGACTATTCAGCGTCTCCCGCACAATCGATACAACCGCTCCAGACGCTACAGACCGCACAGATGCGATAAACGCGATAGATGCGATAGACGCTACAGATGGAACCGTGCGTGCGTCGAGCCTGCGGGATGAAAACGCAAAACACGCGCGCCGCGTGTCAGCCGCCGTAGCCGTCGAGCGATTCCTCGCCATTCGACGGCGTCTCGGCCGGATCAGACGCGGCAGACGCCTCGGCCGCGCGCCACCAGGCGTAGGTGCCGACCATCACGCCCGCGCCGAAGAGCATCGCGAGGAACGCGAGCAGCGCGCGGCGGCGCATCACGCTCGGTCGAATGAAGATCTCGCCGAGCAGAACCATGTAGGGCAGGAGCAGCGCGCAGTACCAGTAGCCGACGGGAATGCCCGTCTGGTCGTATGCGCGACCTGAGACCGCGATGGCGCTGGCGAGCGCGCCGAGGACGATCGGGACCGCGATGCCGCGCGGCGCGGCGTCGATTGACTTCGGCTTTCCATCGCCCGTGCCCTCGGCGGCCTCGCTTGACCGCGATCGGAGTCGTGCGCCGATCCAGAGAAGCGCACCGACCGCGAACGATCCCGCGCTCATGGCGCCGCTCATGACGGCGAGGTAGGCGTAGCCGCTTTCACCCATCAGGAACGCAATCACGCCGAACACGATCCACGAGGCCCACAGCATGACGCTGCGCGCAAACCCGGCGAAGCCGAACATGGTCGCAGCCGCAAGACCCGCGAGCAGCAGGCGCATCTCGAGGGTTTCGCCCGGGAAACGCACGAGGAATCCAATGGCCAACGCCACGAGCAGCGCCGCACCGATCCCCACGGCCACGCGGGAGCCCGCGCTTCCGATGCGCGCCAGTGCGATCAGCCACGCCGCGACGCCGAGGCCGATCGCGATCGTGGCAAGTCGGTGCCAGCGCTCGAAGGGAGCGTCATCGCCTTCGATCGTGACGAACTGACGAAGGATCGGAACCCAGCCGAGTTCCGTCAGGAAGCTCGCCACGAACGCGGCCATGAGCGCGCAGGCGACGCCCGCCTCGGCGAGCACGCGGCGGTCGCGGAGCGGACGGAGGACGAACGGCAGCGCGATCGCCGCCGCGACGAGCGCGGGGATCACGATGACGCTGAAGACATACTGCGCGGTCGCGCTCATGACGGGCTCCCTTCGGCCGGAACTCTCCGACGCTACGCGTCACTCCTTCGGCTTCGAGACATCGCCCTCGAGGGCGATGATCATCTTCACCTCGTTGCCAAGCGCGCCCTTCGGCGCGTCGATGCCCCACTTCATGCCATAGTCGGCGCGATTGATGGTGAAGGCGCACTCGAAGCCCACCTTCTGGCCGGCAGGTCCCTTGCCGATGCCGGTCACGGTGCAGTCGACCTCGATGGACTTGGTGACTCCGCGCAGCGTGAGGTCGCCGGTCACGGCGTAGCGTCGGTCGCCTGTCTTCTTCGCGGACTTCGACTTGAACGCGATGGTCGGGAACTCGGCCTGGTTGAAGAAGCTCGGTCCCTGCAGGTTCCCGTCGAGCTTCGCGCTGCCGGTGTCGACCTTGCTCACTTCCGCCACCACATCGAACGAAGGCGCAGCGCTGTCGTCGAGCGGCCACTGTGCGGTGCCCGTGAGCTCGTTGAACCGGCCCCAGAAGAATCCGGCGCCGAGATGCTGCACGCGGAAGACCGCCATCGAGTGCACGGGGTCGAGCGTGATCGTCGACGGCGCGACGGCGGCGGACGCAGGCGCCGGCGCATCCTGCGTGAGCGGCGCGAGTCCGAAGGACGCGAGCGAGGCGAGCGAGAGGACAGAGACGGCGAGTGCAGCGCTGTGCTTCATGGAATCTCCTGCGGCGTGGCGGCGAACGGTGCGCCGCGGCTGTCATCGTACAGGTGCGGCCGAGGGCGACGGCGCTTGTGGAAGCGCAACCCGTCGAAAGACGATCTGCTTGTAGCCGGCGCCCTCGTAGAGCACCCCGACCTCGCTGTTGCCGAGTGCGACAGGCACGCTGTACGCGAAGCCTTCCGGCTCGACCAGCACCTTCTCCGGCCATGACCGTCCATCGTCGCGGGAAACCCACATCGTTCCCTTCGCGCGACGCGTCTCGCTGTCGCACCCCGTGTAGACGACGACCCCTCCGCCGAGGGCCAGGACGCCCGCCATGCACTGAGGATCCGGCAGCTCCGGCACATCGGCGAGTTGCGTCCAGGTTGCGCCGCCATCGAGCGAAACCGCGCCGGTCCGACGCTTGGATCCGAGATGCTGGCGCGCGTTCAGCACCACCGCCCCGTCGGCGCGCTCGAACATCTGCACCTCGTTGCCGAAGCCCTTCGGCGGATTCGGCGCCACGGCGCCGGTCTTCCACGAGTCGCCGCCGTCATCGCTGTACGCCGCGTACACGCGCCAGCGGTCGTACGGCCCCTCGTTGAACGGCATGATGACGCGGCCCGCGTGGGCGCCCCGAGTCAACTGGATGCCGACGCCGGGACCGGTCGCGACGCTCGTCGCTCCCGTCGCACGCTTCACCTCGCGCGTGACCTCGCGCGGCGCGCTCCATGTCGAGCCGCCGTCGTCCGTGTGCATGAGGTGCGTCCGGCAGATCGTGTCCTTCTCGCCCTTCGCGTCGTGGCCTTCGGTCACGCATCCCTCGCCGCATCCTTCCGGATACGACTGGAACATCAGCAGGACGCGACCCGCGTGCTTGCCCTCGTGCACCTCGACGACGCAAGGATTGTTGAGCGAGCGGCCGGGGACATCGCACAGCGCGCGAACCTCGCTCCAGGTCGCGCCGCCGTCGTCGCTCGTGCGCAGCACGATGTCGTTGATGCCGTTGTCGGACAGCGTGCCACGGCCTTCGGCGAACGCAAGGATTCGTCCCGCGTGCGCGCCCTTCGCGAGTCGCGTCGCGGCCGGAATGCGGTAGACGGGATATCCGCCCTCACCACCTACGAACACAGGCGTCGGATCCGAAGTGGACGCGAACACCGGTGCGCACAGGCTCGCGCAGACGACGCATGCGGACAGGACGCGGGAGACGAGTCGGATCGGCATGTGCGCATGAATAGCACGGCGCGCGCCGCGCGGGAAGGTTGCTCGCGGAATCGCCCGCGTTCGCATCGAACGCAGTCGATTCGGCCCGCATCGGCTTGTCTTCAGTCGCACGGCCTCTAGGGTCGTCACGACCACGCTGCAGAGCCGCTCTGGAACGCGGTCCCGCATCGGATCAACAAAGAGGAGCATGTCATGTCGGACAAGAGGGGAATGGCAATCGGACTGGCGACCTTCGCTGCAGCGTCGCTCGCGTGCGCAGCGGATGCGTCGATCGTGAACTTCGTGAGCAACCCGGGCCTCGAGGGGCTCGGTGCGTTCGCAGGCTCGATGGAGTGGACTTACCTCGGCGGAAACGCAGGCACGCTCCGCGTGTCGCTCACCAATACCTCGCCCGTCGACAACGGCGGGTATCTCACCGGGTTCGCGTTCAACACCGCGTACGAGCTGCAGGTGAAGGTCGCCGAGAACGGCGCACGCACGGGCTGGGTCGACATCTTCGATATCGACGCGAATCCGCTCGGCACCTTCGATCACGGCGCCGCGGTCGGTGGCAACTGGCTTGGCGGCGGCAGCCCGCTCGCGGGCATCGGCGTCGGACAGACCTTCGACTTCGTCTTCGATGTGCGCGGCGATCCGGCGCTGGTCTCGAATCTGATCGCGCACGACTTCTTCGACGAGAGCGAAGGCTGGGGCTTCGCGGCGCGCTTCCGAGGCTTCAACGACGACGGGTCCGACAAGGTGACTGCATCGATGCCGGCGCCCGGCGTGCTCACCGCCCTCGGTTTCGGCGCGCTCAACTCGCGCCGCCGCCGTCGCTGATCACCCGCGCAGGTTCCGCGGACTCGACGCGCCGTCGGGTCGCGTTCAACGCATCCACCACCTCGGCCCGCAGGGCGCTCCGCAAGGGCGTCCTGCGGGCTTTCTCTTGGACGCGTGGCGAAATTCGTGCCCTCGGCACCGCAGAGGTTGAATCTGATGCTGCAGACGCGCGATACTGACTGCATGGCATTCCGGGCACTCCTCCGTCATCTCGTCCGCACCGCAGCGCTGACCGCCTGCTCCGTCACGCTCGCAGACAATTCGCTCCCGGGGCCCTACCCCGTCTCGCAGCGCACCGTGACGGTCACGCGCGCGAACAACACGACCTTCAGCGCGCAGATCCGCTACCCCGCGGCCTCTGCCGCTGCGAACGCCCCGTTCGCCGCGACGGCGGCGCCGGCGCCGGCGATCAGCTTCGGCCATGGTTTCCTCAGCGCGGTCGACCTCTACGACTCCACGATGGATCACCTCGCAAGCCATGGCTACATCGTGATCGCGACGACGAGCGAAGGCGGACTGTTCCCGAGCCACTCGAACTTCGCGCTCGACATCCGCCAGTGCCTCACCTGGCTCGAGCAGCAGAGTGTGCTCAAGTCGAGCTGGCTGTTCGGCGCCGTCAACCAAAACGCGTTCGGCGTGTCAGGTCACTCGATGGGCGGCGGTGCATCGGCGCTCGCCGCAGGAGCCGACACGCGCATCAAGTGCCTCGCCACGCTCGCAGCGGCAGAGACGAATCCGTCCGCCGCGGCGGCCGCCGGCAGCGTGCAGCGCCCCGCGCGCTTCATCGTCGGCTCGCAGGACACGATCGTGGCGCCGACCACCACGCAGAACCAGTACACCGCGTGCGACGCGCCGCGGCAGTTCGTCACGATCACGGGCGGCTCGCACTGCGGCTTCATCGACAGCGCGATCATCGCCTGCGACTCGGGCTCCATCTCGCGCGCCGAGCAACTCGCGAAGACGCGCGCCCTGCTTCTTGAGTTCTTCGACACGCACCTCCGCGGCGATGCCGTCGACTACGCAACGGTCTGGGGCGCGGCCGCGCCTGTCGCAGGCACGACGGCCACGCGCGACGCACGCACGACCGCGTCGCTCGCGAGCGGCTCGCTCAAGGGCGCAGCCGGCACCGAGCTCGCGACCACGCTGACCGTGACGAATGTCGGCCCCGATGCGACGGCGATCCGCCCGCGCGCAACGGGCGCCGCGTTCGTGGTGTCGTTCGATCCGGCCGAAAGCACCGTTCTTGCCGCTGGCGCGAGCGCCGTCTTCACCGTGCGAGCGACCTCACCGACGGCCGCCTCGGGCACCGCGACCATCGACGCGATGCGCGTGCGCGACGGCGCAGGCGCGGCGCTGTCGCTCAACGCAACCTTCACGCCTGCCACGAACCCCGCCGATCTTGACGGCGACGGCGCTGTCGGCGGCGGAGATCTCGCGATCCTGCTGAACGCCTGGGGCGCATGCACGGCCTGCCCTGCCGACATCGACGGCAATGGCGAAGTGAACGGCGCGGACCTCGCG
>JBEAUK010000061.1:0-17639 GCA_041161465.1 Planctomycetota bacterium | reverse complement strand
ACAACGGCTCCGCCTCGGCCGGGTAGTAGCTCATCGCGAGCGCCGCGCGGTCGGTGCCGGGAACGGGTGCCTTCGCGGCGTCCCAGATGAAGCTCGCGCTCGCGGCGAACGCGACATCGCGCACATTGTCGGCCTTGAAGCGCCAGGTCTTCGTGCCGGCGGGCTTCGCGGCGCGGCGCGCGGCGGCCTCCTCGGGCGTGGTCACGAAGCGCGGCTTCTCGTCGGTGCGGGCCTCGTCGAGGCGCGTGCGCTGCTCGGGCGTGAGCACTTCCGTCGCATTCTGCAGCTCTCCCGAGGCGGCGACGGTCCAGTTGTCGGGCACGGTCACCGCGAGCGTGTAGTCGCCGAACTCGAGCGCGAACTCGCCCTGACCGATGAACGACTTGTGCTGCCAGCCGCGCATGTCGGTGTAGGGCGCGGCGCGCGGGAAGAACTGCGCCATCACATAGAGCGGCGCGAGATCAGCGTCGGGGCGCGTCGGATCGTTCTCGCCAAGGAGCTCGTAGTTCGACCGCGCGCGCGAGGTCGTGTTCTTCACCACGAGGAAGCGCCACGACATGTCGCAGGTGAAGCTTCCACCCGGCGCAAGCGGCGCAGGCAGGTCGACGCGCATCATGGTGTCGACGATCGTGACGGGCAGCGGCTTGCCGTCGGTGCCCTTGACGACGACATCGCGGTAGCCGCCCTCCCACTCGTGCTGCTCGACCACCTGGCGCAGGCCCTGGATCGGCATCGGCTTCGAGAGGTCCGGCGCGGGCTCGGCGCGCTTGCCGAGCGAATCGTCGCGGAAGCGGTTCTGGTCGAGCTGGAACCACAGGTAACGGAGTTCGTCGGGCGAGTTGTTGTGGTAGGTGACTCGGGCGGTCCCGACGAGCTCGGTGGTCGCCGGATCGAGCGTCACCGCGATGTCGTGGTCGACCTTCTGCTGCCAGTAGCGCGCGCCGGGAGCACCCGATGCGGTGCGCTGGTCGTTCGGCGTGGGAAGCACTTCCTCGAGTTGCCGGAACGGGTCGCCCTCTTGCAGCACCGACGGCGGCACGACGAGCGCGCCCCGCTGGTCGAGCGACAGATCGGGCGGCCCCGCGAGGACCGCGGTGGCAGCGAGTGCGAGTGGCGCGAGCGCGGCAATGGAAAGGCGCGGCATTCGCGCACTGTACGCGAGGAACGCCGATCCCCCCGCGCTTAGTTGAACAGCGCCGCGCGTTCGCCGCGGTCGAGCAGCCGCTTGCCGCGCACGCCACGGCCGCTCGCAGCGAGGTAGCGGCCGATCGCCATCGTCGGAAAGTAGAGGCGATAGAGGTGGTACCGAAGGTAGAACACCTTTGGGAAACCCGTGCCCGTGAACTCCGTCTCGCGCCAGCTGCCGGCGGGGTCACCGTCTGGGTTCGTGAGCGGGTCGTTCGCAGCGCCTTCGTCAAGCTGCGTGCGGCAGAGCCACTCGATCGCCCGCTTGAGGTCCGCGTCGTCGGCGCCGTAGATCTCCTGCAGCACCATCGCGGCCCACGCGGTCTGGCTCGCGGTCGACGGTCCCTGCCCCTTCTTCGACGGGTCGAGGTAGGTGTCGGCCGACTCGCCGAAGCTGCCGTCGGGCTTCTGGATCGACTTCATCCACTTGCCTGCGCGCTGGATCCACTCGCTTTCGCGCGGGACGCCGCAGCGAATCGGACCGATCACCGCCTGCCAGGTGCCGTAGATGTAGTTCACGCCCCAGCGGCCGAACCAACAGCCCTCCGGCTCCTGGTGCGCGCGGATGAAGTCCACCGCTGCGCGCACGCCCGCATTCTCCGTGTCGTAGCCGTGCCATGAGAGGCACTCGAGCACGCGGCCGGTGATGTCGGGGCACGACGGATCCTGCATCGCGTTGTGATCGGCGAACGGCACATACTCGAGGACCTCGCGGTGCTTCGTTCGATCGAATGCCGCCCAGCCGCCGTCGTCGTTCTGCATCGCGAGAAGCCATCGCACGCCACGCTGCGCCGACGCCGTGAACTCCGCAGCCTCCGCAGCGTGCGGCGACGCAGGCGCGTGCGGCCGCGTGCGCGCGAGCGCCATCGCCACCATCGCCGTGTCGTCGCAGTCGGGGTAGAACGAGTTCGCGTACTCGAAGAACCATCCGCTCGCGGCGGGCGCGCCGTCGACATTCGCCGTCCAGTCGCCCGCGAAGCGACACTCCTTCGAGACGAGCCACCGCGCCGCGCGCGCAGCCTCGTCATCCTCGGCGTCGAAGCCGCAATCTGCGAGCGCGTAGAGCGCGATACCCGTGTCCCACACAGGCGAGAAGCATGGCTGGATGCGGATCGGCGCGTCGTCCCCTGCTCCGAGCGGCACGAAGAACGCATCGAGCTCGCGCTCGGCACGCGCGACAAGCGGATGCGAGCGCTCGTAGCCGAGCGCGTGCAGCACGATCTGCCAGTAGACCATCGGCGGGAAGATCGCACCGACGCCGTCGGTCGCGGACGCGCCGTCCTGTCCCGCGCGCGCGGCGATCCACTCGAAGGCCCGCTGGACCGCCTGCTGTCGCCAGGGCGTGCCGCCTGCCTCGTGGACGCGCTTCAAGAGCGCATCGACCTTCAGGAAGAAGCTGCGCCAGAACGGCGGCGCTGCGTTCGTCGGCTTGAGCACATGCCGCGCGTCGTGGTCGAGGAAGAGCTCGCCGATCCCGAGCTCGACGGGCAGCTCGCGAGTCGGCCGCTTGGTCGCGACGATCGCAAGCGGCAGGATCATCGTGCGGCTCCACGCGCTCACCTTGTCGAGGTGGAAGTAGAACCACTTCGGGAGGTACACGATCTCAGGCGGAATCGCGGGCACAGCGTTCCACGAGATCTGTCCGAGCGCAGCGAGGTAGAAGTTCGTGAACGAGTTGCACTTCTCGGCACCGCCGAGGTGACGGATGAGCGCGCGCGCCTTCTTCATGTGCGGCGCATCGGGGGAGTCGCCGAAGAGCTTGAGACAGAAGTACGCCTTCACGCACGCGGAGAGATCGGCGCCGGAGTTCGGGTACTGGCCCCAACCACCGTCCTCGCGCTGCTGCGATCGGAGGTACGCGAGGATCCGCTGCAAGGTCTGCGGAGGACGACCATCGACGAGCGGCTGTCCCTCCTGCCCGAGGATCCACTTCATCAGCAGGTATTCGCTCTGCAGGATCGAGTCGCCCTCGAGCTCGGCGCACCAGTGACCGTCGCGCTTCTGCAGCGACTTGAGCGCGCCGACGGCCCGCTCGAGATGCTGCTCGATCTCGAAGTGGCTCATGGCGCGCGTCTCGGCGGCGCGGCGGGACGACGGTGGCTGCGGAACTTCTCGCATGGGGACGGACCGAAGGGACGGGTCCAACACTGTACACCGCTGCGAAGCCCTCCTTGAGGGGAATATCGCGGGGTGCAGGCGCAGTGGCCGCGACTGGCGCTGCCGAGGGCTGAGGGCAGAACGCAGAGGACCGGGGGCCGCGAAGACGGCCCGGAGCGGTCAGAACCGATCGAGCTCGCGGATCGGCACCGGACGGCGCTCGCGCGCGCTGCGGATCGCGGCCTCGAGGACGCACTGCGTCTTGTAGGCATCCTCGAAGTCAGGCAGCGCAACGACCGACGAACCGCCCGCCACCACCGCGCAGATGTCCGCGGCCTGGCTGATGAAACCGTGCTCGTAGCCGATGAGGTGCGCAGCCGGCCAGTAGTGCCCTGCGTACGGGTGCGAGCCGTCGGTGCACATGATGCGGCTCCATCCGCGCAGCTTCGGCTCGAGCGTGTGGTCCCACCACTCGAGTTCGTTCATGCGCTCGAAGTCGAAGCGGATCGAGCCCTTCTCGCCGTTGATCTCGATGTTGTTGCGGTTCTGGTTGCCGGTCGCGAGTCGCGTGGCCTCGAAGCTCGCGATCGCGCCCTGCTTGAAGCGCGCGAGGAAGAGCACCGCGTCGTCGACGGTCGACTTGCCGGACTTCTTGCCCGAGCCCGACGACTTCGCGCCCTTGCCCGAGATCTCGCCGCCTGCGTTCGCGACGACCGCGCGCTCCTTGACGAAGGTCTCCTCGATGGCGCCGGCGACCTCGATGACCTCGTCACCCGTGATGAAGCGCGCCATGTCGATGATGTGCGCGTTCAGGTCGCCATGCGCGCCCGACCCCGCCTGATCGGCCTGGAATCGCCAGAGGAGCGGCGTGTCGGGGCCGCCCCAGTCCTGGAGGTACGACGCGCGCACATGGAAGATTCGGCCGAGGCGGCCTTCGCGCACGAGCCGGTGTGCAAGCGCCACGGCCGGGCAGCGGCGATAGTTGTACCAGACGAAGGTGCGGACGCCCTTCTTCGCCGCCGCGCGCGCGGCAAGCACCATCTTCTTCGTGTCGGCGAGCGTGCCGGCGAGCGGCTTCTCGCACGCGACATGCTTGCCCGCCTCGAGGCTGGCGATCGACATCTCGGCGTGGAGATGGTTCGGCGTCGAGACATCGACGAGCTCGACCGAGTCGTCCTTCAGCACCTCGCGCCAGTCGGTGGTCGAGTTCTGCCAACCCCACTTCGCGGCGAACGCCGTCGTCTCGACGGCATTGCGTCCGGCCACCACGCGCATCGCGGGCGGACGCTTGAGGTCGAAGAACTGCGCGCACTTGCCCCACGCGGTCGAGTGCGCGCGACCCATGAACTTGGTGCCGATCAGCGCGACACCCAGCGGTCCGGCGCCTTGCGGGCGCATCTCCTTCGTACGGTCGTTCTTCGCCATAGATCGCATCCTCTCGGTCTCGTCGACGGCGTCAATCGGCAACCGCGCGAGATATCGCCGATATGCTAACCGCTCGCCGTGGAAGACGCGGCGACTCGATGTAGACCCGCGCATCCCGCGAGGAGCACGCATGCAGCCAGAGCCTCAGACGCAGCCGAATTCTCGCACCCTTGACGCGGCCGACCGCCGCGATCTCGACCTGCTGAAGGCCGAGGTCGGGCGTCTCCGCCGCGAGACGCGCTCCGCGCGGCTCCTCGCGGGGCTCGCGACCGTCGGGCTCGCGCTTGGTTTGTTCGCGATGAAGAACCCCGAGATCCTGCCGCTCGTGCAGACGAAGCGACTCGAGATCGTCGACGACACGGGTCGCGTCGCGCTTGTCGCGATGAGTTCGCCCCAGGGCGGACGCCTCGACCTCTGGAATGCAGCGGGCGCGAACACCGCTCGCCTCGGCTCGAACGAGCTCGGCGGCGACTTCATCCTCTGGTCGAAGGACGGCCACGCTATGGTGAGCGCCTACGCGCAGCGCACGGGCGGCCGCCTCGAACTCGGCGCTCCCGAGGACAAGGTCGTCGGCGTGCTGGAGTCCGCGCAGCACGGCGCGCGCCTGTCGCTCGCGAACCGCTCTGGCAATCCCCTCGTCGCTGCAGGCGCGTTCGAGGGCGGCGGCGCAGTCCGACTCGCCGACGCCGACAACAAGGACGCGGCGATCCTCCAGGCGACCGCCCTCGGAGGCAGCCTCGGGCTTGCCTCACCGAGCGGCGTGACGATGGCTCGCCTTCGCGCGGGCGAGTCGGGCGGCGAGTTCGATCTCGCGGCGAAGGATGGCCCGCAGCGCGTCAGCGCGTCGGTGAGCGAGAAGGAGTCGGTGGTGATCGCCCTCGCGCAGTCCGGCGCCGCCAAGCTTGAGGCCGGCGCCGCCGGGGGCAGCGCAGAGATCCTGTCGAAGGACGGCAACCGTCTTGCGTCGCTCGAGACGAACGAGGGAGGCGGAATGGTCGTGTGCCGCGCCGGCGGCGAGCGCGCGGTGGCGTCGATTGGCGCAAACCCGACGATCGCGAAGGGCGGCCTTGTCCAGCTCTACAACGACGGCGGCAACCCCGTCTTCGCGGCGGCGGTCAACGCGGAAGGCGCTGGACGGCTCGCGCTCGGAACGATGCAGGGAACGGCCACGCTCATCGCGGAGAGCGGCAAGGAAGACGGCGGCGCCATCAGCCTGTCGCGCAACGGCCGGCGCGCGCTCGCGCTGCTGGCTGGTTCGAACGGCGGGCTCCTCAACCTCTTCTCGGGATCGGGCGTGCCGCTCGTGGTGGCGGGCGCGGCCGAGGATGCGGCCGGAGGCGCTGTGGTCGTCCGTTCGAACGAAGGAAAGGACCTCGTGCGCGTCGGCGTCGATGACAAGGGTTCAGGGAATGTGACCCTGTTCAACAAAGACGCCAGCGAGCGCAAGATCGTCGCTGGCCCGCGCTGAACGCCGCGTTGCGCGGTACGCTTCCGACATGAAGACGCTCCTCACGGTCGCGGCGCTTCTGTGCGCATCTCCATTCGCAACCCTGTCTGAGACGCATGCGCGCAGCGAAGATCCCCCGGCACGCTCCAACCAAGCGGGCGAGTTTCCCGACGAGTGGTTCTGGCGCCAGGGATCCGTGGCCAACGCGCATCGCGCGATGGTGGGCAAGCCGCCGCCGCCGATCACCGCGACGCGCTGGATGGGCGACCCCGCGGCGATCGAGGCGATCGTCGGCAAGGATGGCAAGGGCGATCCGTTGGCGAACCTCCGCGGGCGCGTCGTGGTGGTCGACTTCTGGGCGACCTGGTGCGGCCCGTGCATGGCGGCGATCCCCGAGAACGTGAAGCTGATGCGCGACCACGCGGCCGATGGGCTCGTGATCCTCGGCATCCACGACGCGGCGCGCGGCGCGGAAAACATGCAGGCCGCCGTCAACGCCCACAAGATCAACTACCCGCTTGCCGTCGACGACGGCGGCAAGAGCGCCAAGGCCTGGAATGTCGGCTTCTGGCCGACCTACGCGGTGATCGATCGACGCGGCATCGTCCGCGCGGTCGGGCTCCAGCCGAAGCATGTGGAAGCCGTCGTCCAGAAGTTGCTGGCAGAGGGTGGAAATGAGACTGGCACGACTGCCACGACGACCACGACTCCCGCTGGCACGACGGCCGCGCCCGCGAGCGCTCCATCGGATTCGTCGTCGACTTCCGGCGGAAAGATCGTCGTGAAGCCCTCGGGCGCGACCGGCGCGCGCAAGGAGCGGCTGCCTCGCGAACTCCTCGAGGGCGACGGTCGTCGCCGCGGGCAGGTGGCGCGGTTCGACCAGTGTCCGGTAGCGCCATCGCTCGGCGCGATCTCGCAGTGGAAGCCCGCTGGCGAAGCGGTCGGCAAGGCGACCTCGCTCGAGGAACTCAAGGGCAAGATCGTCGTGCTCGACTTCTGGGCGACCTGGTGCGGTCCGTGCATCGCCAGCATTCCGAAGAACAACGCCCTCGCCAAGAAGTACGCCGACAAGGGCGTGGTGCTCGTCGGCGTGTGCCATCCGGAGGGCGGCGAGAAGATGCTCGACATCGTCCGCTCGAAGGGGATCGAGTACACCGTGTGCCTCGACACCCGCGGCGAGGCGAACGCAAGCTATGTGGTCGACAGCTATCCCGACTACTACATCATCGATCGCGACGGACACCTGCGTGGCGCCGACATCGGAAACGGCAGCGTCGAGGCCGCGATCGAGTCGCTGCTGGCCGAGGAAGGTGCGAAGGCTGGAGCGAAGGGCGCTGCGAAGAGCGGCACCGCGACGGGCGGCAAGTCGACGAAGTAGCCGCGGTCAGGCGGCGGTGCCGGCCACGCCGTCGCGCGTCACATAGAAGAGTTCGCGCGTGATCGGATACGGGAGGCGGCGGAAGTCGTCCTCCACGCGCTGCTTGAGCCGACCCACGAACGGATCCGGGCCGACGCTGATCGCGATGAAGGTGTCGCGCGCGGGCGTCGCCACATAGAAATCGCCCTTCATCTCGCGCGAGAGCCGGTCGTGCAGCGTCGACAGCAGCAGCCGCGCCGCGTCGTAGCCGTCCTGCTGCGAGACGATCGCGGCACGGCCGCCGTCGTGCGAATCGACGACGCGCACCTCGAGGTCCGGCGCATAGCGCGCGAGGTTCTCGCGGGAGAGCGCATCGAGGTCGTCGCACTGGAGGCCCCAGCGGATCATCTGCTCGGTCGTGATCGACACCGTGAGTTGCGGCAGGTCGATCACGAACACGATGACGGTGTTGTTCACGAACGGAACATGCGCGACCTGCTCGCGATCGAGATGCTCGAAGATGCTCTCAGGCTGGATGCGCGGCATGATGCGCGTCCGCACCACAGAGAACGGAAGCGGCGCTCCCGAGATCTGGTCGCCCTCGAGCAGGCGGTCGAGGTAGTTCTCGATGATCTCCTCGCCATTGCCCGGGTCGCGCAGCACCATTCGGTAGAGGTTCTCGAGACCGAGGTGGCGGCCATCGAAGACCACATGAAGCGGGCCGGTCACGGCCGCCTTGCGATCCGGGAACTGCTGAAGCAGCAGCGCGATGACATGCGCCGAGAAGGCGTCGGGATCGAGCGGAAGCTTGTCCATGGCCGCGTGCTCCGACTTCCGTCTGGCTGCGGGGTCTTCGGGCACACGCCCGAAGCGAAATCCGCCCACAGGTCCACACTTCAGGACTTCGACCGATCCGAAGCGCACCTTTGCGGAACTCTCCGATTCCGCCGCAGAATCCCTTCAGATGCACCCGCTGACCCCTGCTGCGGGGCACGCACGGCTCGTTCGGCGCTTCCCCGTACACTCTCCGTGTGGCGCGGCCCACGAGGGGTGGTTTCGACCCCTTGGAGGCGCGTCGACTCCCACAAACCGCGTATCGCCCGCCAAGCCAACCATGTCTCAGCCGACCACGACCACGCCTGCCACCGCTTCCGCGCCAAGCCGCCATGCCGCAGCCCTCGACGCGTGGTTCGCAGCGGGCCCGGGTCCGCAGCGACCGCTGCTCGTGATCGCCGGGCCATGCGTCCTCGAGGACGATGCGACCAACATCCGGATCGGCGAGACCGTTGCCGCGATCTGCGCGGACCTGAAGCTGCCCTATGTCTTCAAGGCGAGCTTCGACAAGGCGAATCGCTCGAGCATCAAGAGCCCGCGTGGACCGGGACTGAAGAAGGGGCTCGATCTCATCGCCGCCATGCGCGATCGGCTTGGAGTTCCGGCCACGACCGACATCCACGATCCGCGGCAGGCGGCGCCTGCCGCGGCGGCCGTCGATCTCCTTCAGATTCCCGCGTTTCTCTGCCGTCAAACCGACCTTCTCGCCGCAGCCGCCGAGACGGGTCGTGCCGTCAATGTGAAGAAGGGTCAGTTCATGTCGCCCGCCGAGATGCGCAACGCCCTCGAGAAGCTTCGCGAAGGTGGCGCGACGCGCATGATGCTGACCGAGCGCGGAACATCGTTTGGCTACAACCGTCTCATCACCGATGTGATCGGTCTTGCGGATCTGATCGACATCGGGCGTGAGTTCGGCGCCCCGACCTGCTTCGACGCCACGCACTCCACCCAGCTCCCTGGCGCCGACAAGACCTCGACGGGCGGTCGGCCCGACCGATGCGCCCAGCTCGCGCGCGCCGCCGTGGCCGTCGGCGTGGACGCGGTGTTTCTCGAGTGCCACCCCGACCCGAAGCGGTCGAGCTCGGACGCAGGCACGATCCAGCCGCTCGATGCCGTCCGAGGCATCCTGGAGTCGCTGGTGCGAGTGCGGGCGGCGCTCGCGACGGCCTGAGGGGCGCCCCGCCGCCGCTCCCTGCGGAAAAACCCGTGAGAAAGCCGATGAAATCGGGCGGAGGCGACTAGAGTGTGTCTTGCCTTCGTTGCGCCGCGCGTGCGCAATGCGTACCGCCGCTTGACGAATCGACCCGATGGAACGCACCTGCGACTGTTGTCCAAATCCTGCTGTCGTGCATGAGATCGTCGTCCGGAACGGTCTCAAGGCCGAGGTGCATCTCTGCGCCGAGCACGCACAGGAGCGTGGATTCATCCTGCCGACCTCTCAAGGCCCGGCGTTGGTCGTCGGAAAGCTGCTCGGGCAAGCGCGTGCCGCGGCACCGCGCCAGCCCAAGGCGTGCGCGTCGTGCGGCCTGACGATGGCGCAGGTGCGCGAGACCGGGCTCGTCGGCTGTCCGCTCTGCTACCGATCGTTCGAACAGGAGCTTGGCGCCATCATCGAGCGCGCGCAGGCCAACGCCACCGCGCATGTCGGGCGACACCCCGCGCACGCGGCGAATCTCGTCGACCGCGCCGCGCTTCGAAACCGACTGGCGCGCGAACTCCGCGAGGCCGTTTCGCGGGAGGAGTACGAGCGCGCGGCGCGTCTGCGCGACCGCCTCTCCGAGGTCGGCGGCGACCTGGCGACGGCGGATGATGTCGACGCCGATGCCGCGCGTGCCGCGATGCCCGCGGCGGAAGACGGATGCTCTCCCTCGGGAGGTGCGCCATCGTGAGCGCAGCGGACGATGCACGGCATCCGGCCGATTCCCGCGGTCGCCTCGGGATGGGCGCTGCCATGCGCTCGCCGTTGATCGGCGTCGATCCGGCGGATCACCGCGAGGCGCCCATGGCCGACTGCGTGCTTTCGAGCCGGGTGCGGCTCGCGCGCAACCTCATCGGCTTCAACTTCGTCAACCGCTCTTCGCCCGAGCAGCTTGCGGATGTGGTTCACCGCGTGCAGGCAGCGCGACTCGGCGGTCCGTTCGAGGCGGGCACGCGCTGGGTGAATGTGCAGGCGACGGCGGCGCTCGACCGGCTGATGCTCTTCGAGCGCAACCTGATCTCCCGGCCTTTCGTCGAGGCGCCTCACCCGCGCTGCGTGGCGATCTCCGCCGACGAGACCACGAGCGTGATGGTGAACGAGGAAGACCATCTGCGGCTCCAGATGCTCGCGCCGGGCATGCAGCTCGCGCCGCTCGCGGAGCGCATGTTCGAGCTCGACCGCTCGCTCGAGCGTTCGCTTGAGTTCGCCTTCCACCCCCGCTTCGGCTACCTGACCGCGTGCCCGACGAATCTCGGCACAGGCATTCGCGTCAGCGCCATGATGCATCTGCCGGCGCTGCGCATGCTCGAGGAACTCGACAAGGTGCAGCGCGCCGCGAAGGACATGCACCTCGCGGTGCGCGGATTCCACGGCGAGGGCACCGAAGCGCTCGGCGACTTCTTCCAGGTCTCGAACCAGACCACGCTTGGTCGAAGCGAGCATGATCTCGTCGAGGAGTTCGCCGGCGTGATCGTGCCGCGATTCGTCGAGTACGAACGCGCCGCGCGTCGGACGCTGATGGCGCGCGACCTCGCCTCGCTCGACGACCGCGTGCACCGCGCGCTTGGAATCCTGCGCAACTGCAGGCTCCTTGCGCTCGATGAGTCGATCAAGTTCCTCTCGCGCGTGCGGCTTGGCGTCGCGCTCGGGCGGATCACGGACATCGAACGATCGCTGGTCGACCGCCTGCTCCTCGAGGTTCAGCCGGCGCACCTTGCGCGCACCTCGGGCGGCGAGCTCGGCCAAGGTCGCGACGATCGCGCGGCGAGAGCCGATGCCGTGCGCGGCGCGCTTCGGTCGTAGCGGCGGCCGCTTGCGGCAGTCGCCTTCGGCGTGGACAGCACCAGAGCGAGCCGCAGCAGCGCGCGCTCCGAAACGCCTAGATCATTCGGAGGAAGTTCTCGAGCAGCTGCGGGCCTTCCTTCGTCAGGAAGCTCTCGGGGTGGAACTGCACACCCTCGAGCGGCGACGCGCCCGAAGGCGCCTTCCACCGAAGCCCCATCACCTCGCCCTTCGCAGTCCACGCGGTCTTCTCGAACTCTGGCGAGATCGTGGCCGGATCGATGACGAGCGAGTGATAGCGCGTCGCCACGAACGGATTCGACAGGCCCTCGAAGAGCCCATGACCGTCGTGATGAATCTCCGAGGTCTTGCCGTGCACCGGCTCGTCGTTGCGCCGGACGAGCATGCCGTGGCAATCACCGATCGTCTGATGCCCGAGGCACACCCCGAGGATGGGGATGCGACCCTTGAAGTGCTGGATGAGCGCCGCGCTGACTCCCGACTCGCGCGGCGTGCACGGGCCTGGCGAGATCACCAGCCGCGATGGACGCAGAGCCTCCGCCTCCTCGACCGTGATCTGGTCGTTCCGCACGACCTCGATCCGCAGGAATCGGTCGAGCTCGCCGAACCTCTGGACGAGGTTGAAGGTGAAACTGTCGTAGTTGTCGATCAGGAGCAGCACAGGGCCTGCATGGTAGGCGCTTCGGAAGTGTGTATCTTTCCCCCACCCGATCCGCCGCCTGAGACCTCTCGAGGGCCGGACGAACCATCAGCCGAGAACGACCCATGCAGACCGCACCGACCGCCAGTTCCACCTGCACCGTTCGCCTTGAGGAAGTCCGTGACGCCGCGATGGCCGGTGGAGCGCGTTCGTATGTGCTGTCCGTGCCGGGTACCGAATATGTCCTCGACCTGGTGTCGGGCGGTTCGACCTCGGTTGCGGTCGGAAAGCGCGTGAGCGGCGTCTTGTCGGGTCGCGCTCAGAAGCTCCACCGCTCCCATGCGGGCGGCGAGTTCATCGAGCCGGTCGAAGGACATCCACGCATCGTCCAGGGACGCGTGCGCGAGACCGATCCGACGGGCAACCGCCTGCTGCTCCAGGCCGTCGTCCCGATGTGGGTGACGCTGTCGGCCGACCAGTCGGCCCGCAGCTTCCTCCCGGGCGACATCGTCAATTTCTACATGGAGAGCGGCGTGGTGTTCACGCCGCAGGCGTGAGCGTGGACGCGGTGGGCGTCGGCGCGGTTGGCGTCGGCGTGGTTGGCCTCGGCTTCATGGGCCGCACGCATCTCGCGTCCTACGCGGCCGCCGCCGGCTGCTCGGTCCGCGCCGTGTACGACCCTGCGCAACGCACGGCTGCCTCGGGAAACCTCATCACCGGCGGCGGCGCCGACGCGCTGATCGCCTCGCTTCCGCGCGCCGCGAGCCTCGATGAACTGCTTGCGCGCCCAGACATCGAGCTTGTCTCGATCTGCACGCCGACCGACACCCATGTCGACCTCGTGCGGGCTGCGATTCGGGCGAAAAAGCATGTCTTGGTCGAGAAACCCACTGCGCTCGACGCGCGTCTGATCGACGAACTCGATCGCGATGCACGCACCGCGGGCGTACTCGTCATGCCGGCGCACTGCATGCGCTTCTGGCCGGCGTGGCGGTGGATGGCGGAGGCCGTGCGCACCGCGAGGTTCGGTCGTCCGATGCGTGCTTCGTTCCGACGGCTCGGTGCGCGACCGTCGTGGAGCCAAGACTTCTACCTCGATGTGACACGCTCGGGCGGGGCGATCGTCGACCTTCACATCCACGACGCCGACTTCGCGCGCTTCGCGTTCGGCGACCCGGCGACGGTCGAGTCGCGAGGCACGCGCATGCATGTCGACACGCGCTATCGCTATGAGTCGGGGCCGAACGCCGGGCTCATCGTCGAGGCGGAAGGCGGCTGGATGGACGACCCGAACTTCGCGTTCATGATGGTGGCGTCGATCCAGTGCGAGCGTGCGGTGATCGACTTCCGGCTCGGCCGCGAGCACGAGCTTGTCGTCGTCGAGGAAGGCGTGCAGCGCGCGTTGCTCGCGGGCCGCGACTATCCGACGGGAACGGGGTACGACCACGAGATCGCAGCGCTTGTCGGCGCGATCCGCGCAGGCGACGCGGAGGCGCCCGTCACGCTCGCCGACGCCGCGGCGACGCAGCGATTGCTCGACCGAGAGATCGCGCAGCTCTGAACGGCGGCTGCGACGGCCGCGCGGAAGAGCGCGACTCGCGAGCCCTCAAGACGCGTATTTGCGCGCCAGCCCATCGGCCGCGCGTGCGAAGTCGAAGTCCTTGTCCGTGATCCCGCCCGCATCGTGCGTCGACAGCGAGAGCGTGACGCGGCTGTAGCGAATCAGGATGTCGGGGTGATGCTGCACTGCCTCCGCATGGGCCGCGACCGCCTGCACGAACGCCATCGCCTCGACGAAATCCTTGAACCGATAGGTCCGCTGGATCTCCTCGCCAGGCTGCGACCATTCGGTCAGCTCCTCGAGGCGTGTTGCGATCTCACCATCGCTGAGTTTGGTAAGCGACATGGCGGGTAGTGTAAGCCTTCCCGACCTCGCGTACGCTTGACGCGCATGCCGACGCCCGCCCAACGCGTCACCAGACTCGCCCCGACCCCGTCGGGAGCGCTCCACATCGGCAATGCACGCACTTTTCTCGCCACATGGGCCCTGGCGCGCCACGAAGGCTGGAAGGTCGTCCTTCGAATCGAGGACCTCGATCTCGGTCGCGTGAAGCCGGGCGCCCACGACGCGTGCCTCGCCGACCTTCGCTGGATCGGACTCGACTGGGACGGCGAGTCGCTCGTCCAATCAGCCGACCTCGCCCCCTACCGCGCCGCGCTCGAGTCGCTCGCCGCTCGTGGACTGACCTTCCGCTGCGACCGCTCGCGCAGCGAGATCCGGAGCGCTGCAAGCGCCCCGCACGCGGACGACGGCGAGACGCGCTACCCGCCCGAACTGCGCGCACCCGAGCCTTGGTCACGCGTGCTCCGTGAATCGGCAGGCGACTGGCTCGCCAACCATCGGCTGTGCATCGATCCGGCCGCCGAGTCGGTGTCGGACGAGTTGCTCGGCGCACACACCTTCGACCCCGGGCTCGAGGCCGGGGACCTCGTCGTGTGGACAAAGCTCGGCGTGCCTGCGTATCAGCTCGCCGTGGTCGTGGATGACGCGCGACAAGCCGTGACCGATGTCGTCCGTGGGGACGATCTCCTCGCGAGCGCTGCACGCCAGCAGATCATCGCGCGGCATCTTGGGCTTCCGCACGCGCGTTGGTGGCATGTGCCATTGGTCTACGGAAGCGACGGCAAGCGGCTCGCGAAGCGCCACGGCTCGCACAGCCTCGCAGCGCTGCGGGAATCGGGCGTCGAGGTCGAGCGCCTCATCGGTTGGTGCGCGTGGAGCCTCGGGTTCCTGCCCGCGCGCAAGCCGATCGCCGCGGGCGACCTGATCGACCTCGCCTCGCCCGAAGCCATGCGTGAGAAGGCACTTGCCGCGCACGGCAATCCGAGCGTCTTCACGGACGCCGATCTCGATTGGCTCCGAGGTGCTTGACGCGCCCCTCGCGACCGCTTCTGATTCACGCATGCGCTCCCTCGCCTTCGCAGCCATCGGCACGCTCGCCCTCGCCGCAACGATTCCTCTCGCTTCGTGCGACAACACGCCGGCGAGCGCACCCACCGCGATCAATGTGACGGTTGGCGGAAAGACCTTCCGCTGCAAGCCCGCGCTCGACGAAGCCGCTCGCGAGCAGGGTCTCGGCGGCGTCGCGAGCCTCGCCCCCGACGAGGGAATGCTCTTCGCGTTCACCGATGCGGCAGAGCGCACTTTCTGGATGCGCGGCTGCGTCATGGACCTCGACATCGCCTTCCTCGACTCACAGGGCTTCGTGACCGCGGTCCACACCATGCCCAAGGAACCCCTGCAGGCGGCCGGGGAGAGCGAGGCGGACTACCTCGCTCGGCTCGTCCGTTATCCGTCGGGTGGCAAGGCCAGATTCGCGCTCGAGGTCGCCCCCGGCACCCTCGCGCCGCTGGGGGTTCGCCGCGGCAGCCGTGCCGAATTCGACCGAGAGGCTCTCAAGCCCTTCATCCGTTGAGCCGATCCTGACCGTGATTTGGGTCACTCTGTGTGACCCTTCCGGCCGAACGGATCGAGCTTTATGGACCACCCCCGCACCAGCCTGCGCATTGCCATCGTGAGCACGGAGTCCGTCTTCACGGCAGCAGAAGACTGGCGCAACCGCATCGGTCGCGAACTGCGCGGTGTCTCCGCAGCGCATCTCACGACCGACGCGCTTCACACCTCCTCCGGCGCACCGGTTCACCTCGATGTCGAGGCGATCATCATCTTCGCGGGTGAAGATCCCGCGGCCGCCGAAGAGACCGTCGATGCGACCCTCGAGGCGATCGAGCAGCCCGATGGTGAATCGCACCTGCCGAACGCGGTCCGCGTCCTCGTCGTGAGCGATGTGCTCGCCGCCCGCGGCGTGCGTGCTCCGGCCGACTCGATGCACTCGTCGCGCTGCGGCACCGATCTCGTCCCGTACCTGCGCGGCATCGTGGCCTGTGCGCCGACGCTGCGCGATGCGCGGCGCGAACTGTCGCTCCTGAACCGCTTCGTCGGTTCGATGCGCAACGAGCTCGAGGAACGCAACGAGGAGCTGCAGCTCGCAGCGCTCGTGCAGCGCGACTTCCTCCCGCTTCCGGTTCCAGAACTTCACGGCGTGCGCATCGCGACCTTCTACCGGCCGCTCGCGCAGGTCTCTGGCGATGTCTACCACGTGGAGCAGCTTGACGACGATCGCCTGTCGATCTTCCTCGCGGATGCCGTGGGTCACGGCATTCCCGCTGCGCTCCTCGGCATGGCCGTCTGCCGCTCGCTCGAGACCACCGAGCGCGTGCAGGGCCAGCTGCGCCTGCTTGGGCCTGGCGAGACGCTCGCCCGCGCCAACACGCGCCTTGCGGAACACCAGCGTGCGACAACGAGATTCGCCACCGCCATCGCGGGCGTGCTCGATTGTCGTTCGCGCAAGCTTCGCCTCGCGGTCGCCGGGCATCCGCCCGCGATCCTGCTGAGGCCCGGACAGGCGCCGCGCCAGATCGAGTGCGACGGCGGCCTCCTCGGCATCTTCCCGGATGAGGTCTACAACGAGATCGAGCTCGACCTCGAGCCGAACGACAAGATCCTCTTCTACTCCGACGGCTTCGAGCAGGCGTTCACCGACGACGGCACGCCCAGCCATGTCAAGGAGTTCGGGAACATGACCGAGGTCAACGATCCCGATGCGATCGTGCAGGAGATCGCGGCGCGCATCGACGCGCAGCTCGGCTCACTGCACCAAGCAGACGACCTGACGCTGCTGTGCATTTCGGTCGGCGAGCTCGAGAGTGCCCGCCTCGCGGCGTGAGCAGAGCCCGCCTCGCGGCGTGAGCCCTAGCGATTTTTCAGCCACTCGAGCTGTCGCGCGACGAGCTTCGCGAGGTAGTCCGCCTCGACATGCACGAGGTGCCCGACCGTGCGTGCTCCGAGATTCGTGCGCGCAAGCGTCTCCGGGATCAGGCACACATCGATCACCGTCCCGCGCGCAGTCTCCTCGACCCGTGCGATCGTGAGCGACACGCCGTCGAGCGTGATCGATCCCTTGTCGACCGCGTAACGCCCGAGCTCTCCCGGCAGCAGAAGTCGCACGCGCCATTCGCCGTCGGTCGAGAGCCCGACCACCTCGGCGAGGCCGTCGACATGGCCGAGCACCACATGACCGCCGAGGAAGGTGTTCGGCGTCGCGGCGTGCTCGAGGTTCACTCGGTCGCCGACCACGACCCGCCCGAGCGCGGTGACCGCGAGGGTCTGCGGGATCATGTCGAATGCCAGCGTGGGCTCCGGAGCGTCCTCGAGCGCAGCCACCGTCAGGCAGCAGCCGTTGACCGAGATCGAGCCACCGAGGTCAGGTCGGTGACCCCATCCGTCAATCGAGACGACAAGGCGGGTAGCGCCAGGGCGCGCCTCGATGGCGCGGATGGTGCCGAGGGCTTGGACGAGGCCAGTGAACACGGGGGCGAGGATAGCGAGGCTGGGAGGTGCCGTCGGCGGGCGAGGTTCGTTCGGGCGGATCCGGGGGCTGCGTATCACCGTGAAACCGTGTTTCCAACGCCTCCTGCGCTTGACGCTTCCGCCCCGCAGGGGCGATACTCCCCAACTCGACCCTCAGGGTCGTTGGAGCACCCCCACGATGTTCTCGAACAGCCAGCCGACCCCCGCGTCGATCGCCTCCCT
>JBEAUK010000009.1:0-4206 GCA_041161465.1 Planctomycetota bacterium | reverse complement strand
TCGCGTCGACGCGGCGTTCGTAGGCATCAGGCGCCGTGTCCCTGGCGAAGGCGTCGATCTCCTCGGGCGTCGGCGGCAACCCCGTGAGCGCGAGCGCGGCGCGGCGCAAGAGCGTCGCGCGGTCGGCCTCGGGCTCGGGCGCGAGGCCCGCCTGCTCGAGCCGCGCCAGCACGAACGCGTCGAGCGGGTCGCGCGCCCACGCGGCGTCGCGAGCCGCGGGAGCGGCGGGGGCGGCGGGCGCCACGAACGCCCAGTGCGGCTGGTACTCCGCGCCTTCCTCGATCCAGCGGAGGAGCGTCGCGCGCTCCTCGTCGGTCAGCGGCCGCTTGAGCTCGGGCGGCGGCATGACATCGTCCGGGTCGCTCGAGCGGATCCGCGCCGCAGCCTCGCTCAGGTCGAGGTTGCCGGGCACGATCGCGTGGCCGCCGCCGCGCAGCGCTGCGAACGCGCCTTCGGGGGTGTCGAGCCGCAGGCCCGCCTTGCGCGTGCCCGAGTCGGGGCCGTGGCAGGCGAAGCAGCGGTCCGACAGGATCGGCCGGACATCCTTGTTAAAGTCGAGAGGGTTGAAGTCGAGACGGTTGGAGTCGAGTTTGGCGCGCGGCGCCGGTGCTGACGGCGGGGGCGGCGCGACGGCCGCCGTCACTGCCAACGCGAGGAAAGGAATCGCGGGCCAAGGCACGGTTTCGCCACTCTACCTTCGGCTACACTCAGAACCTATGGCTACGACGAAACTCGCGCGCCTCGCCCTTGAGGACGGGACGGTTTTCCACGGACGCGCCTTTGGCGGATCCCTCCGGGATCTCGAAGGCATGGGCGAGGTCGTGTTCAACACCGCGATGTGCGGCTATCAGGAGGCGCTGACGGATCTCTCGTACACCGGGCAGATCCTCACCATGACCGCCACCGAGATCGGAAACTACGGCGTGGCGCCGGAAGACATCGAGAGCGCGACCCCGTGCGTGGCCGGTTTCGTCGTCCGCGAACTCTCGCAGATCGTCTCGAACCAGCGCGCCACGCGCGGGCTTTCGGACTGGCTCGAGGAGGCCGGCGTGCCAGCGATCGAAGGCATCGACACCCGCGCGCTCGTCCGTCGCCTGCGCATCGGCGGCGCGATGCGCGGCGTGATTTCCGCGGTTTCCGTCGCGCAGGCCAGCGACCTCGAGCTGGTCGCCCGCGCGAAGGCCATTCCATCGATGGCGGGTGCGAATCTCGCCGCCAAGGTCTCGCCGCGCTGCAGCGGCCGCTACGAAGAGGCGCTCGGCGAGTGGGCCCCGCGCGGCGGAATGTTCGTCGATTCGAAGCCATCGCCGGCCGATGCGCCGACCGGCGCGTTCCGGGTCGTCGCCATCGATTGCGGCGCGAAGCGCAACATCTACCGCCACCTCGTCGAGCGAAACTGCGAGGTCCACTTCCTCCCGCACACCGCGACCGCCGCGGAAATCCGAGCGCTCAAGCCGCACGGTCTCTTCATCTCGAACGGCCCCGGCGACCCCGCCGTCGTCCAGACCGTGATCGACACGCTGCGCGAGGTCGCGGGCGAGGTGCCGACCTTCGGCATCTGCCTCGGCCACCAGCTGCTCGCGCTGTCGCTCGGCGCGACCACCTGGAAGCTCAAGTTCGGCCACCGCGGCGCCAACCAGCCCGTCCGCAACCTGCTGACCGGCCGCGTCGAGATCACGAGCCAGAACCACGGCTTCTGCGTCGACGAGACGAGCCTCCGCGCCGCGGGCGGCGAGCCGACGCACATCCATCTGAATGACGGCACGCTCGCCGGCTTCCGCCACACCAAGAAGCCGATCTTCAGCGTGCAGTACCACCCCGAGGCAAGCCCAGGGCCGCATGACTCTGCGTACCTCTTCGATGTCTTCATCGAGATGATGAAGACGCGTAAGCCTATTGGAGCGCAGGAGATGGAGCACGCCCAGGCCGCGCTGGCTGCGATCTGAATTCGGCCGCGCGACGGCCTGCGCGGGCCGCGCGCGACGGCGCCAATCTTGTTCTCGGATGACAAGTTCTCCACCGAGGCGATCGACCGCGGATGTTGCCCGCGTTGTCGCCGCGTGACGACCCGATCAGGGCGCTGGCGTCGCGAGAAACGCAGAGATTTGCCGTGATTTCCGCGCGGCCCTGCCGGACGCGGGCGTCCGCGCGCCCCAGCGACGCTCGATGACCGCCCGAGGTCAGGCAACTTCCCTCTTGATTCGGTCAGTCATGCCCCGACCGTCCTTGCGAGAGTTCGGTGCGGGGGGTACCTTGCGCGACCCAGTGCCCTGACTTCGTTCATGTGAAGTCAAGGGAGAGACGGACCATGCGTAGATCAGCACACGAGCTCGCGCGAGCGGGTTCGGCTGATCGACGGATATCCGTAAAGCGTTTCGAGTAGTCGCACCACCTGATACGGGTGGCTCAGGAGTACAGAATGCAGCGCAGCACGAAGAACGAGACGACCTTCATCACGACCCAGAGCGGCGCGCGCAGCACGCGCACCGTGGCCGGCCTGATGGCGGTTGCGCTCGTCGGTACGACGCCCTGGATGGCGTCGTGGTCGAACATGACGCTTGCGCAGGATGCGCCCACGCCGCCCGCCTCTGAGCCGACCCCGGCTCCTGAGCAGACGCCCGAGCAGAAGGCTCAGGCTGAGGCCGAGGCCGCTGCGAAGGCGCAGGCCGAGGCTGCTGCGAAGGCTGAAGCCGAGGCAAAGGCCCAGGCCGAGGCTGCCGCGAAGGCGCAGGCCGATGCCGAGGCAAAGGCCAAGGCTGACGCTGAGGCGAAGGCCAAGGCCGACGCTGACGCTGCTGCAAAGGCGCAGGCCGAGGCAGACGCACAGGCCGCTGCTCAGCGCGCAAAGGAAATCGACGCGAACCGCACCGCGGCTCGCGAGGCGATGTCGACCAGCGAGTGGAAGAAGGCGATCGATCTCTGGTCGACCCTCCAGACCTCGGTTCCCGGTGACGACGAGGCCGCGAAGGGCATTGCTCGCGCGCAGGCCATGCTCGACCAGGGCTCGCTCCTCACCGATGTCGGCTCCGACCTTGCGCTCCGCAAGCAGCGCTGCCAGGTCGAGGTGACCGCTGCGATCGCCAACTCTAGCCAGATGATGTCGGCAGGCGACTACGCCGGCGCCCAGCGCGAGGCTCTTCAGGCCAAGCTCCGCCTCGACCGCGATCAGAAGGTCTTCCCGGCCGCCGAGTACGGCGACCTCTCGAAGCAGATCGACACGCTGCTCGAGCAGATCAGCGTTGGTCAGACCAGCGCCGCGCTCGCCAAGGCCGACGCCGCTCGCCGCGAGGCGACCGCAGCGTCCGCCGCGAAGCAGAAGGCTGAGCTCGAGGCGCGCACGAAGGCGATCAACGAGCGTCTTCTCCGCGTGCGTCAGCTCCAGCTCGAGATGAAGTACGACGAGGCGATCCAGGTTGTCGACGAGATCCTCTTCATGGATCCGAACAACCCGGCCGCGCAGGCGCTGCAGGCCGTGCTCAAGACGAGCCGCCTCTATGTCGCCTACAGCAAGACCGAAGTTCGTCGCCAGGAGGCCTATGGCGAGATGTCGGCTGACATTCTCGACCGCACCGTTCCTCCGATGCGCAACATCGCCGGCCCCGGCCCGCGCTCGGTGAGCGGACTCATCGAGTACCCCGAGGATTGGCCATCGCTCAGCGCCAACCGCATGCGCAACGGCGCCAGCGGCTGGCAGGAGAGCGCGGTCAACCGCCAGGCCATGGCCGCGATGCAGAAGTCTGTCTCGGTCAACTTCAACAACAACCAGCTCGACCAGGTGTTCAGCTACATGAACGAGGTCAGCGGTGTTGACTTCTACCCGGACTGGAAGGCCCTTGAGGCCGTCGGTATCCGTCCGGAAGACACCATCTCGCTCCAGCTCGACAACGTGCCCGCCGAAGTGGCGCTGAAGCGCGTCGTAGAGCAGCTCGGCGACGAAGGCGACCGCCCCGACTATTCGGTCGAGGACGGCGTGGTCGTCGTGAGCTCGGGCGAAATGCTCCGCAAGAAGACGCTGACGATCGTCTACGACATCCGCGACCTCCTTTTCGAGGTTCCCTACTTCGACAACGCTCCTGACTTCAACCTGAGCGCTGCGCTTTCCCAGGGCAACCAGCAGGGCGGTCAGGGCGGTGGCGGCGGTGGCGGCGGCTTCGGCGGCGGCGGCGGCGGCTTCGGTGGTGGTGGCGGCGGCGGCATGGGCGGCGG